>JBFXBK010000034.1:0-38685 GCA_050183255.1 Polyangiaceae bacterium | reverse complement strand
TCTCAAGCCGGACGAGCGCTGGATCGACGTGAACCTCAAGGAGCAGACGCTAGTCGCCTACAAGGGCAGCACGCCGATGTACGCGACGCTGGTCTCGAGCGGCAAGACGTCCAGCGTAAAGTCGAAGGACCACAGCACCCCGCCTGGTGAGTTCAGGATCCGCGAGAAGCACGTCACCACGACCATGGACGGCGACGGCACGGCAGCAGGGGACCTGCCCTACTCCATCGAGGATGTCCCGTACGTGATGTACTACAAGGGCTCCTACGCGCTGCACGCGGCGTTCTGGCACAGCAACTACGGCATCAAGATGAGCCACGGCTGCGTGAACTTGTCGCCGCTCGACGCAAAATGGGTGTTCCTCTTCACGGATCCGCAGTTGCCCAAGGGCTGGCACGGGGTGTGGGCGACGGACGATCGCCCAGGAAGTCGCGTCCGCGTCCACGAGTAGCGCTTAACTGCCGTCCGGACCGGTCGTTACAATCCAGGGCGCGCTCTGACAGCGCTCAGTTACCCGGGTCTAGGGCCGCTTGACTCGAGACGCGGCCCGGACCATCTAGCCAGACCTTAGATGGATCAGTTTTCCGCACATCTCGACCGCGGCTGGGACCTCGTCCAGCGTGGCGACTCTCGCGGCGCCGAACAAAGCGCCCGGCGAGCCCTGGAGCTCGATAACCAATCGCCGGAAGCCTACAACTTGCTTGGCTACGTGGGCGCGCTTCAGGGCGACTTCGAAGAGGCGGTCGAGTACTACCGCCAGGCGATCGCGCTGGACGACGGCTACCTCGAGGCAATGCTGAACGCCGCGGAGGTGTACATTCACCCGCTGGGTGAGTTCGAAGAGGCGCTGTCGCTGTGCGATCAGGCGCTCGATCTGGCGCAGAACGACGACGAGATCGTCGACACCTTGCTGCTCAAGTTCGACGCGCTACTCGGCCTGAACGAGATCGAACGCGCTCGCGAGTTGTGCGCGCGTTTCCCCGAGGGACCGTTCGAGAACCCGAACCACACCTTTCTGGTGGGGCGCGCACTCTACGAGGTGGGCGAGATCGAGCGCGCGGCGCCGCTCGTCGAGCAAGCCGTCAAGGACAGCCCCAAGAACCCCGAAGCGTTCTACTACCTCGGCCTGGTACGCGATGAGCGTGGAGACACGAGCGGTGCGACGCTCGCCTTCCTGCGCTCACGGGAACTCGACCTGGAGCTACCGACGCCCTCTTGGTCGCTGACACCTGACACGTTCAGTCATAGCGTGCGACAGGCCGTGGCGGCGCTGGATCCGAAGCTCCGCGCGTTCGTGGATGAGAATCACATCTACGTCTCGGACGTGCCTGGCGTCGAGGTCGTGGTGGACGGCGTCGATCCCCGCGCGCTGTTGTTGCTGGACGCCGTTGCAGGGCCGGATGGTCTCCCCGCAGATCAGGCGCGCCTGTTCGTGTACCAGCGCAACCTCGAGCGCTTGGCTGGCGCCCTCGAGCACATCGAGAGCGAACTCACAGCGGCGCTCGACCGAGAAATCACTGCGCTGTTCATCGAGCGCCAAGATCCGACCCATCGCTGCGTCGACTAACCCGCGCCCGCGTCGCCGGTCTGATCGTCGGGGGGCGCGAGCTCCAAGCGACTGAGCGGCTCTGCGTTCACCTTCGCGGTGGACACGAGGGTGTCCAGGAGCTGGCGACCAATCTTCGCCACGCCCAGCAGGGCGAGCACCCGAGTGCGCTGCAGCTCCGCACGCTCTCGCTCTTGCGTGTCCTTCGCCGAGAGGTGCGGCTCGAGCGCGACCAGCGCCTCCTCGAGTGCCTCGATCGCGTGGCGGATCTCCCCGCCTTCGCGCTCCGCGAACACGCGGGAAATCATCTTCCAGATTTGTACTTCCGCGGTGAAATAGTCGCGGCGCTCACCCGGCACCCAGACCCGCCGCACCACGCCCCAGCGCCCGAGGTCGTTGAGTGTCATGCTCACCGCGCCCGCGGACAGCTGCAGCGCGTCCCGGAGGTCTTGAGCGGAGAGCGGGCCAGGCGACAGATAGAGGATCGCCCACACGCGACCCATGTTGCGCTTGAACCCCCAAAACTCGATCAGGCGGCCAACGAGTTCACTGACTAAGATCTCGCTGCGCCACAGCGGGGTGCTCTCGTGCTGCTTCTCCTCGCTCATGCCGTCCGGGTGGTGAGTTGCCGTGCGACGCCTTCAAGCAGTTGCCGCGCAGGCGTCTCGGGTACAGAGCGTAGCGCCGAAATCGCTGTCTCGGTGGTCTCCCGTGCGCGGGCGCGAGCGAGCTCGCAAGCGCCGCTGTCGAGCACCGCCCGACGCACGCGCTCAATGGGGTCCAAATCCCCCGCGTGGATCGCGCGGAGGTCGTGCAGCAGCTCGGGGCGCTGCTCGGCCGCTAGCACCAGAGGCAGCGTCAGCTTGCCCTCCCGGAGGTCGGCGAACAGCGTCTTTCCCGTCTCTTCGCTGGTGTAGTCCAGGGTGTCATCCACCAGCTGAAAAGCAATGCCCACGCCTTCACCGAAGACGCGCAGCTGTGCCTCTTGCTGGGTCGTTGCTCCCGCCACGCGCGCACCTACCGAGGTCGCCCACGCAAACAGCGACGCAGTTTTTCCGCGTAGAATTAGTTCGTACGACTCCGCGCTGGTGTCGAGGGTGCGGCGACCACGCAGTTGGATGATCTCACCCGACACGAGGGCACGCAGCGTCGCGATCAGATCCGGGAGCACGTCAGGGGCAGCTCGCTGAGTCATGTCGAGGGCATGAACCAGCAGCAAATCACCGGACAGCACGCTAACGGCGTTGCCGTGCAGCACCCGCGAGGCAGGGACGCCTCGCCGCTCGGTGCCTTCATCGACGACGTCATCATGGAGCAACGTCGCGGAGTGAATCAGCTCGGCGACGGCAGCCAGTTCCCGCGCACACGCGGGCACCTCACCGAAGCAGGCCGCACTCAGCAGCAGTGCCATGGGGCGAACCCGCTTACCGCCCTGACACACCAGGTGGGCCGCGGCGGCATCGCCGGGCTCCGGGCCGTCCTGCGCGCGATCGTGGAGTAGCTTCTCCACGCGGGCCAGATCGTCTCCGATCAGAGAGTGCACCGCGGCGAGCCGACGACGCAGCCGCTCGGCGGCGTCGCTTGGAGGCAGTCCTGCGGCGGAGTCAGAGAGGGCACCTAGGCCCGATTCGAGGCTAATCCCGGTGAGATTCATCGGTTTCGATAGTTTCAAACAGCCGTGAAAGCTTAGGCCGCTCCCCCCCTCGGGTCAATCGGGTGGGTAGCAGAAGAATCCTGACCCTTTGTGGGCTGTGCTATGTGGGCGGCGTGACCGCACCTGAGCAGGACGCCCGACGAGAGCGAGGCCGGCGCCTCGGCCGGCGCATCTCGCTCCTGATCTACGGCGTCGTCGTAGCCGGCTTCACTGCGGTCTGCACCGTGCAAATCCTTGCAACTGTTTGGTTTCCTCCCGAAGAGGAGGCCGCTGCCAGCTGCCGTGAAGGGCTGCACGACTTGATCTCAGGGGTGAGGAGCGCCCGGCGAGCCGCCGCGGAGGAGACGGGCGGGGAGCGAGAAGCGGTCACACGCTTTCGGCAAGCGCTCGGACCAGCTTGGCAGCGTCGAGCGAGCGTCAGCAGGCTCTGTCAAGGCGATCCCGAGGCTCTGAAGGCTCTCGAACTGGTCGACCAGCTGCGTTACGCCGAAGAGCACGCGGTGCGGAACGAGGCGGGAGATCTGGCGGGATTGCGCCGTCGGGTGAAATCCCTGGAGGCGACCTTCAAGCCGCAAACTCCAGCCGACTAGTCCAGTGCCGCCGGGCCTCCAGTGGTTTTGGCTGAAAGAAAGCTTGTTTGTTCGGGCCTGCACGGGCGTGAAAAGCGCTATAAGCACCGCGCGCCGTGCCTGAGACTGATACCGAAATTCAACCGACCTTCGACGTGCTGCGCCTCTCCAACGAGGTGCGCAAGGCCGTCGATGAGCTTGGCTACATCAACCCTACCCCCGTTCAACGGGCGATCTACGAACCCGCGAAGAAGGGCCGCGACCTGGTGGTCCAGGCTCGTACCGGGACCGGCAAGACCGCAGCGTTCGGCCTCCCGCTGGTCGACGGCCTGGTCAAGCCAGACGTGGGCGCGGTTCAAGCCATGGTGCTGTGTCCCACCCGTGAGTTGGCTCTCCAAGTCGCCAAGGAGATCTCGGCACTCGGTAAGTACCGGGACCTGAAGGTCGTCAGCGTGTACGGCGGTGCGCCGATGCAGCGCCAGATCGACGAGATCTCAGCAGGCGCTCAGATCCTCGTGGGCACCCCGGGACGCGTGCTCGACCATCTGCGAAGGGGCACCCTGGATCCCGCGCGGATTCGCGTGCTGGTACTGGACGAGAGCGACGAGATGCTCTCGATGGGCTTCTTGCCGCAGATCAACGAGGTGCTCGAGGCGTTACCCAAGACGCTGCACACTTTGTTGTTCAGTGCCACGGTGCCCCGAGACGTGGTGCGGATGGCGGAAGACCGCTTGCGCGATCCAAGCTTCATCACCCTCAGCGGTGACGAGATCGGCGCGCTGTCGATTCAGCACTTCACCTACCTCGCGGCGGGCGACAAACTCGGCGACTTTCTGCAGGTCGTGGAGACGGAGAATCCCGAGAGCGCGATCATCTTCTGCAACACGCGTGAGCAGACCAAGCGAGTCGCGCACCAGCTCAAGCAGGCCGGCTATGACGCCGATTGGCTCAACGCCGACTTGTCCCAATCAGAGCGCGAACGCGTCATGGCGGCGGTTCGCGAATCTCGCCTGCGTTTCCTCGTGGCAACGGACGTCGCCGCGCGTGGCATCGACATCTCGCACCTGACCCACGTCATCAACTACGACTTCCCCGAGTCGACCGAGGTCTACGTCCACCGCACTGGGCGCACCGGCCGCGCAGGGCGCACCGGCACCGCAATCAGCATGATCACGCCCCAGGACATCGGCGGGGTGTACATGTTGAAGCTGACGTACCGCATCACGCCCGTTGAACGCGGTCTCCCCAGCGCTACGGAGAGGCGCACTCGAGCGGAGCTCGATCTGGTGGATGGGCTGGTCCGCCTCGCGGAGACCCGCAAAGTCACGATGCGCGACCGCGCTCTGGCCCGCCGACTGTTGACCCACGACCAGGCAGAGATCGCGATAGCGATGCTTCTCCAAGATCATCTGGGGCCACGTGAAGAGGCCGAGGCGGAGGGTGCTCGTGCGCGGCGGTCCGCTAAGCCGGCTCCCATCGAACCCGCCCCACGCAAGGCCAACGGAAGAAACGGTCACGGCTCGACGCGCACTGGAGAGCAGCAGCCAGATCTCGGCGCAGCGCCGACGCTGCCGGACAACACGCGGCGACAGTCGGACCCGCCCCGGAAGCTCGCCGAAGGCGCCGCGGAGCGGCCGCCCGTAAAGCGCGAGCCCGCACGCCGCGAGGAGCCCGCACGCCGCGAGGAGCCCGCACGCCGCGAGGAGCCCGCACGCCGCGAGGAGCCCGCACGCCGCGGTTCAGCAGACGACGCTGACGAGCGCGACAGCAAACGCGGCCGCGACAGCCGCGACGATTCTCGTCGGAAGAGGCGCCGCGAGGAACGCGAACCACGCCCCGAGCTGATGGCGGAGTCGAGTGACGCAGACGACGACCTCGATCTGCCCGGCTACGTGGTTGAAGACGCCTCTCCATCACTGGTTGCCCGCTTGACCGACGAGGACACGCGTCCGGCACGACGCTCACGGGAAGCATCTGCGCAAGACTCCCCTCGCCCGGCGAGGTCGGAGCGACCCCGCGATTCGGGCGCATCGAAGGAGTCGGACTCGCCCCGGCGCGGGCGGCGTGGCCGTGACGAGCGCGCCGACGCACCGCGAGGAGAGCGCGCCGAACGACAGCGCGGTGAGCGCTCTGAACGACAGCGCGGTGAGCGCTCCGAGGCACAGCACGGACAACGTGGTGACGAACCGAAGAACGGTTCGCCCCGGGGCTCCAAGCCGCGAGCAGAGCCAGCCCAGGCCGCGACCAGCGGACATGACCCTGCGGAAACGAACGTCACGCTGCGCACGCCGGTCACCGCCGCGGTCACGCCAGGCCCCCAGGCTCGGGTAGCGCTCGCGGGATCTGGCGACCCGGACTCCATCCGCGAAATCCGGGTCAACGTAGGACGCAAGGATGGAGCTCGCCCAAGCGATTTTCGCAAGACGCTCGTGGACCGCGGATCGCTCAGCGACGCCGACACAGAGCACGTGAACGTGCGCCCCGACCACACCTTCGTCGGTGTGAAGGTTCGTGTGTTGGCGCAGGCAATGGAAGCCCTGAACGGCGCGACCATCGCCGGCAAGGAAGCCAGCGCAGAACTCGCAACGGACTGACGACCTCGCCGCACAGGCCCTGCGGGAAGGCCCACGGACGCCAGCCTGTTGCCAGCCCGCGATATCGTTTCCGCGTGGCACGAGCCCAACCCCGCAACAACAATCCAAGCCCAAGGCTGCCACTTCGGAAGCTCCCCTCGACCGGGTCTAGCTTTCGAGGTGTGCTCCGCTCGAGACACAGCGAGCGCGACTTCGGAGCTTCGTCAAGTTCATGCGCTGCGCCAACTTTGCGGATTTGCGGATGGCGCAGCGGAGCGTTCCGCTGGTTTCAAGCCTTGGATGAGCGACGCGCCGAGACGCCGCCAGCTAACATTTCCGCGAGCATAAGATCGTGGCAAGTCAAGGCAGATAACGCAGCAGCTCTGCGACGTGAAACGCAAAGCAGACGTGAGCGATCCGCCTGCGATCCGATGCCAAAGTTTGTCGCGGAATCGCGCGATTGTCGTTTGCGCGCTCGCGTTCGGAAGGCTACGAAGGAGCGTTAATGAGTGGTGCGCAGCCGGACGACGTAGCGACCCTTCTCCACGACGTCCATTGGGCTATGGCCCAGGAGTTGGAGCCCATTGAGTTGGTGCCCATGCTGGAGAAGCTGGTGTCCCGCGCGGCACCGAACTCCCGTGCTGGGGTGTTTGCGCGCCAGTTTCTGAGCGAGCTGTTGGTCGAACGCAACCCGTGGCGGGCGGCCTTGCTCGCCAAGAGCGTGCTCCAACACGATGACGATCACCGTGCTTGGGCAGTGCTCGGTCTTGCGCACACGCTGCTCGGGCACTTCCGCAGCGCAGCCAGGGCCTATGCCCGCGCGATTCAGCTGCACCCAACCTGCGCGTCGTATCGCCACAACCTGGGCCACTTGCTCGATGTGGCACTCAATCGGCCCCACGCTGCGCTGCTGCACCTGGCCCGCGCTCACAAGAGCGCCCCAGAAGAGGACGAGATCGCGTCCAGCTACGCCCACGCGTTGGTGCGCGCATCCCGGCTGACCGAGGCGCGAAAGGTGCTCGAAGGCGTGTTTCGCTCAGATAGCCCCCGGATCGAGCGTCTACTCGCGCGCTGGCAGCGTCCCAAAGCGCAGCCGGTGCCCGAAGACGGCGCTAGCGAAGAAGTCAGCGGCTTGCCCCCGGATCTGATGGCGGACGAGGAGAGCGACCTGGATCAGGAGCTACAGGCAGCTCTGAGCGCGCTCGAAGCGGAAACGCACTAGCGTCGCCGCCAACGCTCCGCACGCTCCCGCCAACGCTCCCGACAACGCTCCCGACACTGCGAAGCAACGATTTGCGACCATCGAGGGTTCCCGCAGCGCGCGAGGGACACTATCGGAGAGCGGCTGTTATGGGACGCGCGATCACACGACTCCTTCCGACCTGGCTATGGGCCGCGTTGCTGGCTTCAAGCACGAGCGCACTGGCTCAACCCAAGGCCCCTGAACCCAAGGATCCTCAACCCAAGGCCCCCGTCGACGACCGGGCTGAGAAGCCGGAAGCGACACCCGCACCGGCAGAAACGGCGTCAGCTAGGCTCCCGGAAGTCGACGATCCGATGCTGGCCCCCGTGCCCGCGGCGAAGCACACGGTCAAGTCGTGGCAGCAAGCGTTGAAGCTGGTGCGCACTCGCTCGACGAGCTTGCGCCAAGCCCGGGCTCAGGTGGAGTCCGCCTCAGCCCGCTCGAGACAGGCGCTCGCAGGGGCGTACCCCCGCATCATCGCCAACGCTTCCGTGCAGAGACATTTGCTGCGTGGAAATGGCACGACCTTCCGCAACGGCGCGCTGGTCCAGGACGCTCCAATCCCCGACCCGGCAACCACCTGGCAGGCTGGAGTCACCGTAACTCAGCCGCTCTTGGCACTTGCCGCTTGGCACGACCACGGCACGACCAAGCGCAGCATTCGGGCGGCGAAGCTGTCCGCCAAGGAGGTGGAGCGTCAAGTCCTCGCGGGTGTTGCCGAGTCAATCGTCAACGTGATCACCGCGGAGCGACTCGCTGAGATCCGGCGCGTGTCGCTGAGAAGCGCGCTGTCCACACTGAGCCTCAATCGGCGTCGCTTCAGACTTGGATCCGCGAGCGCTGTCGACGTGCTCCGTGCGGAACAAGAAGTAAACCTCCTGCGGGCCCAGATTGTGTCGGCCGACGAAGGCGTGCGGCGCTCAAGAGAAGCCCTCGGGCTCGCGCTTGGCGACTCCGAAGCTTGGAGCGTCAACCCCAGGATCAAACTCGATGCGCTCGCGCGGGACACCAAGGGAAGTTGCCGCGCGGAACCTAACGTTGAAAGTCGACCTGACGTGCGAGCTGCGCGTGCTCAGCTGGAGGTCGCCGAACGCGGGGTAACGAGCGCGCAGCTGGGCTTTGCCCCAACGATCGACGCCATCTCGAGCCTGACCTACTTCGAGCCAGAGAGTCAGATCAACCAAGAGCACGTCACCTGGACGATTGGCGCGGTGCTCACGTGGACCATCTACGACGGCGGGCGACGGGGTGGCGGAGAAGACGTCAGTCGGGCTGATATGAAGCTCGCAGAAGCAAAGCTAGATGACGCCAAGCGACGCGCCCGGCTCGAAGTCACCCAGGCGCGACGCTCCGTCGAAGTGGCGCTCGCCACCCTGAAGGTCACCGGCAAGACACGTGATCTGGCGCGCGAAACGGCACGCTTGAGCCGCCTGGCGTTCGTGAACGGAAGCGGTACGAGCTTTGAGCTGGTGGACTCGGATCGGCGCCTTCAGGAGGCGGAGATCGATGTGGCAATCAAAGAGTTCGAGCTCGTCCGCGCGCGCATCACGGCCATGCTCTCGCTGGCTACCTGCGACGTTTGAGTCCCTCGAGCGCGACGGGCCCGCTCACTGCACGATCTGCGGTGAGCGCCCCTCAGACGCCTAGCGATGCGTAGGGCATGCCCCTCGCTTCGCTAGCGCACTCGGGCGGCGGATTGCCGCAGTGCGAGCAGCTTCCGCCAAAAGCGGTGGGCCAAGCCAGGCGTGTTGTACTATTCCCCCATCATGGCGACCGACAGCGAGGGCGTGTACAAGCCGCCGACCGCGCTTCCCACGCAGGCCGAGCCTCTCCCGCCCGCTAGCAAGACATCGCCGTGGAGCCACGTCTTCAGTGCGCTCTGCGTCGTTACGCTGGGCGTGTTTCTGTATCTGATCTTCTTCATCTTCAACCGCACGCCGGACGCCCAAGCGGCAGCCGGGGGCCTTGCGCAGAAGATCTTCTACTTTCACGTCCCCGCCGCCTACGCGATGTACCTCGGAGGTGTCGCGTGCTTCCTGGGTTCCGCTGCCTACCTCATGCGCGCGACGGACAGGCGCAACGCTTGGGCGCGAGCCGGCGCGGAAACGGCGGTGGTGTTTGGCATGTTGGTGCTGGTCAGCGGACCACTCTGGGCGAAGAAAGCCTGGGGCGTGTACTGGACCTGGGATCCTCGCCTCACCACCTTGATGCTCAGCGTCCTGATCTACCTCGCGATCGCGGTGCTGCGGGCGTTTGGTGGCGACGGTGAGGCGGAGCGCAAGTTTGCCGCCGCGCTCGGTGTGCTTGGCACAGTCACGCTGCCCATCGTGCATTATGCCGTGCGGAAATGGGGTGGAAACCACCCCACCGTGATCACGAAGGGTGGTGGTGGCTTGGGTCACCCGGCAATGTACGAAGCCCTAGGCATTGGGTTCCTGGCGATGACGTTGCTCTGGATCCTGATGCTATGGATGCGCATCTCTCTCGAAACATCAGAAGCTCGGGCACGCCACGCTGAGGAGCGACTGATTACCTCAGGTCACATCGACGAACTCTAGACGCACGCTTGCGCGACACCGCGCGCTGCCCGAGAAGCGAACCGAATCATGCAGACCGACACGAACCAGCCCCAAGCTGCTCCCGCTAAGAGCGGCACTTTGTCTCCGGCGGACCGCTCGACCGAGTTCGTGCCTACTCAGGGCGGCGCGGAGAGCGCGAGCGCTGGCTCGCTCCTCGTCTGGGCCTATCTCCTGATGTGGACGATGTTGCTCGGTTTCGTACTGATGACCTGGTTGCGACAGCAACGCATCAACGATCGGGTGGCGCGCTTGGAACAAGCCTTGGCACGCAAACCGGCCAGCTGAGCCAGGCGCGGAACCAAGATTTCATGACCGCCGAGTCGGTAGGCGTCACCGCGGCGTCCAGTTGGGAGATTGACGTGGAACTACCCACATTCGAACACGTGATCTACATCCCAGGGGTATTGCTCGTGGGCCTCACCATTGGCTATGTCCTCGGCGCTCGCGCGGTACGCGCGGAGTTCAAGCGCTTGAAGGACCGCGCAAAGGAGTAACCAGACCGATGCTGGATTTCAGCCTATCCGACGAACACAAGTCGCTCATTGATACCGCCAAGCGCTTCACGCGTGAGCGCATCATGCCTGTGAGCGCCGAGTGCGATCGCGAGAGTCGCTTCCCAATCGAAGTGTTCAAGGAGGCCTGGGAGCTTGGCTTGATCAACCCGACGGTGCCCGCGGAGTACGGCGGCTCTGGGATGGGCGAGCTCGAGAACACGCTCATCACGGAACAGCTGGCCTACGGCTGCACTGGGATCCAGACGAGCATGCTAGCCAACGGGTTGGCCCTCACCCCCATCAAACTTGGCGGAAACGACGCGCAAAAGCGCGAGTACTTGGGCCGCCTGACAGCGGAGCCCGTCCTCGCGAGTTATTGCACCACGGAACCGGCTGCTGGCAGCGATGTAGCGGGACTTCAGACACGCTTCGAGCAGAAGGGTGACGAGTACGTGGTGAACGGCCAGAAGTGCTGGATCACCAACGCGAGCCACGCGAACTTCTACGTCGTCTTCGCGACGGAGGATCCGTCGAAGCGCCACCGCGGCATCGCTGCCTTCATCATCGACCGGGACACCCCGGGGGTGAAGGTGGGCAAGCACGAGGACAAGCTCGGCCAGCGCGCGAGTGACACCGCTGTCGTCCACTTCGAAGAAGTAGTCGTGAAGAAGCAAAACCTGCTTGCCCCTGCAGGCCAGGGTTTCAAGCTGGCGATGGAGACGTTCAATCAGACGCGCCCTGACATCGCCGCTTCCGCCACAGGTCTAATGCAGCGTTGCCTCGACGAATCGGTGGCCTACGCCAAGGAGCGCAAGACGTTCGGCGTACCGATCGCCGAACATCAGATGGTCCAGGCGATGATCGCGGAAATGGCTATCCGCACGGAAGCTACCCGCCTGCTCTATATGAAGGCCGCCTGGAACCTGGACAACGGTGTCCGCGATCCGATCGTCTCGAGTTACGCCAAGGCGTTCGGCGCCGACGCCGCAATGCAGACCGCCATCGACGCAGTCCAGGTCTTCGGAGGCAACGGCTACGTCAAGGATTACCCAGTGGAGAAGCTGATGCGCGACGCGAAGGTGCTCCAGATTTATGAGGGCACGAGCCAGATCCAGCGCCTCGTGATCGCGAAGAACGTGCTCAGCCGTTAGTCAGCCACATCGAGTTCACTCGAAGTTCGCCTGAGGCCGCCATCGCCTGAAGCCATGGCGGCCTTTTCTCGTCTTTTTCGCCGATCTCGCAGGTAGGGAGGTGTGCTCCGCCAAGCGCCAGCGTATGCTTGAGCAGATGCCCTCCGATGCACCCCTGCGTCCACGACTGGGTGCTTGGGTGCGCCCACTGCGCTGGCTCGGTGTCGCAACGCCACCCAGCGTCGCCGCTCTGCTGCTGACGCTGCCCGCGGCACGTCCCGAGCGACCGTCACCGGACACCGTGAGCGTGGCCGCGCCATCCGCCGCTCCAGTCGCGAGCGTGGTGAAGAGCTACACCATCCCCGCGGACTTCGAGCCCGACCAAATGCGCGTATTCGCGGCTCCGGGGGATTTGGCGCAGACCAACGGCCAGGTCACCTTCGTGGTGCGGAAGAAGGACGGTTGGCTCGTCGACTTCTGGCAAAATCAGCCAGCGCGGGCGACGGGTGGGCAGCTCGGTGGACACACGCACATTGACGGGCTCTGGCAACTGCACACCGTGCTGCACGATGGCAAGAACCAAGTCGACGTCGTCGCCACCAAAGTGAGTATCCGCGGGGATTCAATCGAGAGCAGCGCGACGCTGAGCCTGGGCGCGGGGCGAATGCGGGTGACGACGAGCTACCGACTCGAGCCCGATCAGCCCCGCATCATCATCACCACGAAGTTCGATCACATCTCCGGTGGTCGCCTCACCCACTTGAACCTCGGAGACGCGGTCAAGTGGGGGAACACCGACTACTTCGTGGACGGCAAGCGCCAAAAGTCGACGTACAACGGCAAGGCGAAGTGGGTTGGTCGCCAAGGCGCAAGCGGAGACATGAAGCTTGCCACGCTCGAGGGCAAGCCGATGCTGGTGGGCTGGCGCTCGTACCACAACGGTTTGAGCGGCGAGATCCGCACTGCCTACCGCAACGTGGCCTTGAACCCTGGGGAGAGCGTGCTCGTGCAGCGCGCGTTGAAGTACGATCCGATCCAGATCGACACCCCACCGCCGAAGCAGAAGCCCGGCTTGCTGAAGCTGACAGTGCGCGACGAGGCGGGCAAACCGCTAGCGGCCAAGCTCAGCCTGCAGGGGCTTGGGCTGACCAAGTCTCCGGATTTCGGAAACACGGGCGGACTGGCAGGCGCAAACCGCTTCGTGTGGAGCGGGACCGGCGACTTCCAGCGGGCTTTACCGCCCGGTAAATACCAAGTCTGGGCCACCGCGGGTTACGAGCGTGAGGCGCAGAGCTGGAAGATCGAGGTCAAATCCGAGGAGACGGTGGAACTCAAGGGGGAGCTCCCTCGCGCCTATGCAACGCCGGGGTGGTTGAGCGCTGACCTGCATCTACATCAAGCACCGAGCCCGGACTCAGACATCGGCTGCAATACGCGCGTGATCTCGGTTGCTGCCGAAGGCGTGGAGCTTGCCGCCGCCACGGACCACTACACCGTGGCCGATCTCGGTCCCTCCGTGGCGTACCTGCGCCAGGAGGGCTTGCTGGCCACGCCCCTCGCGACGATGGTGGGCTCAGAAGTCAGTACCGTGGGGAACTTGTTTGGGCACTTCAACTTGTTTCCAATGCAAGCCGGGGACTTCGTCGAATACCGCGACACCACGCCGAAACGCATGTTCGCGGACATGCGCAAGGTCGCTCCCAAGGGCTTGATTCAGGTGAATCACCCGCGCATGGATCAGATTGGGTACTGGGCGCGCTACCGGCTCGACCCGACCAGCATGCAGGTCCCGCTGCAGTATCAAGCCGAGTACTCCGATGACTACGACCTGCTCGAGGTCTTCAACGGGCTCGAGATGATGAGTGAGCCAAAACTCAGGAAGGTGCTCTTCGACTGGATCAAGCTGCTCGGGCGGGGCTACCGATACACGGGTACTGGGAACAGCGACAGCCACAACCTGTTCTTCCTGGACCCAGGGCTGCCGCGCAACTACATCCGCGTCCCCAGCTCGAAGTCCGACGTCGCGGATCTCAACGTGCCAGAGAGCGAGATTGTGGAGTCCTTGCGTAAAGGTCGGGTAACCGTGAGCAGCGGTCCGATGCTGGAGGTCGACGTCAACGGCAAGGGCCCAGGCGAGACGGTGCAGGCCGTCGAGGGGAAAGTGCCTCTCCACGTGCGAGTCTCGGCTGCGTCCTGGATCAGCGTGGACAGTGTGGAGCTGCTGATTGGCGGAGATGGCCGCAGGGTGCGTTGGTTGACCGTGAAAGAGAAGAAGGCGCCAGTGCGCTTCGACCAAACCATTCAGCTAGATGTGCCGAGCAAGACCTTCGTCGTCGTGCTGGTCAAGGGTACCAAAGCGCTTCCGAACACGTTCACGCCCAACATCAAGCCGTTCGCCTTCAGCAATCCGATTTGGCTCGAGCCGTAGCTCCCTCAGTGCTGAGCCAGGATCCAAGCGTGATTTCTGCAAGTGTTCCGCGCACACAGAGCTAGCGCAGGCCTCCGCTTGAAGGTAGCTTCCCGCCGTGTTCGGCATCTCGTTCACCGAGATTTTGGTGATTGCCCTGGTGGCGCTGGTCTTCGTGGGTCCGCAGAAGCTCCCGAAGATGCTGCGCACCGTGGGCGAGTGGATCGCGAAGGTGCGCTCGCTGACGAGTCAGGTGCGTCAGCAGACGGGCATCGACGAGATCCTCAAGCAGGAGGGCATCGACGGAGGCTTGAGTGAGCTCCGCAACATCATGCGAGGCGACCTGAGCTCCGTGGGTCGCTCCCGGTCGCGCACCTCGAGACCGTCGAACGATCCTTACGAGGACCCCATCGAGTACGACCGCACACGCGAGAATCCGGTCGAGGGCCCCGACTGCTACGGAGCGCTGCCCGACGATCTGCTACTGGACGACGAAGACGACGACGGCGAAGACCAAGTAGCTAGCGAGGGCGAGGGAACCCCTGCGCCCGCAGATTCCGCTTCCACGGGGCAACCCGAGGGAGACGCATCCACGGCTCGCGAAGACAACGTATGAGCGCCGAACCCGAAGAGCAGACGATGACGTTCTGGGAGCACCTCGAGGAGCTCCGAAGCCGCATCATCAAGATGGCCCTGGCATTCTTGGTGGGCGCCATCGTCGCTTGGATCTACCGCGTCCAGGTCTTGTCTTGGCTCACACAGCCATTTGTCGAGGCCTGGAACACCGGCGCCCTGGGAGAGAAAGCCAGCCTGCACTTCTCGGCTCCAGCGTCGCTGTTCTTCGCGTACGTCAAGTTGGCGGTGATGGCGGGGCTCATCCTCGCTCTACCGGTGATGCTGTATCAGTTCTGGGCGTTCATTGCGCCAGGCCTGTATTCGAACGAGCGGCGCCTCGCGATCCCGTTCGTGTTGAGCTCGACCACGCTGTTCACCTGTGGCGCGCTCTTCGGCTGGAAGATCGCCTTCCCCCTGGCCTTCCGCTACTTGCTGGACTTCGCGGGGCCGGTTGGAACTGAGGGCTTCGAGGTGAAGCCCACGGTGATGGTCGACGACTATTTGGATTTCGTGTCGCGCATGCTGATCGCGTTCGGCGCGACCTTTCAGCTGCCGGTCCTGATCTTCTTTTTGTCGATCGCTGGCATCGTCAACTACCGGCAGCTCATCCGCTTTGGGCGCTACTTCATCGTGATCGCGTTCGTGCTCGCCGCGGTGCTCACGCCTCCAGACATCACGAGCCAGGTGCTACTCGCGGCGCCGCTGCTGGTGCTCTACGCTGTGTCGATCGGCATCAGCTACGTCATCACACGCAAGCGGGTACAAGAGCTGGACAAGCGAGCGGCCAAAGACTGAGACGCGTGGGTGCTAGTCCTCGCGTGCGTAAGGCTCTCCGCGCAGGATGCTGAAGCCGCGATAGATCTGCTCAGCGAGCAGCACCCGTGCGAGGCGATGCGGCAACGTCATGCTCGATAGGCTCAAGCGGTGACTGGCAACCTGAGAAATTTCCGTGGGGATCCCCTCGGCGCCGCCAATCAGGAAGCATAAGTTGCCTTTGCCATGGCTCCCCCACTGCTCCAGGCGCTGGGCGAACGCCTCACTGGTGAGGCGTTCGCCGTTGACTTCCAAGGCAATGACCAGCTCGTCCGGCTTGATCGCCTTGGAGAAGGCCGCATCCGACTTCAGCTCCAGCTCATCCAGAGGCGCGTAGCGACGGATGCGACCCAGGTAGTCGTCGAGCACGTTGCGCAGATCGCGCTCCTTCACCTTGCCGACGGCGACGATGCGGATCTTCAAGAACTTCGCTTTCCGGGCGATGAGCACACGCGTGACGCATCAGCGCACCGCAGCCCGAACTCAGGCGTTGACGGGGCCTGACGTCGGACCGCGCTCAGGGTCGTCCGCCACGGGGACGCGGCGAGCGTCCATCCACAGTCCGTCCAGATCATAAACCGAGCGGTAGTCGCGTTGGAACACGTGCACCACCACGTCCACGAAGTCGATCAGCACCCATTCCGCTGCCGGAAGGCCCTCGATGCTGATCGCTTCGTTGCCCTGCGCCGCGAGTTCGTGATCGACACTGTCCGCGATGGCAGCGACATGGCGATCGCTCTGGCCGGTCATCAACACCAAGAAATCGGCGTAGTCGACCTTGCCAGTGACATCGATGATCTCGACGCCCATGGCCTTCTTCTCGAGTCCAGCCTTGGCCGCAGCCAAAGCGAGCGCTTGACTCTGCTCCACCGAGGAGCGCATCTCTGACTGTTCGCGTACAGGACGCGGTACCGGCTTCATTCCTGCAATCTTGCTCACTGAGTACTCTCGTCTTGCCCAGTTTTCCGACTGAGCCCGGTGCCCGTGGACGCCCCACTACAGCGTCCGCGTCTCGCGCGACCGCGCGAAGTAGTCAATCCAATGGCTAGGCGCGAACCTGGCCCTCCCCCAAAACCACCCACTTCTCGGTGGTCAAACTCTCGATCCCCATCGGACCGTAGGCGTGCAGCTTGCTGGTCGAGATCCCAATCTCGGCGCCGAGGCCCAGCTGCCCTCCATCGTTGAACCGCGTCGAAGCGTTCACCAGCACGCAGCTCGCGTCCACCTCGCGCAGCCAACGCTGGGACCGCCCGTAGTCCCGGGTACAAATGGCTTCGGTGTGATTCGAGCCGTAGCGCTCGATGTGCGCAAGCGCGGCGTCGAAGCCGTCCACCACCCGCACCGCGAGGATCTTCTCGAGGAACTCGGCGCCCCAGTCGGACTCCTGCGCCGCGACAGCGGCCGGGAGCGCCAGGAGTGACCGCTCACAAGCACGTAGCTCGACCTCAGCAGCTCCCATGGCCTCGCCCAGCAGCGGAAGAAACGCCGGCGCCTCTGCCGCGTCCACCAGCACGCACTCGAGCGCATTGCACACCCCAGGTCGCTGCACCTTGCCGTTCAGCGCGAGCTGCACCGCCATCTCCAGGTCGGCGCCGTGATCCACGAACAGGTGGCAAACACCCTTGTAGTGCTCGACCGTGGGCACCCGCGCGTTTTCGTGCACGAAGCGGATCAACCCCTCACCACCGCGAGGAATGGCCAAATCAACCAGGCCGGTCAGCGACAGCAACTCCTTGATCCCTTCCCGGTCCGTCGCGGGCACGATCTGTACGGCCCCCGACGGCAGGCCCACCTCTGCGAGCGCCGCAGCGATTAGTTCCCCGAGGAACTGATTCGTGTGGTGGGCTTCCTTCCCCCCACGCAGCAGGCAAGCGTTGCCGGCTTTGAGGCACAGCACCGCAGCGTCCACGGTGACGTTCGGCCGCGACTCGTAGATCATCGCGATCACTCCGAGCGGGATGCGCTGCTTACCGATCAAGAGGCCGTTCTGCAGGCGCTGCATGCCGGCTCGGCTCCCGACTGGATCGGGAAGACTCGCGACGAAGTCCACTCCCGCCGCAGTCGCCTCGACCACCTTCGGCGTCATCTCGAGACGATTGATCATCGCCGCGCTGAGCTCGGCCCGGCGCGCCGCATCGACGTCTTGGGCGTTCACACGGCCGATCTCCGCTACGCTGTCCCGCAAACGGCGCGCGATCGCCTGTAGCGCCGCGTCTTTCGTGGCGCGATCCAACGCCGCGAGGCGCCTTCCCGCCGCCCGCGCGCTGACCGCCTGTTCCCGCACTCCCGTCATGCTGTTCGCCTCACCTGCGCCTCAGCGCACAACCGCGCCGTCTCAAGCGCCTTGTTCCCGCTTCGCGGGGCGCGAAGGCTAGCTCAAGGCGGGGCTCCGTGCATGCGCTGGACTTCAGGGACCGCCTCCCGCGTCGCCAGCGCTGGCATCCGCCCCTTGAGCGCCAGCGTCCGTGACCCCAGTGGCGCCGGCCTCGCTGGCCGCACTCGCAGGCGGCTTCGCAGGCGCTGGCTTCCCCGGTTGGTCGCTCTCCTCGTCCTCGTAGTCCAGCCAATCGCCCGCGTCGTCGTCCAGCGGGTCCGCGGGCTTCCCTGCGTCATAGGGCGCCACGTCGTGGCGCTCGTACTCCGGCGCAGGCAGCGCGGGCCGCTCCCGGCGACCTGAGCAACTCCAGGCCGTGACCACGCTCAGCATCAGCACCACACCTAGCGCGCGCCTCACAGCGCCACCCCCGCGTCGGGCACGCTGGGAGTCGGCACCGCAGGCGCCGCGTCGGGAGGCGCCTGCTCAGGCGCCAGCGGGTCCTGCGGCGTCGGCAGACTGCCAACGGTGCCGCCATCGATCGGCAACTCAGAGGCGGCGTGGGCGCCCAACGCGCGGGGCGCAGGCTCCGTCACCGCCGAAGGCGATGGCGCGCGATCTCCGCCACCCCCGAGGGCGTTGCAGCCACAGCAGACACACAGGGCGACGCTCGTCGCCAACCCAGCGCTCAGCCACCTCGCGCTCAAACCCAGCGCTCCTCGTCCACCGCCTTGAGGGTGGCCGTGAGGTCGAAGCGTGGATCGTAGCCCAGCACTTCCCGAGCCCGACTGTCGTCGACCATGCAGACGTAGCGGATGTAGTCCAGCTCCGGTGCCGGGAAGGACGTCATGCGAAGGTTCCACAGGCGCTCAATACCACGCCGCGCGACCATGTGTGGCAACGGCAAGGTCGCGCGCCCCAGCGTGCGTAGCGCGTGGCTCAGCGCCACGGGTGCGGGCCCGGCGATGTTGAAGATCCCGCGCGCCCCCGGACGCAGCGCCGAACGGATGGCTTGGACCACGTCGTCCTGATGAACTACCTGAATCATCGGGTCGAAGCCCATCAGCGTGGGGACCACTTTCAGCCGCAGGTAATTGCTCGGGGCGTTGCGTACCGTACCAAGGATGTGAGTCGGCCGAAGCACCACCGTCTCGGTCTGGGGATGCTTCCAGAAGAAAGACTGCGCGAGCATGTCGAGCTCCACCAAATCGCGGATCTCGCTGAACGCACCTGCCCCGAGCAGCGGCGCCTCTTCCGTGAGGAACTGAGGGTTATCGGCTCGCGGCCCGTAGACGTTGGCGCTAGAAATCAGCACCAACTTGGGCACGTTGTAGCGCCTCACCCACTCCAGCATCTTTTGGAAGCCCGTCACGTTCCAGGAGTGATGCTCCTCGCTATTACCGCGAGGATCATGCATCACGCCCAGGTGTACGAGCGCCGCGACGTCGCCGTTGCGGAAGATGTCCTGGGCCTTCTTGCGCCGAATATCGATCTGATGGAACTCGATGTCTTTCGGGCGGTCATGGAACGGTCGCCGATCAACCCCAATCACGTGGCGATCGCGGTGGAGCTGGCGCGCGAGGCGTCTCCCCAGGCGACCACAGATCCCGGTGATGACCACTGGGCCGTCCGCCAGCAGTCCCGTGAAAAAGCTCGCGGAGTCGCTGAGGCGACGAGACGCCTGACGTCGGTCGCCTTGGCGGCGATCGTCCTCGCTATCGGCAGACTCAAACGCTTCGTCGCGAGCCATGATCACCAAAACACCGAGGGGCGCTCCCGCAGTCCCCGATCGATCAACGCCTGAATGGTCTGACGCACCAGATAAACCTTCTCTTCCATCACCGAATCGTCATCGTCCGGGTCCCCGGAGAAGCGCATCGGCTCCCCGAAATAGAGGCGGTACTTCGTGGGCAGCGGCATCTGCAGACCCGGGATGAACCACTGAGGAACGACGGGCGCCACGGGCATGCCCATCGCTCGCGCCAGGAGCTTGAAGTTCCCCAGATTCACGTACTGCTCCTCGGCCCCGACGACGGCGACGGGTACGATGGGAGTGTCCGTCTCGATCGCCAAGCGCATGAAACCCAGGCCGAAGTCTTGCAGCTGGTAGCGCTGGCTGAACGGCTTCGAGATCCCCCGTGTTCCCTCGGGAAACACCAGGATCACCTCCCCCAGCTCGAGCAGGCGCCGGCAATTCTCCGGCACGCCCACCACCTGCCCCAGGCTACGGAACAGCACGTTGACGTAGGGCAAGGTCTGGACCCACTTCTCCACCATGGCGCGGATAACCCGGGGTGGCTCGCCGTCGAGGAACATGCTGGCGCCGATGATCATGCCATCGATCGGGACCTGCCCCGAGTGGTTCGCCACCAAGAGCACCTTACCCGAAGGCACGTTATCCACCCCGTGAACTTCCGCACGGAAGTAGACGCGATGAAAGATCGAGACGATACCCAACGCCAGCTTGGCCGTCTCGGGATCGAGGCCGAACGGATCGCCGCCCATGCGCTGGTAGCGAGCGCGCAGCTGCTCGATGCGCGCGTCAAAGTCGTCACCAAGGACGCGCACCGTGGCGTCTTCCACGCCTTCCATGGCAGCGCCGTAGGCGCGCTGGGCACGGGGGATCACGTCCTGGGCCGCGAAGTCGGTCAGGCGCGCGAGCAACGGGTGACGAAGGAGGGACCCCGCGCTGGGCACACTAGAGCTGGGCACGCCGTAGCTGGGAACACCTCGCATCGAGTCAGGCACCCAACCGACTCTACCCGCTGTGGCGGGAAAGCTGGGGGGAAAACACTTTTCCAGCCGCCCCAGGCCGTTGCACGCTGTCGCGATGCAGGGCGCCAGCGACTCCGGCAGCACAACCGCAGCAGAGCCGTGGCTGGTCCCCGAACCACTCCGCCCCGGTGCGCGGGTGCGCGTCGTCGCACCTTCGGGTCCATTCGATCACACCTTGGTGTGGCGCGGCCTGGCTAGGCTGGCGGAGCGCTACCGCCTCGAATTCCGCCGGGACATGTTTCACCCCCACGGCTTCCTCGCGGGTGACGACGCGCGGCGCCGCGACGAGCTCCAAAGCGCCCTCGAGGATCCACGCGTCGACGCGATCATCGCCGCTCGTGGAGGCTACGGCCTGAGTCGGATCGCCCCGGAGGTGGACTGGAGCAACCTGCGCCGTCACCCCAAGTGGCTCGTGGGCTTCAGCGACATCACGGTGATGCACCTGGAAGCAGCCGCTCAGCGCGTCGCGTCGCTTCACGCTCACAACTGCGCGGGACTCGGCCGCGCTTGGCAACCGCGGCACCGCGAGTGGTTTCACGCCCTCGAGCGCAGCGAGTGGGAAGACGTGCACCGCCTGCGGCCGGTCATCGCGGGTGAGGCGGAGGGCACGCTGTGCGGCGGCAACCTGACGCTGCTCTCCGTCCACAGCGCCGCGCGACGACTCAGCCTGCCAACGCCCTGCATCCTGCTGCTAGAAGAAGTCAGTGAGGCGCCCTATCACATCGATCGCATGCTGACGGCGCTGCTTCAGTCAGGAGACCTGACCAACGTGCGCGGCGTTGTGCTCGGGGAGTTCCTCGGTTGCCCGCCAGGGCGCTACGGGGTCAGCGCCGAGCAGGTGGTGCGCGAGCGCTTCGAGCGCCTGGGGGTACCGGTCTACGCCGACGTCCCGGTAGGACACGGGGAGCGGAACCACCCGTTGGTCCTCGGCAGCTGGGCGCACATTCACGCTGACCAACTCCACTCGACGCCCCCCGCGTAGCCGCGCAGCGCTCCCTCTCCCCTAAAAAAAGCACGTAGCAGCTTGGGCTGGATTTCTTGGGGGGGAGGCGCACTCGTCCCACAACGCGCAGTCCAACATCACGCAGCGTGCTCCCGCGCCGAAGGGGGCCCTCGGACCTGCTAGAGTGCTGCAATCGGGCGGCGCGCAGCGCTACTCGACTTGCTTGGAGGACGCGAAGTTGAAGGGTTGGCTTTTCACGGGGGCGCTGTTCGCGCTGGTAGGCTGTTCCGCTGGTGGCAGCGGTGCTAGCGGCGGCCAAGGCGGCACGAGCCAGGGCGGCAGCGCGCAAGGTGGCTTCGGCGGGATCCTGGACGGAGGCTCTAACGGCGGGAGCGGCGGCCTCGCCTCGGACGCCGCGTGCGAGAGCGTGAGCCAGACCGCGGAGAACAAGCTGCAGCCGGCCGACATCATCTTCGTAGTCGACAACTCGGGTAGCATGACCGAAGAGGCAGGCTTCGTTCAGTCGGCGATCAACACCTTTGCCAACGGCATCGCTTCCGTGGGGATTGACTACCACGTGATCCTGATCAGCGCCGACAGCAATGACAGCAACGGGATCTGCGCCCCGGCTCCCCTCGGCTCTGGGCAGTGTCCAGCGGACTCGCTCGCGCCAAACTACAAGCACATCAATCGCGAGGTGGGCAGCTCGAACGCCCTGCAGATCGTGCTGGAGGAGTTCGAGAAGTACAAACCCATGCTGCGCCCCGGTGCATCGAAGCACGTCGTCGCGGTCAGTGATGACAACCCGGCGACCACTGCGCAGGCCTTTGACGCGAGCTTCGCCCCTCTGCTCAGCGCCGCGGATCCGCTCTACACCAGCTACACCTTTCACGGCATTTACGGTTTCACCAAGCCGGGCGAGAACCAGTGCCGCTTGAACCCCAACAGCGATCCATGCTGCGTGTCAGGCGACCCCTGGGTGCTGACCGCCAATATCGGCACGGTCTACCGAGACCTCGCGGATATGACCGGCGGCGAGAAGGGCAACCTATGCGAGCAGGAGCAAGGCTTCGTGGCGGTGTTCAGCCGCGTTGGTCAGGCGGTGGCGGTCAACTCGAAGCTCGCCTGCGAATGGACGATCCCGAGCCCTCCGGAAGGCGAGATGTTCGATAAAGACCGGGTCAACATGCAGTACCTCGCTCCGAACAGCGGCAGCGGTGAGCCGTTCGGACGCGTCGGCTCCGCAGCGGAGTGCGGCAGCGTCGTCGACGGCTGGTACTACGACAACCCGGCGAGCCCCACGAAGATCTTCGTCTGCCCCCAGACTTGCACACGCATCCAAGGTGCCGGGGAACAGGCTCGCATCGACATTCTGTTCGGGTGCGCGTCAGAGCCCGCGGTCCCCCGCTAGGCACGCGCAAGTACGAAGCTCCAAGAAGAAAGGCCCAGCGATTCGCTGAGCCTTTCCACACGGAAGTTGACGCTTACCTAGTCCATCAAGAGCTCGTCCTCATCGACGAGCAGCGCGTCTTCATCGACGACCATGCCCTCATCGTCGTCGTCTTCGTCCTGATTCTCGACGAGCAGCCCCGGACGCACTTCGGTGGCATCGCTCGGCACTTCGCCGTATCCGAGCGCAGCGGGCGCCGGAGCGGCGTCACCGAGCAGCTCGGCGCTCACGGTCGACTCGTCGTCGCCGCTTCCAAACGAGATGTCCGGACGCTTCGGGCGCAGCGCGCGCAGCTGATCTTCTGCTTGCTCAACGGCTTGCGCCTCGGAGATCTGCGGCGGCGCCGTGGGCTGGTCGTCGTCATCATCGTCATCGTCGCCGACCAGAGTGGCCGAAGGCGGAGGCGGTTCGTGCTCCGGTTTGCTCACCGAGGTGACCTCGTCCTCGATGGCGTCGACTGCAGCGTGAGCGGGAGGCAAGTCCAACAACTCGTCCGCAGCTGAGGTGTCGATGACCTCCGGCGCAACGGGGGGCGCGCTCTTCGGCTTCGGCGGTACCTCGCTCTTCGGCTTCGCGGGCACCTCGCTCTTCGGCTTGGGCGCTTCGCCCGCCGGCTTGTCCTCGGATTTGATGGTGTTGAGCATGCCCTTCTTGGCGCGGTCCAGACCCTCGGTGGCCTCCGGGTCCTCCTTCTTCATGCGCAGCACGCGACGCCAAGCGTCCGCGGCCTCACGGGCGTCTCCGAGGCGCTCCTCCCAGAGCCGCGCGACTTTGCGAGCTAGCTCGGCACGACTCGAAGGATCTTTTCCACGCAGAATTTGATCCTCGTAGAGCTGGACCATGCCGCGCCAGTCTTCGAGTTCCTTGTAGAGCTTCGCGAGGTCGTCCATCACCGCCTGATCGGACGGAGACAGATCGTGCAGGCGCTTGAGGTCCTCCGCCGCCCCGCGAGTGTCTTCCAGCTGGTCCCGCCGGAGCGCCGCACGCCGCGCAAGCAGCTTGCGCACCAGCGGGCCGTCGAACACCTCAGTCAGAGCGGCGCTCAAGACGGTCTCCGCACGCTTCGGTTCACCCAGCTCGTTCGCCAGCGACTCGAGGTCGTCGAGCACCCCGTCGTCGACGTGGGCGACCAACGAATCTTTGAGCCAAGCCAGCGCCTGCTCGGAGTCCGAGAGCTCTCGCATCGCGATGTTCGCCGCGCGCCGCAAGAGCGCCGAGCGCGTGCGTCCGCCATCCCGAGAACCGCCGCCGCCGCCGGCCATCGCCGTGGCGAGGAGACGCCGCACCTGCTCGGTTCCGGCCGCCTCGTCTGCGTCGCGGGCTACGTTCTCCAGAGCATCCAGGTTCTCTTCCTGGACGCCGCCGCTCAGGGCCAAGTCGAAGAAGCCTCGCGCGCGTTCCGGCGCACCTTGCTCCGAAGCGACTTGCGCGGCGCGGGCCAACGCACGCAGGCGATCTTGGGGCGCCTTGCAGCGCCCGACCTGGCGCTCGTACAGGTCCACGATCTGCTTGGGTTCATCCGCCAGGCTCACCAAACGACTCAGCAGGTCCTCCGCCTCCTCCGGGCCGACGCTCGCGAGCGCTTGCTCGCCGTGCTGCAGCGCGTCCTCGGCGGCGACTCCCGCTTGCTTGAGCACCTCGGACTGACGCACGAGCTCTTCAGCGCGAGCGGGGCCACTGAGGTCCGACGACAGCAGGTCATGGGCCACACCGAGGGCGTCCAGGTCCTTGAGCTTCACGCCCAGCTCTTCGAGCTGGCCGGCCATCTCCGCGTCCGCACCCCGGGTGCGAGCGAGCTCCTTGGCGACGCCCGCCGCGTCCGCGTCACGACCAACCTCCACGAAACGGTTGAACGCGTTGCGAAGCGCGTCGTTGCGCGCCGGCCCCACGGGCGCCTCTGCGAACCACTCCACGAGCTTCTGCGCCACGACGCCCTTCCAGCCCAGCTGGTCGCCGAGTTCGACGTAAGCATCGCGGCAAGCCGCGTCGCCTTGATCTGCGACCTCGACCAAGGCCGCGAGCGCGTCGTCGCCGCGTTCGCACTTTTCGAACAGCACGCTGGCGAGGCGCCGAGTCATCTCGCTCAGCTCCTCTTCGTCACCCTCCACCTCGATCAGCTGTTGAAGGTGCGCCGCAACGCGAGGCCAGTCCTCCAAGCGTTCGTTGAGCGCCACCAAACGACCGATGGCGTCGAAGTCTTCTTCTTCGATGGACACCACGATGTCCAGCACCCGCACGGCGGACTTTGGATCGTCCAGCTCGCCTTCGTAGAGGCCGGTCAAGCGCTGAGCGAGCTCTAGTTTCAGCCCTGGCTCTGCGGCGGATTCCAGGTACTTCTCCAGAGCGGCAGCAGCGGCCCCCAGGTTACCTCGGCCCTCCTCCAGATCGGCGATCGCCGTCAGAGCTTCGGCGTTCGCGGCGTCTACCGAGTTCAGCACCTCTTGGTAGCAATCGATCGCCGCGTCCACGTCCTCGAGCGTTTCCGCGAGTAAACGTGCTTCGCGCAGCATGACCTCGGCCTTGCGCGCCGGGTCCTCGATCACCCGCTTGAGTTTCGCGAGGTACTCGACGGCCTCGGCTGCCTCGCCGCGCTCCGCGGCGTCATCCGCAAGGATCAGCAAGGCCTCCTCGTCATCCCCATCGACCAGCAGTTGCTGCAGGCTCTCCCTTGCAGCTTCTGGATCCCCGAGGGTATCGCGCTGGATTGTCGCCGCCCGCTTGCGGAGCTCGATACGAGCGGACGCGCTCTCGAGCTTGTCCGCCCGGCGCAGCAAGAACGCCGCGAGGTCCGGGAAGCGGTCCGCCGATTCGAAGCGCTCTTCCAGCGCCTTCGCGAACTCTTCGTTCATCGGATCGAGGTCCGTCGCCTGCTCCAAGCGCAGCACCGCGCTCGAGTCGTCGCCAGCCCGGCTCAAGAGCTGGCTCTCGCGGGCGTAAAGCTCGGCCTGCTGTTTCGGTTCCGCTGCCAGTTGAGCTTGCTCGTCCACCGCCTGAGCCGCTTGATCCCAGGCCTCCGCGGCGGTGAAGCACTGCTCGGCGTCGGCCCACAGCTCTGACTTCTGGCTCAGCGCGGCGCCCTCTGCGAAGGCATCACCCGCGGCCAGCATGTCCCCTGCGTCCCGACGCAGCTGACCGAGCCGCCCGAGCAGCTGCCCCCTAGCGGCCTCGTCTTCCAACGCGCCAACGTTCGCGGCGATCGCATCGGCTGCCAGGTCGAGCCGCTCGCCCTTTTCGTAGAACTTCACCGCCGTCATCAGCGCTGAGTCGTCTTCCGGTGTCAGCGACGCAATGCGGGCCCAGGCATCGCCAGCGGCCACCACGTCTTTGCGCTTGTGTTCGTGGAGCTTCGCCAGGTTTTTCTCCAGGGAAATCCTGACTTCGAGATCCGGGGCCTGCTCCGCCTCCTGCTCGAGCAAGGTGGCGACATCGTCCCACCGCCCGGCGCGCTCGAGCAGCCGCTTGAGCTGAACCCGCGGTCCCTCTCCGGAATCCAGTGACACGAGCTGCTGGAGCGCGTGAATGGCGGTGTCCAGATCCCTGAGCTGCGTCTCGCACAACCCAGCGATTTCCCGCAGCCAGTTGCGCTTGGCGTCCTGGGTGGCACCCACCGAACGCGTCGCGGCCAACAGGATGTCTCGCAGCTCGGCGTACTTGCGGGTTTGGCGGAGGTGAGTCTGGAGGAAGTTCAGCGCCTCTTCGTTGCCGGGATCGAGCGCCACTGCTTCGCGATACTTCGCGCCCGCCTCGGACTTGCGCCCCTTGCGTGCGAGGGCATCGGCCTCGTCGATCAACGTGCGGACGCGGTCGGGATCGGCCGCAGGCGCAAAGTCGTCGCTCTCCGGCTCTTCTTCCATCACGGCGCTGACTTCGTCAGCCACCTCGAGGCGTCGCGAGCTCTTCCCCGTGGAAGCCGCGGCAGCTTGGGCCATGCGAGGCTCGGACTCTGCGGCTTGTGAGCCGGGCGCGGGAACTTGGGCCGCCAGCGAGCGAACGTCTGCGTCACCGATGTAGCCCTGGCACTCGCCGGCCATGGCTCCATTCGGGTTCACCATCAGGTACTTCGCGGCGCGGGGACGAATCTCCTCGTCACGGCCTTCTTGGCCGCCGTAGAACATCGCGAGCTGGATGGCCCGGTCGTCGCCGGGCTCGATCTCGAGCGCGCACACGGCGTAGGAGACACCGTACTCACCGCCGTACTCCTCCGCGAGCTGGTTGAACAACCCGGCGGCTTCGTAGCGTTCGTCGTCGCCGACGTTCTCACCGGCTTGGACGCGGTCGAGCACGCTCGACGCCAGCGCCTGCCGCAGCGCGGGATCGCGGCCTTGATCGACCGACCAGGCGTGCCGAAGCGACATGCTCGAACCGGCGCCGTCCCCGGCTTGCTTCCGCACCTCGGCTTCGTCGCTGTACAGGGCGACCTGACGCTCCGGATCGTCGGTCAACGCCTGCTCCATGGCGAACAGGGGAATGGCCTCGAGCCACTGCTCCTGAGACTTGTAGAGCTCACGCAGCGCGTAGATTGAGTACTGGCTCCCCGGCTGCAGCTCGATTGCCCTGCGGTAATTCTCGATCGCCTTCTTCGCTTGCGCGAGCGGCGGCTCCGCCCACAGACGCGCCAGCTCTTCGTGCATTGCCGCAACGTAGGCCGCCATGTTTGGGTCTTGGGCGGTGAGCGGCGCCAGCGCCTTGGTGCGCCGCTCGAGCAGCGCCACGAGCGCCTTGTTGTCACCCTTCTCGCGATACAAATCCGCGAGTTTTTCCGCGGGAGCCGCTTGGGTGGGGTCCCGATCGATGGCGGTCATGAGCGCCCGGGCGGCGCGGTGTGCGTCGCCCAGTGTGGTCGCCCAGACGTTCGCCGCCTCGGTTAGCCAGTGGCAGGCGAACAAAGCGTCGCCAGTGGTGCGGCCCACACGCTCCAAAAGCATGGCGTACGAGCGCGGGTCCTGTTGACCCTGATGGTGCGCGTACGTGATGGCTTCTTCGTCGTGTGGATTCTGAACGAGGCGCTGTACTAGCGCGTCCATCTCCCTCGGATCCATTTCGCGCGACGCTACCACCGAAACTCACGCAGCCGCAACGCGGCAACCGGTCAAACTCGAGTGAGCGGACCCGCTTTCTGCCGTTCTGCGACCGCTTGGTTCAGCGCGTCTCCGCGCGCGCATCCTGCGAAGGTTTAATGAAGCAGAGCGAAAGCCGTTGGGCATCACGGCATCACTGCAGAACTCTTGTCTGAGCGTATTTCCGCGAGGCCACACGAGCGTGTTTCGCCGGAACACAGCGACACTCGATCGCTTTGACGCTCAGCCACCTGGTCCGAAGGAAGCTTTACTCGAAGCGACCGTAGCGATCGCCGCTCTTGCGCTTCACGGCGGTGGGTGCGTTTGCTGGAGGCGCCGAAACCGGCTTCGGTGCGGCTTTCGGCTTGGATTGTGGACTCGGCGCCGACGACGCCGTCGCCGAAGCCTCGGGTTCAGCCTCGAGCTGGTCCGAGTTCACCGCAACGTCTTCGGGAGCTGAAGCGAGCGCGGTACCCGCCGCGGTGACGACTGGCACCGGCTCGAGGGTCGCGGGCGCCGCGGCGCCCTCGGTCGATGGTGTCGAGCGCACCGCAAGCCAGAGCCCCGTAGGAATCACGATCGCCGCCACGGCCACGGCCACCAAGATCCACACGGTACGAGAACGCGGACGCGATGGCCCGGGCGTCGCAACCCAGCTCGTGGAGTGGCTGCCCGTCGCCAGCGCGTCACCGAGCGCCCCCTCCAGCGCTCGCGAGAACTCTTCTGCGCTTTGAAAGCGCGCCCCCGGGTCCTTTTCCAGCGCCCTGTTCACCACGCGCTCGAGTCCGGGGTTGATGCGGCCGGCGGGTGCGACCTCGCTCAGGCGTGGCGGCGCCTCCTTGATGTGGCGCGCCATCACGACCACCGCGTCGTCATCCACGAACGGCGCTCTGCCAGCGAGCGCGTGATACAGGATCACGCCGAGAGAGTAGAGGTCGCTGCGAACATCCAGGGGTTTACCCTGCGCCTGCTCCGGGGACATGTAGCGGGGCGTTCCGAAGACGGTTCCAGCCTGAGTCTCCAATGCGTCGATCGCCAGCTCGTCCCGCAGCAGCTTGGCGATCCCGAAGTCGAGAACCTTGCACAGCTCACGACGGCCGTCGGGCGTGCGCGATAGAAACAGATTGTCTGGCTTGAGGTCGCGGTGGACGATGCCCTTCTGGTGCGCCTCGGCAAGGGACTCCAGCGCTTCACGCACCAAGCGCACTGCTTCGACGACACCAACCGCGCCGCGCTTCAAACGCGCGCCGAGCGTTTCCCCGTCGAGCAGTTCCATGGCCAGGAACCAGGCGCCATCATCGGATGCCCCGAAGTCGAAGGCAGTCACCGTGTGCGGGCTGGTGAGCTGGCTCATGGCCCTGGCTTCGCGCTCGAAGCGGGCGCGCGTATCGGGGTCGTAGACCTTGTCAGGGCGCACAATCTTCAGTGCCACGTCGCGCCCGACGGTCTCCTGGCGCGCTCGATACACGGCACCCATGGCACCTGCGCCGAGCTTGCTCAGCACCACGAAGCGACCCGCGAAGGTGCGACCGAGCATTGGGTCGCCTCCCGACGCCTGCAGATCACTTGGGCTGATCAGCGCCAGGCCATGGCTCGGACAACGCGCGAGTTTTCCCCCGGAGGCAGGCGGTGCGGTCCCGTGACACAGCGGACAGACCACGCCGTCGAGCGCGCTCAGGGGCGGCGCCGTCGCGTCGGGGTCGATGCTGTCAGACGGGGGTCGCGTCATGGGGGCAGAGAGGCCGCACTGTGAGGGATACCCCTCATTAACCCAGCTCTGAGGGCTTCAAGCAAGCCCGTTCGGCCGCTCGGCCACTCTACGGCCGAAGTCGTCACCCAGCCGAGCGAATCGAGGTCGGTTCGCTGCATGAACCGGCATACGACCGCGGAGCCGCGGTGGATAACTCGCTGGAGCGTGGTTTCGGCCCCGCGTCCCGCAAACTCGCCACGCCAGCGCCAATCACCCGGTTGGGCAAGAGAGCACGTGCCACGCCGATCGAGCCACCGCCGGCATTGAGTGTTTTCTTGGGGGAGAGGTGAACCAGGTGCAAACGCCGCCCGCTTCAATGCACGCAGAACCCGCGCCCCATCTCATCCGCACGGCAATGGAAGCCTGGGGACGGACAATCCGCGTCGCTGCAGCACGCGTCGCTGCAGGTCCCATCGGGGCTACAGATCCCAGACCGGCAGTCCCCAGCCCCGGAGCAAGCGGTGCCCACGGCACCGTTTCCGTAGCTGCCGGAGATACACGCAGCACCGACGCCGTTCGGGTAACCGCAGGCCATGTCGACGCGCAAGCCTGCGACGTTGAAGCTCCCGCAGTCATAGCTGGAGCAGCACGGGCTGCTACAGAGCTTGACCCCGGTCGCGACGCTGCGGCACAAATTTGCGGCGCACTGGTCGTTGTCACTGCAGGTCGAGCCGTACGTGAGCCCCGTTCCCGGCCGACAAACATTTCCGCTGGGATTAATTGAACAAGTGAGCCCGCCGCCGCAGTCGCTATGGGCGCAGCAGGTGTCGATACAGCGCCCGCTCTCGCACAGACCGCTACGGCAATCCGCCGGTGCGCTGCACAGCTCCCCGGCACGAAGCACGCCTACGCTGCGGTTCAAGAGTCCGGCTTGCTGGCACAAGCCAGCACTTCCGCACACCCAGCCCGGGCCGCAGTCTTCCGAGCGGCAGCACGTGCGCGTGCAACGCGATTCCGCGCAGAGAAACCCGGCGGAGCAATCTGGGTCCCCAGCGCAGCTCTCCCCCCATCCCCCTGATCCGGAGTCCCCGCAGCCGTCGTCTGGCGTGCCGTTGCAGTCGTCGTCCAAGCCATTGCCGCAACGCTCGCTCGTCGCGCAGGCAGTGCACACGCCCTCGAGGCACACCTGTCCCGGGTCACACACGGGCGGTCCGACGACACCCTCACTCTTGCACTCGATGCGATCGAGTTCGCCTGGAAGAGCCAGACTGCACGCGGCGATCCCGCTACTCGCGCCGAGAAGCAGCCCAAGCAGCGCTGTCCAGCGCCCGCTCCGCATCAAAAAGTCCCTCGATAGTTGATTCCGTACGGCACAGGGTCTAGAGCAACTCGAGAGGCTTGGTGGCTGTTATCGCTGCGCCCGAAGTAGAGCAGTGAGGCCGCAGCCCCGCTGAGCAGCGCGACGCCGAAAGACACGTCAGCGACCAGCGCCATGTCGTGGGCGCTGGCGGCGTCCTGCTGTAGGTCGCGGGCGCTCTCCCCAGGCCCCGTGGAAGGCGAACCACCGGGATGCGTGAGCAGCGCGCGTACCCCGAACACGACACCCAACGTGAGCGCCGCGAGGCTGAGCCCAGCTGTGCCGTAGACCCAGACGTCTAGCTTGCCGCGGCCCCGATCCTGCGTCGATCCTGGGCGGTCCGGGTCACCCGCGCCGGGCTCGCCTGAGTCCTCATCTCCCCCCGAACTCGCCCGCAGTGCACGCTCCTGGGCGCCCGCGAGGCGTTGGACTATCACCTCGGCGCGCTCGCGCTCGGCAGGATCCGTCTCCATCTCCAGGTAGCGCCGGAAGTAGAACAGCGCCTTGTCGAGGTTCCCAAGCTTCTCGTGAACCAGGCCCAGGTTGTAGACCAGATCCTTTCCGCTGGGATCCAAGCGCAGAGCCTCCTCGAGTTCCTCCACCGCGCGCTCGTACTTGCCCTCGCGATAGGCTTCGAGCGCGGCTTCGAAGTGCTCTTTGGCCACCTCCGCCGGTGACGGGTCAGTGTGGGGTGCTGCGCCGTCGGTCGCGCCCTGCGGACTGGGTCCGGCGGCGAGCGCCACAGAGCTCTGAACCGCGAGACCGGCAATCAGCAGCCAGGTGACGAGAGGCGCCGCAAACGCAGGGAAGCGACGACGCGCCAGGCGCTGGCCAACAGCAAGGGAGGTCCTGGCGGACAACGCTTGGACTGGGCGCGAAGGCCGCTCTCGACGCATTGAGCGGAACATAGCGTAAGCAGCCGCCAGGTGGCGCGTTCTTGCTGCAATCCCAGTGAGAAAGCTGGCTCTTACCTGGCTCGACGATGCTTTCGGTCGGCTGAGCAGGACCGGCTGTTTGCCCTCTTGGCGTCCAAGGAGATGCACCATGGTATCGATGTCCGATCGCGATCGCGTATTCCAGGCCGGCAGTATCCGCCCTTCGCGCTTCACCTTTCTAGCTGGCGCGGTTGTCGGGCTCAGCCTGCTCGGAGTGAGCAGTGTGGCGCACGCGCAGTTCGCTGATCCGCCAGGTGGCCAACCCGTGGTCGCCGTCGGTGGTGACGACTACGTCCCTCCGCCGAGCTTCGAGGAGCCTTTCTATCATCCTCACTCGACGGTGCGGTTTGGCGTTGGCCCAGTGCTGCGTCTCAGCGAGCCCGGCGCAGACGGCGGCTTGGGACTGACGATCGACGTGGGCAGTGACGCCGCAGGCGTGCGCTTCAGTGGCTTGTGGGTCAAGACAGGTGCCGAGCAAGGCTTGGCCCAATATGCGGGCGAACTCTGGCTCGACTTTGGTCACGACAAGCGCCTGCATCCCATCGTCGGCGCCGGTGCTGGACTCGCACGTATCGACCTAGCGCAACCCGACGGCAGCATCAGCGGTGAGACCATCGGTGTGGGCCTATTGCGAGGCAGCCTTCAATATCTACTTCCGGTAGACGGAACGGACGCCCGGGCCTCGCTGGACGTAAGCGGTGCGCTGCCAGCTATCCGCGGTGAAAACGGTCCCGACGTGAAACCGTGGATGACCATCGGCGCTTCTGTGGTGGTGGGTTTCTGAGCGAGTCGAGCGCGCTATAGTGGGCCCTGTGAGCCAAGAATCCCCGTCGACGCCGCAGAGCAACGGACTCGCGACTACTTCCCTGGTGCTCAGCCTGCTTGGCTTCGTCGGTTGCTTCCCGGTGATCTCCGGCGTGATCGCGATCTTCTGCGGGCTCAGCGCGCGCAATGAGATCTCCCGTTCGGAAGGCAGACAGAGCGGAGCGGGCGTCGCCCTCGCGGGCATCATCCTCGGCTCGTCCCAGCTCTTGATCGCCGCGACGTTGCTAATCTTGGGGATCATCGGCGCGAATGCGTCCCCCAGCGCGCCTCCTCCACCTCCGGTTGCCGTGGCCCCGCCGGTGGTGCCCGGTCTGCCACCAACACCTGGTGATGCCGGCGCGCCACCCGCGCCCATGCCTGGCCTCGGAACCACACCGCCTGCCGCGGCGGATCGCAGCGTGGACGAAGGCATCCTGGAAACGAAAATTGGCGACATCTTGCTCGTCGATCTTGGGCCTGGCGTGGTGCCCCTGGGGGCCGAGCTGGAGCGCCAACGCAAGGCCGCGACGATCGCCAAGCAGAAGTTGGTGCTCTGGACGGTGGTGCCGGACTGCAAGCCTTGCCAAGGCGTCGCGGCCGCGCTGCCTGATCCCAAGCTGCAGCGCGCGCTCGCAGGCACGCGCTTGGTTCGGGTCAATGTGCGCGATCACCTGCTCGAGCTGACGACCTTGCGGATCCCCACGGATAAGATCCCGGGCTTCGCGCTGCTCAGCGGAGAGAATCACCCCCTCGACTATGTGAACGGGGGTGAGTGGGACGCGGACATCGCGGACAACATCGCACCCGTGTTGGAAAAGTTCGTTCGTGGCGAATACGAGAAGCGACGGGAGCCCTGGCGCGGCGGCCGACGCGACGACGAGACCCCGATCTAACTCGGGGGCTCGCGTCCCAGGTATCGACTCATGGCGCAGTGCGATACACTCCCCGCCAAGTATGACGAGTCTGGAACCGGTTGGGACGCCGCTGCCCGTTGGTGCGGGTGTAAAGCAAGGGACCTTACGCGCGCTGCTAGAGGCGCGAAGAGCGCAGAGCGCCCCCCTCACCCTGAAGCAGGCGGTGGGTCTCATCGTTCCCCTCGCAGTGCGGCTCGCAGAGCGTCACGAGGCCGGCGAACGCTTCTTCGTCCATCCATCGACGCTCATCGGTGACGAACACGACATCGACCTAGCAGGGGATACCGAGTCGCCAACGTTGCCTCGCGACAAGAGCTACTTGGCGCCGGAGGAGCGCGCCGGAGGAGCCGGGGATGCGCGAGCCAGCGTCTACGCGCTCGGGGCACTGCTCTACGAGCTCGTCACGCTGCACACCGTCGGACCAGCGATGCAGCGTCCAACCACGATCGTGCCGAGTCTACCGCCGGACCTCGAGGTGATTCTGGGAAAGGCGCTCGTCGCCGATCCGGCGCACCGCCCCGACGACCTGCGGGCATTGGCTCAGGCGATTCATCATTTGGCGCCCTCCGGCAGCATCGCGCCGCCTCCAGCTGACGAGACCCACCTCGATCACGACGGGGACATGGATGTGGACGTCTCGCTCTCCATGCTACCGCCAGCGCCGAGCGGGGCGATGGCTTCTTCGCCTTACGAAATGGCGGTCGCAGAGGCGCCGAGTCAGCGCGGCCCGGACTCCCACGACGAGCTCTCGGCGCTGAAGGCTCGGCTGGAAGCCGACAAGCGCCCGCGCTGGGTGGTGATCAAGGACGGCATGGATCACGGTCCTTTCTCTGCGGTCGAGCTGCTGCAACAGATCGCGACCAACTCATTCGTCGAGGACGACACGCTCCGCGACGCATTCTCCAAGGACGAACGCGAGATCCGCGACTGGGAGGAGTTCGCTCCGTTTGCTGAGCACGCTCGCCTCCATCGAGATATCCAAGCGGAAAAAATTGCGATCGAGCAGGTGGTGGTCGAAGAAAAGAAGTCCACCCGCAGCAAGGCAATTGCAGGTATCGCCGTCGTGGGCGTGCTGCTGGCGGTGATGGTGGTGTGGCTCCTCAAACAGCAGGGCGCCAAGGACGACACCGTCGCCGTGCAGGGCGAGAGCGTCACCAACATCGAGACCCAAGGCGGCCTCAAGATCGACCCCAAGAAGATGCGCAAGGGCGGCGGAAAAGGCGTCAGTGTGGCAGCGGACGGCACCCCGGTGCTCTCGGGAGGTGGCAGCTGCGAGAGCGCGGTGGCGGCCTACAACGAAGTGCTGAACATGGACGGCAAGAAAGGCCAAGCCGACATCACCCGCGGTCAATACGCATCGGTGCTGAACAACGGGAGCTACGTCTCCGCGTGCGGGGCACCTGGGAGCATGTCCGTGAATGTCTGCGCCGCGGTGCAGAACGGCCGCGCGGTCGGCGTGACTGTCACCACCAAGCCTCATAACGCGGGCATTGCGAGCTGTATCGCCTCCAAGGTTCGCGGTATGAGCTTTCCAGCGAATCCCAAGCTGGATGTGGCTCGCACCACGTTCGCGGCCGAGTAGGAGCGCGATGCCGCTTTTCCCCCGACAGTCTTTCTCTACAACCGGACGGAACCGCACGCGGCAGCATCGCAGAGCGGCACGCCTTGCGACGCTCGGGCTCTTACCCCTCGTCGTTGGCTGCTCGGTGCCGGTGGCTGGCGGACTCGAGGAGGGAAACGCGAATCAGATCGTCGTGGCCCTGGACGAGCAAGGCGTGGTGGCGGACAAGGAGCGCGATCCGGACGTCGAGGGGCGCTATCGCATTGTGGTAGCGCGTGACGACGCTTCGACGGCGATCTCCGTGCTGACGCGGGAGAACCTGCCAGCGCCTAACCCCCCCGGGGTGCTCGATTCCCTGGGGCAAGGCGGCTTGGTGCCAAGCCGCAACTCGGAGCAGGCGCGGCTGATAGCGGGGACCGCCGGCGAACTCGAGCGGTCGCTGAGGGAAATCGATGGAGTCCTCAGCGCCAGGGTGCACCTCGCAGTCGTGGGGCGAGACCCACTGCAGGCCGATCAACCCGAGAAGCCAACGGCGAGCGTGCTCATTCGCTATCGGGGCGCGACACCACCGATCGCGACGGATGAGGTCAAGCGCTTGGTCGCGGGCGCGGTACCCGAGCTCCAGGCGGAACAGGTTGCCGTGGTCGCCAGTAGCGTGCCCTCGGCACCCGCTGCGGGGGACCGCGAGCTGGCGCGCTTCGGGCCAGTGACGGCGACCCGATCCTCGATGCTGCCGCTCCGCCTCGGAGTCGGCATCGCTGTCGTCGCTAATCTGGTCCTGCTTGGACTACTGCTGTTTTTGAGCAGTCGACTCCGCCAGCTCCGCGCCGACTTGGAGGCCCTGCGGCACGCCGATGGCCGTCAGCCTGCAGAGTGACGGAAGCCGTACTTTCTCAGCTCCGCTGCTCGTTCGCGTTCCCGGGCTGTTGGGCGGCCAGAGCGTGCCATCCGCCCCGCCTTGCGCGGCGAGATCGTGGAGGCGGGCGATCGATCTGATATGAGTATCGCCCCAACGTGATCCGCCTCGAGAACATCTCCAAATCGTTCGAGCGCCCGGTGCTCAAAGACATCTGCCTGGAAGTACCGGCAGGATGTCTCTACGGACTGGTGGGGCCGGGAGCGAGCGGAAAGAGTGTGCTGCTCAAGATCATCACGGCGCTGATTCGGCCGGACGCCGGTCAGGTGGTCATCGACGGCAAGAACGTGCTGGCGATGAGCGAACTCGAGCTTCAAGAGTTTCGCAAGAACATCGGCATGTTGTTCCAGAACAACGCCCTCTTCGACTTCATGACGGTGGGCCAGAACATCGCCTTCCCCTTGCGTCAGCTGTTCAACCTGAGTGAGCAACAAATCGAAGAGCGCATCGCGGAGCGGCTGCGCTGTGTTTCGCTACCCGGCTACGAAGACCGCCTACCTGCTGGCCTCAGTGGCGGTCAGAAGAAGCGGGTGGGTGTCGCCCGAGCGACCATCGCTCAAGCACCGATCGTGCTCTACGACGAACCCGCCGCGGGTCTGGACCCTGTCACCAGCCAAAAGATCTTCGATCTACTCCGCGCGGAACAGCGCGCCGCGAACGCGACGGTCATCATGGTGTCGAGCGATCTCGACCGCCTGCTCCCGGTTACGGATCGGATCGGCATGATGTATCGCGGAAAGCTGATCTTCGACGGTACCTGGGAAGAAGCGCGAACCAGCAGCAATCCCTACGTCTACCAGTTCATCAACGGTGTTCCTGACGGTCCGCTTTGACTTCGAGGGTGTGTGGCCGTCGCTCCGGTGGCAAGAGCACCTAACGAAAGCTGAAGCGCCGAACTGCCTCGACCCCGGTCCTGCGTGACCCATGGCGGGTCTGGCCGATAGGGGTGTCAGAGGCGGGCACTGGTGGCCAGTATGGACACCTTGCCAGGGGCGACACTCGCTGCCCGGGGTGCCGAGGCGCGCCGCAGAAGGCAGCAAAAACTCGCAGCTACAGTTTAGGCGCCCCCCAAGGGGTGACGAAGCGGTGAATGTTTTTCGGTGCAGCCGCCAACCGATTGACGCTTTTCGAGCGATTTCCGGGCGGCATGACCCGTGCAGCTCCCCGTGGAAAGAAGCCTAACGGTCGCAGGTTCACACTTACTTCAGGCGACCGCACCACGGCGAATCGAACAAGGCACGGAGATCAGATGTGCGTCCGCTGGAACATCCATCGCGAAACGAGCTGCTCGGGACACCCCGACCGCTTAGCTTCGCTCCCCAGCGTCCGCAGGAGGACTGGAACACATGCGCGCACGCATCGCTCAAACCGCAGCTCGAACCTCCAAAGTGGAAACACCGATGCCAGCCAGCTCAGCAGCGAGCGGGGTACGTCGAGCTGTGAGTTCACGCCTCCAAGGTGGTCAAGTCAGCCACAAGCCAGCATCGCCAAGCGGCATTCGCGTAGCGCCCGCGGCTCCCTTCAGGCAACATGAGGAGTTAGTGGTGAACGACCGTCGCTCCAAATCCGACGAAGAACCCGAGGCGGGTACGTCGAAGGAACGACTGAAGTCGGGCAAGCGCCCTCGGCCAGCCCCCGAGGAAGCCCCAACCCGTCCAGCAGCACCCGCGCCGCGTCTCGCGCAGCACTCCGGCGCGCGCCCCGCGCTGCGCTCTCAGATCGAAGCCCCAGCCGGCGAGTATCGCAGCAGCGGCGTGCGTCAAGTCGCGGGGCGGGTCGCGCCCCGAGTCGAACTCCCCCCCATCAAGCCCCCTGCGAGCGGTGAAAAGGTCACGCTGCGGGTGCTGCTGGTGGACGACGAGCCCGCGCTGCTACGCGCCCATCAACGCGTGCTGCAAGGGCCTGGCGTTGTCTGTGATCTCGCGCGCGACGGCGAGACAGCCACAGCGCTGCTCGCGTCCCACGACTACGACGTGATCGTGAGCGACGTCTGCATGCCGAACATGGACGGCGTGTCGCTGCTGCGCGAAGTGCGGCGTCGCGATTTGGATGTGCCGGTGATCCTCGTTACGGCGAGTCCAAGCGTGGAGACCGCGGTGGAAGCCGTTGAGCATGGCGCGCTTCGATACCTCTACAAGCCGCTGGATCCAGCGCGCTTCAAGCAAGCGGTGGAGGACGCGGCGCGCCTAAATCGTCTGGCCAAGTTGAAGCGAGATGCCCTCGAGCTGATGGGGCTAAGTCAAGGAGCCGGAGATCGCGGCGGCCTGGAAGTCGTATTCGCCGAAGCGCTCGATGGGCTCTGGATGGCGTACCAGCCGATCGTTTCCCTGCGGGAACATTGCGTCG
>JBFXBK010000033.1:0-39625 GCA_050183255.1 Polyangiaceae bacterium | reverse complement strand
ACTAGTTAGGCCCTCAATGCCGCGCTGGAGTTTGAGCGTCGCCAATCGCTCTGCGCCCACTCTCCGCCCAAGCAGCGCGAGGAGCTCTCGCAGCCCGAGCTGGGTGAGCGACGGGTTGGTGGGAAGCGCGGCGAGATCCAACACGCGGATGGGAAGCTGCCACTCACGCCGCGCGGAAACGAAGGTCAGCTCTGCGCTCGTCGCGCTGAGGTCGAAATCCCGAACCAGCGTTGACGAGTTTGGAGCGCCATGGCCTTTCGCTAGGGACCGTTCGAGGTAGCGCAGTTCCCAGTCTCCCAAGGTTGCTGGACCTTCGGTGCGCCAGGTCACTTCTAGAGTTCGCTTCTTCGCGTCGTACAGCACGTCATCGATCCACGCGGAGAGGTCGACTTCGGTTGGCATCGACTCACGTTCGACGAGTTCAACGCTGCCCAGTTCGTACGCAACCAGCGACGGCAGTAGATCGCGGAGAGTGATCTCGCCGTCAAAGCGACACAGCACGCAGGCTTCCACGTTGCCCGCTTGATCGAAGCCACGGTCAAGAGCCGCGCCTGAAGCGTTTGCCGAACCAAGCAGCGCGTACGTGTAGGTCTTGCGTCCAACATCGGCAGTCACGAGCACCGCCTTCGCATGCAACGGGCGGCGCTGAGCATGCCCTGCGGAAAGCTGGCTCGCAGGATGCAACCAAAGCGACACCGGGTACTCTGCGGCGATGCGCTCGAGAATGCGGCGAGGTGCATGCACCGTTGGTCGACTCACCGGCCACAACCGATGATCGGCAATCGCTCGTTCACACTCGGGGCGCTCGAACCGGCATGATTTCCCGGAGGCATTCGTCGCTTCGATGCGCTTCGCGCTCGCAGTGGTGAGCGTGAAGTAGTCCATGTGCTCGACTTTGCCGTCCTCAGAGTCTTCCAATCGGCGCCAGGCCCAGAGTGACCCGACTGAGGCATCGAGCGTCGGAAGCTCACCATAGGGCGGTGACGCGAGCGGCGCGTCATCCCAAGGTACACCCACATCAAGCTGGATGCTGGATCCCGGGCGCAGCGCCAGGAGCTTGGCGAGTACAGCATGCATCCCAGCCTGCTCGTCGCTGGCCGCAAGGTCGTCCTGCTCGAAGAACGGAGCGAGCACGCCGACTCGCGTGACCCGAGCGGATGACGCGATCACTTCGTTCAACTGCTCGAGGAGGCTGCTACCGAACGTGGTGACGAATCCCAGGTCACGCGACGCCGCGTCATCATGTGCATGACCCGCCAATCGATTCGCGAGGGTCTGTCGAATGAGCGGTAGCTGGCTTCCCTCCGTCCCAGCGAGCTCAGCACACTCACCGAGGAACGCATCGACCTCGCGGAGCAGCGTTGCATCGGCAGGCTCGCTGTAGCGTAGCGTACGGAAGAAGAAGAGCTCCGTGTTCTGCTCGAGTCCGCTCTTCGTGAGGTTCCCGGAACCGATGGCCAGTCGGGCTTCCTCGTCGAAGAGGGCCAAGTAGACTTTGGGGTGAAATGTGCGCCGCCGAACCAGGTGCAAGTCGTAGGGTAGGCGGCGACCAGCACGCCGTACCGACGCATCCACGAAACAAGCGACGGGCGTCACCTGAAGCGCCCCGAGCGCTTCCTCATGGTAACGCCCAGCGTCTTCCTCTGGATCGCCGTTAAGCCGCAACAGGACGCGAAGCACATGGTCTTCGAAATACGCGGGATCGAACGTGTACGAGCAGAACGCGGCACCCAGGCACGGCTGGTCGGACGCGAGCAACTGATCCAGGAAACGGCGCTCGACGAGTTTCATTGCGCGACCTCGGTCGAACTCGCGACTTCGAAGGGAAGGCGACCGAGATCGGTTAGCAGCGTGCGAACGACGTCGAGCTTGAAGGACGGATAGCGTGGCGAGTCGGGGCGCGCGGTGTAGGACGTGACGCCGAGCGTGAGCTTGCCCGACTGCTCCCGTATCCAGCTCGCACCGCGGCGACGGTCACGTTGTACCGTGCCGTGATAGGTGAGGAGGAGATCCAGCGCGTCCGAAGCGTTTGCATCGACTAGGTTTTCCGCGAGGCGAAGGCATGCAGCCCCGTGCATCGGGAAGCGTCGGATCTCCGCTGCGGCTGGAGCGTCGAGTAGCACCCGGCAGGCACCCTGCAACTCGGACAACTGGGCCGCTCCAAACACACTCTGCACAACGTCAGCGCGGTCCACGACCCAGCCACCCAAGTCGATCGTCGAATAGGCACGATCGAAGCTGCCCAACAAGAGCTGCATGAAGTCGCCAAAGGCGCGAGCGGTGATCAGCAGCGCTTGAAGCTCGGGAGAAATGGGACCGAACTGACCAGCGATCGCGCCGTCGAGGACCTCACGCGGCGAAAGAACGTCGGCGCGCGTCGCCGACTCCACGAGCTGACTCACCGCGAAGGTGTGTGGATCCCGGGCTCGCTCGAAGAGCGCCGAATACAGGCGCTGTTGCTGTTCCGTGCGGTGCAGCTGAATCAGCGATAGCAGGCGCGAGCGCTCTCCAACCTTGCTCAGCGTGAGGTTACCGTGCTTGCGCGGGAACTTCGTACGGTCTTGTTCGAGGACCAGCTTCGCGAATTCCTCGTAGCGACCCGTGTGCTTGTTGGCTCCCGCCTCGCCCCAGAAGCTTCCGATGATTTCCATAGCCGCAGGCGTCGGCCGAATGCCACCGTCTACAACGAGCCCAGAGCGCCGGAGCGGCACCAAATACGCGCCCAGGTGACCCAGCTCTTGCTGACGGGAGATGAGCTGAAAGTCGAGCGGCAGCTTCTCGCCGGTTTCCCTCCAAGCCTTGGTCGCACCGCGCACACCACGCATCGCGTCCCAATCGCCGCGCGGCAATGGACCCTGACGGTACTCCAACGTGGCCAACGCCCAGAAGCGCTCCCAGCGCTCGAAGAGCTCGCGACGCGCTTCATCCGTCGGCGGGTAGTCGAACTCCTCCGTTGCGCGATGCACGAGGTCGAGCCCGTAGAGCACCATCGCATACGCCTGAGCGCGCGTTGAGCGCGTCGTGAGTCCTGGCAGCAGCAACAATCCGACTTGCTGCGCTACGTAATCGAGCCCCAACGGATCTTCCGTGGTCATCTCGCTGGAATCGCTGACTGGCGCGGTCCAGTAGAAGGATCGTTCGGGTTGGGTGAGGGTAGTCAGTTGGAGCATCGGTGCCGTCACTCACCTACAAGCCGACACTCGAGGACGCTGTGGTCCACGACTGCAAACATTGCAGTGCGCTCTGAAGGGACGGAGCGCAGTACCCTTCAGAGTAGGGGAACGGGTCTGCTCCTTGCCAGGCATTTATGCCTGGAAACATGTCTGTGACTAACAGCTGTCGGAATTTGCGCTTCCACGCGTAAACGCAGACCCTCTACGCCGAGCGCATGGCCCACGATTCCTACAAACTGATCACAAGTCGGGTGCCACCGCGCTGGTGGTACGCCGCCCCCGCGTATGGCTGCATGGACAGTTGGTTGGCATCAAACCCATGGTTCAGTGCGGACCCGCAGGTGATCGATGAGGCCCTCGGCGCCAAGGGCCTCACCATCACGGCTCGCGCTCCTACTTCTTTGGTGCGTTCGCTCGTCCGGAACCCGACTTGCCCCCTGTCTTGGAAGGCCAACCCGGGCCAGGGTTGCTTGGGGCGGGCGCGGGCTTCGGGACTGGTTTCGGTGCCGGCTTGGGTGCGTTTTGATTGTTTGACATCGCTCTCTCCTGGGCTCTCCTCAGTCGAACATCGGCTGAGGCTGCTTCGTTGCAAGCAGTGTCCGATCCCTAGGCCGACATCAGCGGGATGTAAATCGCTTATGCATCGTGCAAACGATGCATGCATCGATTTACTTCGGTCCTACGACACGCCATGATGCTCGGGCATGTGGGAAGAACTTCTAAGGAAGCGGCACGAATCCTTTCGGAAAGCGGGGACCAAGCTGCATCAGCTCTGGGAGAAGCGCGCACCAGACGAGGTGGGTAAGACCACAGCAGTCGCGCTATCAAACAAGCTCAGCCAGCTGCACACACGGGGCGACGTTACTGGCTGGTGGAAGGCCCGCCCCAAGTTGAGCCAGCTCCTGGCTGATGATCTGGGTCTCGAGACCTCTGACATTTTCACCCAGGCAGACCCGGACTCCATTTCGTTCCTAGAGTTCCCATACCTCCCGGGTCTCCAGAGACACGAGAACCCCTGCGCATTGCCCGGGGGTGGAGTCTTCGACCTCACCCTGGGCTACCTTGAGAACCTACACGGCTGCGTGTGGCTCACAGTCCCACCCGGTGGTGGGAAGAGCCTGTGCGTGCGCCTACTCCAGCGGGAATATGGCTCTATGGCGACGGCAGTCGCCGCGGTGAACCTGGAACAGGCATTGGGACCACTCTCACCTGATGGCCGGGTCGCGGTGGTCGAGATCGAGGAACCTTCTGCACGCGACCCTGAGGCCCTCGATGCGTTCGCTCGAACGACGCCAGGAACGGTCGTACTGGCGCCCTTTGCTCCCCCAAAATTGCCACAGGGAATTTTGACTTCGGTAGCGTGGTACCCTACCGGAAACTGGCGCGAGCGACTACTCCACTGGGTGGAGGAGCGGCTGGAGCGGTCCCCGCGGGAGACCCGCTTCTCAGCTGACGAGGTTGCGACTTGGCTTGATGCCCAACCTGAGGTTCGAGACGCAATTCAGACTCCAGGAGACTTGTTGGCATTGTGCGCGGACTTCGACCTGCACGCGGACGATGCAACGCCGGAGGCAAGGGCGGCGCGGTGGCTGGAGACGTTTGGCACACGAATGCTGCCAGTAGCCGCTCAAGCGTGGAGCAAGCGGTGGGCTACGAATTGTGTTCGGTCGTTGGTCAGAAAGGACCTACTCGATGTTAGCGTTCGTCTGCACGAACGCACCCGGGCCCAGTGGACAGCGCTAGTGCCAGCGGCTGACGAGAACACGGCCAGTGAGTCGTCGTTCCGCAGCGAACAAGTGCTCACCTGGCTCGAAGAAGGCGGGCTGCTTCGGCGGCATGGCTCTGGCTGTCAGATCTATCCGCGTTGGGTTGCTGAGGGCCTCGCGAACGATGAACTGTTCGGGCTACTGAAGGGCGCAGACCACCAACGTTGGGGCAGGCTAGCCAGTGACAGCAGCCGCCAGAAAGTGGTCGACAGCGCACTCGATAGACTCAGTCAACCCCAGCTCGAACGGCTCGCGCGTCGCGTGCTGAGAGACCTCCTCCCCACCTCGTTGGCCTCCATCGCCGCCCTAGAGAGTGTCACCGCTGCCTACGCGCGACGTATCTCCGCGGAAACTGACATCTCCGACAAGGCTGCCGAACTCGCCGGAGACTTGCTGACGCAGCAACTCAAGCATCTCCTGCCTCCAGACACGAATGACCTTCGAAAGCCCATCACCCGACGCGACCGCGACGAATGGTACGCGACAGGCTGGGCGCTCAGCCTCAACTCGACAAAGCGTGCCGTCCCGTCCGATCTCGTGTGGGTGTTGCCGGGCTGGGCAAAGAAGTTGGATGCTAGGCGCGCTCCGAACCAATTCCCGAGTTCTTTGATGAGACCAGCGCGCGCGAGGCCATCAGTACGTCGACTCGTCGACCTGACGAACGCTCTCCTTGACCGTGTGGAGGTCGACTCACCCGAGTCGTTGCCTCGCGTGTGCACGCCCGCGCGACTGGTGCGCAAGGACCATAGCGTACAACTAGAGGACCTACAGAGCCTCGCGGGAACCTGGGAACAGGGCTACCTGCTTGAGCAGCTAGCGAGCATGGGTGAGGACGCGTGGCGGTCGTTCTCGAACCGTTGTTGGGCGGCCACCCCCAGCGGAGCGTCCCTGATAGAGCGGCTACAGGCACTCGACTTCGCGAACCCAACGCTCGCGCCAGCTATCGCAAGGCAGATCGACGCCCAGCTTATCCGCGAGGCAACGCGATCCGGGGGACTCTTGCATCACGGACACGACGATGAGGTCCGACTCTTCTGGCTCCTCCCGCCAGAGTCTCGGGCGGCGGCGGTGGAAGGCTGGTTCGACAGAAGCCGCGACGCGCCAGTGCACTTCGTCGAAGCTCGAGCCGTCGCTGACGCGCTGAACACGGACGAACTCTTCGGTGTGTTGGATCGCCTGCGCGCCACCCAACCGGACATCGTCTCCGAGTTCGCCTACCGACTTTGGCGCGAAGCTCCCGAAGTCGCGTTGGAGGAAGCGGCCGACTGCCTCAACGCTGGCTGGGTGCACGCTGAGAAGTGGTTTCGCGCGGTGACGGACGCCAGCGTTCAGCAGCTCGCCGGTGCCCTGCTAGCCGCGAAGCAGCGCCCGCCGTGGGCACAAGATTGGGCGCTCAAGAACTTGCTCAAGGCCGGAATTCACGCGGACGCTCTGTTCGAAATCGCGCAGGGTTTTGACCACGAGTAGCGCGCGCCTCTTCCGCGTGGCTCAAGCGTTTCGCGCAAACCTAGGAACCTAGCTCCCAACCCATCACGCTCAACGTCTCTCGCAGCGCGGCTGCTACGATGTCTGACAGGCCTTCGGATACGGTGATACAGCACCCAGGAGTGCGATGGCCCCAGCGATACCAACGGATTCGAAAACAGCTACCAACCTTGCACGCGGCCTCGAAGAAGGCGATTGACCGGGCGGACTCCGCTGCCGTCCAACTGCCCTCCGGTTCTTTCGGTTTCACCGAGCGAGACGTGCGTGGCGTCCAGCAGATGAATGGTACGTTCGCGCACTTCAACGCCGTGATCGCTGCTAGCACGGCTTTGGTTTCCAGAGCTGGGGGATCAATCAATACTAGTCCGAACCCGCTAGCGGCTTGCACCGCTTCATACCCATTTCCAACTACCACTCGAACATGGCTGCCATCAGCCCCAAAGTGGGCGATGAGATCATCCGCCGCCGCCACGTTCTTCTCCCACAGCTCCATGCGCCATTTCAGCCCCGAACGGCTTAGCAATCTGTGAGCGATCCCAGAGGAACCAAGGTACCTGCTGCCCTCGCGAAGTCCTCCTCGAAACAGATCGGCCTGGAACGCGGTCGCATGTGCCAAACTCGCTTCGGACTGACCTGGGGAGACGAGACGTTCGTGGAGCGCTTTGCTGAACAGCCCGACACCGCGGCGCCATTGACCATTCGATGGGAGTTCATACTCTGGCCGCCCAGAGTGGAGGTCCGCGTAGACGAACTCGCGCCCCGAGGGCCACTCGCGTGAGAGGTGACGAAGCACTGAGAGCAAGGCGACGTGCTTCACCAGGTCACCCTGGTTCCCAATCTTGGTCGAGTGGTCGTAAGCCATTATCGGAATCATGGCACCTTCGTATCGCCCAAGGGTTATCGCTGCGTTCCCACCGCCTCTTCAAGGGGCGCGGCTCAAAAATTCGACGAGCGGGACGCCCGCTTTCGTGTCGGCTTTCTCCCCTACTCCTACTCCCCGCTCGTCGACCCAGCGCCCCCGTCCCTTCATCGTGGTCTACCCGCAGGCCGTATCCTCAGTTCCTGCAATCCGAGCAAAGCGGAGACATACTGCCGAACTCGTTCATCAGCCCCTGGAACGCTGGGCACTCAACCCTGGCGCGGCCGCTCGGAATCGCCCTATCCTCAACCCCATGTGCCCATGGCCCGCTCCAACAGACGAAGACTTAGACGAGTCTCGTGCGTCACTGGACGAACTGGCCCAACGCTTTGACGGAGACCGGTACTGGGGAAACCGCGAGACGCTGAACAAGGTCGAGGAACGCGTCCGCTGGCTTCAGCGAGAGCGACGGCTAGCCGAAGCTCAGACCCCAGAGCTCCGAAGCGCACTCTTTTTGCTCCAGGGACGTTGTCAAATCGCAGGAGAGCAACTCACATCAATACCCGCGCGGCATATCCTTACGGAACTAAAACTCCGGACCGCTTCCCCGTCAAGCGGAGACGTTGCCATCTTTGACGCGATGTGGGACGGAATCCAACGTAACGAGCGTCTGCTGGCCATGACCTACGCCCGTGTTGCGCCGGAGGCAACGGTGGTCGCAACCGCCGTCGATGGGCTCACCAGCCAGTCCGCCCCGACGTGGAACGTTCGGATGGAGGCCACACACAATGGAGTCTCTCGCATCGATTTGGTGGTTGCACCGTCGGGGTCGACCGGCAACGCGGTAGCGGTGGAATTCAAGACCCTCTGGTCCAACGGTCAGCGAGAATGCGTCGATAGAATTAGAGAGGATCTGTCAAAGCTACGAGGGGTCAACGGATATGCCGCCGTGCTTGCCTACGCGGTCTACGAAGGCGCGGAAGCTTCTAGGTCAACCGACCAGCCGTTGAATGAGTGCGTATTAGAGGCCGAGAAGAGCATTGGGCGCGCTTGGTGGAGGTCTAACCTTGCGTCGTTCGATCAAAGAAGCGTGAGAGGCGAGCACCAACTCGTGGTTTGGAGGGTTGCATGAACTGCGAGTTGCGCGAGAAGGCTACACTCTCACGCCAGAAGACGATGGGAGTTTGGAGGCGTCGGCGTGGTCTCTACTTCGCTTGGCGGGCCACTCTGGAGAAAGGGACCTAGCCTTGCCCGCGCGCCACCACATCAATGAAGCAAACGTCTTCGTTGTTGGGGATTTTGTGGCAGTCCAGGCGGCTCCGTTTGGTGTCGGGAAGCTCAGGGCGGTCCACGGCAGCAGCGCCCAAGTGACCTGGTTCGATTCACCAGTCCTTCCAGTCGCTCACGAGGAGGATTTCCCGTTAGCGCGGCTCCGGCGTGTCGAACTAGGCAATCAGCACCGCGTCTTCCACTGCGACGCGGAAACCGGTGCTTGGCATGTGGGTCGTGTTGACGACGCAGGTCGAATACCTGGACACCACTTTGGTGTTGATGGCGACTTATACCTGATCGCGTTTCCCAACGGAGACAAACGACACGTCGCGATCGCGCAGCTTGAAACGAGGTGGGATCGCGCGATAGACGACCCTGCATCCATGCTCGCGTCCCGGACGACAGAAACGCCGTTCTGGCACGAGGGACGTTCCCTACTAATGCGCTCAGCCATGGCTCAGCGTGCAGCATGCGGTGGTCTGACTGGCCTCTTCTCATCCTCTATCGACCTCCAAGCCCATCAGGTGCGCGTGGTGCGTACTGTCCTAAATGATCCAATCCCGCGTTACCTGCTTGCGGACGAAGTTGGCCTTGGCAAGACGATCGAGGCTCTCGCGATTCTCCGCCAGTTGGTCATTGAGCATCCGGACGATCACGACACGTTGATCGTTGCCCCGCCCCACATTCAGGACCAGTGGCGCCAGGAACTCATCTCACGATTCGGCCTTGGCTCGCTGCTCGATAGCAGCGTTCGCATCCTCGGATTAAGTGATCTTCGCGGGCATGACACTCCTCGAATGATGATCGTAGACGAGGCGCACCATGCGGCGGCCTACGCAAACTCATCCGATCCGGATGAGCAGAGGCTGTATAGAACTCTGGCTGGACTCGCCCACCAGTCTCGCTCCGTGCTCCTGCTCTCAGCAACTCCGGTGCTACGGAATGAGGATGGATTTCTCGCCATGCTGCATCTGCTCGATCCGGCGGCTTATGCGTTGGACGACAAGGAGTCCTTTCGATACCGCATTGCACAACGTCAGCAAGTTGCGGACTGGCTCAGCGATCTCCACGACGATGCCGCACCCTTCTTTATGGAAGAGGCGCTACAAGGTGTCATCGAGAAGCTTGCGAGTGACAAGAGACTAGTGGGTCTGGCGCAAGCTGCACTCCCCCTCATCAACGATGACAAGAACAACGAAAGGCGTGCGGAGGCGCTCGCCAAAATCCGCGCCTACATCGGCGAGGTGTACCGCCTGCACCGCCGCCTGCTTCGCACTCGGCGACGCACACTCGAGGAGCCACTGTGGGGCCGTTCTGGCGCGAAGGTGATCCGATGCGAAGACCAGACGCGCGCCGAAGCAGACCATCTACTTCTGGAGTGGCAAGCGGAGGTGGCCCTTGCCGTCTTCCGGGAAGAGGCACCTCAGCAAACAGCACTGAGCCTCTGGCGGGCGTTCCTGGAGGCAACTCTTTCGCATCCAGCGGCGCTGCAGGAGCTTGTTTCCGCCCGCCTACATCGCCGGCACCCGAACCCTCATCTTGCGTCATGCCCAGCCGAAGCTCTCCACGCCCCTATGCTTTTCGAAAGCGAGAACGCTCGGCTGCAAGAACTCGCGGAGTTGTTGGACGGCTACGAATCAGCCCGAGACAAAGCCCTGGCCAATCACTTGCTTGTACACTCTGAAGATCGCTTTGTTGTTTTCGTCGACCGCAAGGCGGTCGCCGAACGCCTTCAGATAACGCTCGCAGGTCTTCTCGGTGAAACAACGCGTCTGCACAAGGGTCACGAAGACGTTCTCGCCTTTGCCCGCGCCAACTCGATCCGCGTGCTTGTGTGCGACGGGACTGCCGAGGAGGGGCTGAACCTCCACCTGAGCCCGGCCACGATTGTGCACTACGACCTTCCACTCGCTCCGAATCGAATCGAGCAGCGTCTCGGACGATTGGACCGTATCGGGGCCAAGCGATCAGTCACCTCGATAGTCTTTGAGGATGACGCCCCATTGCCCGCTGCTTGGCTTGACGTGCTCTCAAGGGCCATCGGCGTGTTCAACGACTCGATAGCGAGCCTGCAATACGTGCTCGATAGCCACTTGCAGATATTGATTGAGGGGAGCCTCAACCGGGGACTTGAAGCGTTCCAGGATCTAACCAAGGCTTTCCTGGACGAGCAGACAGGGTTGGCTGCAGAACTGAAACGCATTGACCGCCAGGAGTCCCTGGACGCGCTCGAGGCCGATCCCCGCGAGCGCGAGCGATTCGCGGAGATGGAGGAATGCGATCTCAATGACGAGCAACTTCAAGTTGACCTGGAGTCCTGGTTAGTCGGTCGACTCCTCTTCCACTGTCAACACGTGGACAGCCTCGGTTGGCTCCGGCGATACGCCTATCAACCGAAAGGCCAACGTCCGACCTTAATCCCGCTCCAGCACTGGGTAAAGTGGTTTAAGGGCATGATAGCGGGCGCTCAAGATGCATCGACCTACTTCATAGCCACCCCTAAAGTAACGTACAGTCGACGACAGGCTCACCTCCAACTCGTCCCCCTTGTGCGAATTGGCCACCCGCTGTTCGATGGTGCAGTTGAGCATGCCAAACGAGACGACCGGGGCGTCGCCTTCGCAATGTGGCGTTGGCGTCCCTACTGGCGACATGAAGACCCTTCGATAGCGCTCCGCTTCGATTTCCTCGTGGACGCCAACGCCGAGCAAATACGGGCTGAACTAAAAGGGGGTGACGAGGTGTCTGTTCATAGCCTCCAACGCCGTCTCGACGCGGTATTACCCCCTCAGTTCGTCACCATTTGGCTTGATGACGAACTGCGCGAAATCAGCGACCCCGAAACTCGTGCCGTGCTCGCTGAACCCTACGTGAAAGGGACCGCCCAAGGGGGGCGCGACTGGAATCTAGTAGGCGAGCGATGGACGACAGTTGACAAATTCTTCCCGGCTGCGAACTGGAGGCCCCTCATTGAAGCCGCGACGACCAGGGCGAGGCAGACAGCGCTCGCTAGCCATGGTTTCTTTGAAGAGGTTGGACGAGCTCGGCGGGAGCTTGCTCGCCGAACGGCGCAAGTGACTGCTCAGCTGGAAGCGCGACTGGTTCGGCTCGAGGGGGCAGCTCGAGACGCTGAACAAGCAAACCTGGAAAGGGAGCTATTGATCTCCGCCAGCATGGATGTAGCGCTGGAACATCCTCGTGTCCGGCCCGACTCGGCAGGTGTGGTTCTTTTGGCCGGGTTCGGTCTCAGCCCATGAGCGACTTCCAACTGATTTCTTCCCTCCTTGCGACTTGGCCTGAACGACCCGTTCGCGTCACCGAAGTTGGGCCAAATATCGGATCACGGCTTTGGCATGCTCTCCGAGATCTTCGAGCCCCCGACCGATCCGAGCCGGGCCCTCTTGACCTCGCGGGCTTAATCTCACACGTACTCCGCCGTGAGTCGCTACTCAACAACGATCGCGAGTTGCGGCTTCGAGTGCCTCGCGGCCCGACGTGGCCCGATGCTGATCTTTGGAAGAAGTGCATGTGTGAAGTGGCACTCACGGGTCCTAACCACTACTTGCTTCGAGCGGGCACGTGGCGACCTAATTGGTTAACGTGTTCTGGAGTTAGCGACCCTCTAGTTCCCGCTCTCGTCGAGGAGTCCCGTCGAAACGTTGAGTGCCTTCCGGCTGACCCCGCAATTCAGGAGGTGCTTGGCTACCGCTACTATCTAGGCCTCGGCCAACGCATGGCCGTGCGCTCTGCGCTCCTGCTACGACCAGGTGGTTGTTTGCTCGCGGTGCTACCGACAGGCGGCGGCAAGAGCCTCGCATTGCTTGCGCCCGCGCTACTCCAAGGAAACAGCGATGGACTTACTTTGGTCATCGTGCCCACCGTGGCGTTGGCACTGGATCAGGAGCGGAGGGCGAAGGCGATCTTCTCGAGCCGGCCGGGCCACAGTCCAGTGGGCAGACTCGCGTACCACAGCGCGCTACCCCAAGAAGTGAAGCGCGCGATCGTTCAGCGCATTCGTGAAGGTACCCAATCCATCATTTTCACATCGCCCGAAGGCGCCATGCTCTCGTTGCGGCCTGCCCTTCTTCACGCTGCCGCGGCGGGACGGTTGAACACACTAGTTGTCGACGAGGCTCATCTCGTCGCGCAATGGGGAACGGAGTTTCGTCCGGAGTTCCAAGCCCTATCGGGGCTCCGTCGGACACTCATGGCTGCGTGTGGGAAGCACCCCGCATTACGGACGGTGCTACTCACAGCAACCCTGACACAGGAGGCGTGGAGCACCTTGAACACGCTCTTTGGGGATGGCGACCTTGAGGTTTGCGCTTCGGTGAATTTGCGCGTCGAGCCAGACTTCTATGTCGCCGCCGCAAGCAACGAGGAGCAGCGTAAGGATCGCGTAGTGGAACTGGCGCACGTGTTGCCGCGCCCCTTCATCCTCTACACCACGACGCGGGAGGATTGCGAGGAGTGGACCTCTCGGTTGCGAAAGTTGGGGCTGAGACGCGTGGGGAGCATGCACGGCGGAACGCTTGCGCTCGAGCGGGAGACCGTGCTTCAACGGTGGGTCAACCGTGAGCTGGATGTCATGGTCGCAACGTCCGCCTTTGGGTTGGGGATGGACCAATCGGACGTCCGCGCGGTCGTGCATGCGTGCGTACCAGAAACCGTGGACCGATTCTACCAGGAGGCGGGGCGGGCGGGGCGCGACGGCAGGGCCTGCTTGTCTTTTCTCGTTCACACCCCGGCGGACGTTGGTATCGCAAAGAGGCTGAACTCTGACCGAGTGATATCAGTAGATAAGGGGCTGGATCGCTGGGACGCGATGCACCACAGCGCAGAACCCATAGGCGACGACGGTGCACTCTTAGTTCGACTTGACACGCAAACGAAGAGAGTAACCCAAGACAGTGCGGCAAACGTGGCCTGGAATCTTCGAACGCTCGTTCTCATGGCCCGGTCTGGACTCCTGACACTCGAGGCACACGCCCCGCCTCAGCTGAACCGCGATGATGGAGAGACCGAAGAGAGCTTCAATGAAAAGCGCGAACGCGCGTTCCAGGAATACGCAATAACGACCCGAGTTCGCCCTGCGCCGGTTGACCACTTGAGCAAGAACAGGTGGCTCCAAAACGTCGAACGACACCGACAGGCTAGCCTCAGGGCCGACAAGCAGGCAAACGAGCGGGTGAGTTCGCTTCTCTCAGGGGAAGTTCCCTTCGCCGTAGTCTTCCAAGATACCTACACAGTGGCAGAAGCAGGCATCCAGGTTGCACCGAGCATCTTGAACTGTCCCGCCAGCCGGAGACTAGGGCTTTCCCGTCAGGCAGGGATCGCGCCTTCTCCATTGGCGCCGCATGCACTCGTGAGCGAACTCGGTCACTGTCTCAAACGGGCCATAGGCGCGCACACACGCATCTTGGTCGCACTACCTCGAATAGACCCGATCTCAGGGGAGGCCCGACGAATGCAGCGACGCATCATCCGGCTGATGGAGCGGCTTGTAGCGGACGGGCTGCGCGAAATCTCGGCACCCAGCGAGTGGCTCGATTCTCGAGACTACCGTCGTCTCTACCTACGTGCCCAGCCTCAAATCGTGCTCCATAGCCCGCCAGAGCGACAGGCGACTCCGTTCGAAGAAGCTCTCGCCGTCCCGCGACTGAGCTTGTTGTGGCCCCGCGCCAGCGGTCAACGCCTTCAAGAAGTGTTGTTGGTGCAGCGGCCGGTTCATCTGATTTTCTTGCCCGAGGATGTGCCGGACCTTGAGAGACCGGACCGCGGATTCCTGGACACGCGAGCGCACTTCACGCTCGAGCACTTCGAAAGGAGGCTGGACTGATGGGGATACTGAATCGCGCTAGTGACGGATTGCCCAGCGTACTTGTGGTGCTTGTACGCGTGCTTCACAAGAAGGGGCGAATGAAGCGGGAACAGTTGGAAGCACTGGTCGCCCCACCGTCCCTGCAGCGAGTCAGTCAGACCTTCGACAATGGAAAGATGTTCCGTCAGACGCTGAAGCGATGGACGCAGATTGGCCTCTTCGTAGAAGAGGAAGGCGAGGTCGCCCTGAGCGAGGAGTGCACGCTCGGAGTGACGGCTGGTGTTGAGGGCCTCCGCGCATTGGGGAACCAATGTCGTCGACTAGTCTTGGCACCGAAGAACAATGAAGATTTGGTACGTGTGGAGCCGAGCCAGGCGGCAGACTTCACGCGCGCACTGTGCTGGGTGCTGGCCCAAGACCCGTTCCGGCTCACCACCGGCGGATACAATGAAGTCATAAGTCGCATGGAAATTGAGCAATTCCAATCTGAGCCGTGGGCCTTCCATCCGAACTCAACGCGATGGGATGGCTTCCGGGATTGGGCACCTCTGCTCGGGTTTGGATGGTTATCGAGCCTCTCGTCATCACGGTCCGCGGTATTTATTGCGGATCCCACGGAGGCGGTGGCTCAAGCAATGCCAGCGGTGTTTGGGACCCGCACCGAACTCCCAGAGTCCGACTTCTTCGCGGGATTGGCTGCACACCTACCCGTGCTGGACGGTGGCAGCTACCGAAGGTCGATCGAAGCCTGCCTTTCCGAAAACAAGTGGCGCCCAACAGCACTCCACGAGGTGTCACCCACTCTAACACTGAGCCTATTCCGCCTACAGGAGGAAAACCGCCTCGTGCTCGAGTCCCGCTCGGACGCTCCGCATCGAACTCTCCTGGGTCTAGGCTTTGCCGAGGTTGGGCGGGTTTCACATCTGGCACTGCCGCAGAGGGCCAGCTGATGCACTCGGAACTCCTTAGCTTGTGGCCCGACGAGGACGCGGTCGCTGCCTGCATCAAGCACGAAGCGGAAACGGTGGACAAGGCGGTGTTTCTGGCTGTCCACCAACCCATGCGATTCGTTCGCGTCGACGAAGGGGCAAAGGCTGGTATTCAGCAAGTTCGGACGGAAAAAGACTTGCTGGACGAGTTCCTGGAAGAGAGGCTTCCGGAGGGCCGGCTCATACTCCCCATCGAAGGAAGTTCCGGTGTTGGCAAGTCACACGTAATTCGTTGGATTGATGCTCAACTCGAACGTCGTACAGACCGGGGAAGGCGCCATGTCATTCGCGTGCCCAAAGGCACTAGTCTGAAAGGAGTCCTACGTCGCCTATTGGACGGGCTTGAGGGACCGCGGTACCAAGAATTGCGGGAAAGGTTGCTGACAGCGCGTGAAAACCTGGAGCCGGAACTTACCGCAAAGCACCTCATCCTCAATATCTCCCATCGCCTGCAGAAGGAGGGAGAAGCGGCAGCAGGACGCATTCAGGACGGTCGAGGGCGTGCGGATGACATGATGAAAAGTTCCTACGGGAACGTTAGGGCGCTCCCGGCTCTAATAGGTGATTCTGAACTCCTCCACAGCCACTGGCTGACCCGAGAAATCGATGGCTCCAAAGGCGTGATGGCCCGCTTGGCTGAACAGATCACGGACGACGTCATCGGGCCGGAAGACACTCGACAACATCAGATTCAGCCAAAGGATCTGGAGCTTCCGCACAACTTGATTACTCGCCTCAACGAGACCTCCCAGCGCTTCTACCAAGCATTGCACAGCGGTCGGGAGAAACGACTTGAGGACGCCGCACGCTTCATCAACAGCGTGCTGGATCCAGCCAAGCAGGACCTCCTCCAGCTCACCGACGGCTCGCTTACCGACCTATTCCGCGACGTCCGCGAACAGCTGTTTCTGGATGGCAAGGAACTCGTGTTTCTCGTGGAGGATTTCGCCGTGCTCTCCGGATTGCAGGGTGCACTCCTGCAAGTGATGATAACCGAGGCGTTTCGGGACGGCGAGCAGGTGCTCTGCACGATGCGTAGCGCGCTAGCCTATACCGAGGGCGTAGCACACGTACCCGAAACCGTAAGGACGCGAGCGCGGAGCTTGTGGACCATTGAGGACCAAGCCGGGGAGGTCGAAGATATCCACCGTCGCGTCGTAGAACTCGTCGGAGCGTATCTCAATGCAGCGCGGGTCGGCCAACAGGGGCTCCGCGACGCTCTTGCAGCTGCGGGGGAGAGTACGGAGTGGGTTCCTTGTGTCGACGGTGAAGATCTTGAGGATGAAACGAAAGCGGTGCTTCAAGCTTTCGGTGACAGCGCTGCGGGCCATCCTCTATTCCCCTTCAATCGAGAAGCCATTCACCAGCTGACAGAGCAAGGCTCGCAAAAAGCCGGAGCGGTGGTCTTCAACCCTCGCAACGTGATCAACAACGTACTGGGAAGGGTACTGAAAGAACGGCATACCTTCGAGCGGGGTCGTTTCCCCGACAAGGCGTTGGGCGAACGACTTCGTTCTGCGGAGGTCACGGCCGCCTTGGTTCGAAGTGTCACGGACAAGGAGAAGCAGGAGCGAGCCCTTGCACTCCTTGCAACGTGGGGAGACCAACCAGCCGCGGTGGAGGACGCAGCCGCCGTGCCCCCGGCGCTTTTCACCGCGTTCGGCCTTCCACAACCGACATGGGGGATATCACAGAGTCGCAGCAAACGTGGTACCGCCGGGCACCCCTCCAAAGCCCTCGCACCAAAGAAAGGACCAGAACTGCCAGCGGTGTATCCGGGCAATCCCAAAGAGCATGATTGGAGCAGGGTTCTGGAGGGATGGGGCACGGGCGAGCGCCTTAGTCAGCAACATGCACGACAACTACGAAAGTGGCTGGCTCAGTCGATGTTGGATTTTGGACCATGGGGACACCTGTGCCTGAAAATCCGTCACAACGCCGATTACCTTCAAGGCCTGGTCTATCTCCCCCGCTCGAGCGGACAGGCCGTGCTCACCCCAGCCGACGCCTTCTTGGTGGTGGCGAGCGAAGAGGACCTGGACGATGCATCAACACGCGCTGGCGTCGTCCGGACGCTGATGGCCTTTGTGCGCTTGTACGAGATCGAAGGGGGCTGGAACTACATTAGCGCTTCCCGGGACGCGGCTCTATGCGCATCGTTCTTGGAGTCACGGCTTCGACAAGCAGAAAAGTACTTCCAGACGCACCACTTCAGAGCGAAAGGGCCCACGATCCCTACGCTTGCGCAAGCCCTGCTGATTGGAGCTCGCGCACTCGGCGTAGACGGCGGCGAGAGTAGACAGCTTGCCCAGCGGGTAAACGCACTTTTCGACGACGCAACCACAGAAGGCGATCTCTGGGACGACACGAGATGGGGCAAGGATCTCACCCACCTTGCCTCCCACCGTCCGGTGCTACGGGAGTGGTTACTTGAACAGATTGGGGCGCGGCAGGGCGGACGTGCGGTCCACGCGATAGACGCTATCGCTCTCGAGGACGCGTTGCGCGAAACCGACGACTCTTGGTTGATCCAGCTCTTGCTACCCGAAGGTGAGAATGACCCAAAATATAAGAGCGCTGCGGGTGCGCTACAGGCGCTACATAGGGATCTACCTAGGACTCTGAAACAGCGGCGCGCGGAGCTGTTGACCTGGCACACGGCCGCAGTAGCGTGGTTCGGGCCTGACCCTGACAAGCGGGAACTTCGTGAGAATCTGCTGGAAGCCATCAACGAAGCAAGCAGAGTTCTGCCGCTCGCATACGACTACAACGGACTCCGACGGCGCGTGGCGAACCTCCAGCACCTATCACTCAAGGCCACGATGTCGGATTGTGCTCGCCTCGAGGGGAGTGATCATCCAGGCCACGTGCTTTCAGTACTCGCAGTCCGGCCCGACAAAGTCGTGCAGGCGACCACAGAACTGATGGACGCATTTGACGACTTTCTCCAGCGCTACCTTGATGAGATCGACAGTCGCCTCCTGCAGCCAGAGCACGCGGTAGATGATGCTATCGCGGCAGTTAACCGCGAGCTGATGGACCTCCGCGCCTTGCTCGAAGAACTCGCGGGGGCGCGGGTATGAACACGGTCATGGAACGCTGTGCCGCGCTTCGCGCCAGCTTGGAGCGACTCGCGGCAGCGAAAGAGAGCCGCTCAAAGGCCGAGGCTTTGGAAGAACGCCGGAAGGAACTCGAGAAAGCGCGAATCGCGTTGGCGACCGCAGTGGCACCTGCACAAGTTCTCCGTGAGCACAATCACTTGAGTGCATCCTCCATCCCGGACGTGAGCAAAGCCCTCGATTCATGCGGAGCAGTCCAAGAAAGGCTAGATGCTGACCCAACCTCGATTACCAATGGACGGGATTACAAGAACCTGTTGACGCGCCTTAGCGAGGTGGCCCACGCTTTGAAAACCTCAGTACAGAGCAGTTGGCAGTCTGTGGTGTCGGAACACCAAGGTCCAGATGAGGCATCCCTAAAACGCTTTGAGTTCTTTCCCGGCCAGAAGCATACAGTACAGAAGATTAGAGAACTTCGCCAAGCGTTAGAAGCTGAAACCAAGCAACTGCCCGCGACCGCGGCGGACTACGATCGCTTTCAACTCGCGTACGGAGCCCTCCAACAAGAGTTGCTCAAACTCGATCCAGAAGCATTCCCGGAGGACGTTCTCAGGTTTTTCCGCGCGGCACAGCATGCGAACGGCGCTCCAATTGCCCTCTTCACGAGCGACGTGCGTGACTGGCTCGCGGCGAACGGTTGGCTGGATGGTGTTAGGGTCCGCTTCATAGGGGAAGGGCAACGATGACCGTCGAGGCTGCTCGCAAGGAGTTGATGCTTGAGTGCCTGTCGGAGCTTGAACGCCGCGAGACGGAACTCCTTTCATGGGGAGCCGTGGATGGCTACTTCGACGAACAAGAGTTGCTCGAAATCATCGAAGAATTTCTCTCTGCAAACGACCGTGAGGGCGCGTTCGAGAACGAGGAGGAACTTCTCGACGCGCTGCTCAACGACGTTCTCGTTTTTGAGTTGCCCGGCGTCCCCCCGCGTTACCGGACGAGAATGGCGGAGGGCATTCGTCTGCTTTTCCGATTGCGACAAGTATTGCATTGGCGAGCTTGGCATGAAGCGCAGAATCTCATTGCGGACTACCGCCTAATCTTGCGCCCCCGCCGCTTCCCGCGTCGCGACGTATCTCCCAATGCTGTGCAAAAGGTGCTAGCGCCAGTTCTGACTAGTGGTTCACCAGTTGAGCGCCAGATCGTGGATGTACTTACTGGAGCAGATTGCGCTGAGCCACTGAGCCTCGCCGGGTTTCAAGCCGCCGCTGCTGAGCGCGTGCTTCGAGAGGTTCGAAACGGACGCAAGTCAGGAACTATTGTGTGTGCTGGCACAGGCAGCGGAAAGACTCTGGCCTTCTACCTGCCAGCACTCATTGCCTTGTCCCGATGGTCCGACCAAGAAAGGTGGACCCGGTGCCTTTCTCTGTACCCTCGCAATGAACTGCTCAAGGATCAACTCAGCACCGCTGTCAAACGGGTGCGAGAGGTGAACGAGGTACTGCGTGCTACCGGGCGGCGGCCACTACAGGTGGGCGCGATCTTCAGCGCTGTCCCAACCGATTCATCCAGTTCTGACAAGTGGCCACGCCTGCCGGGGGCGCAAGCCAGTTTGTGCCCATACCTGGCATGCCCGGGTTGTAACCAAATGTCTCTGACTTGGTTGGACGAAGACCGCACGGCTGGCGTCGAAGTGTTGAAGTGCAGCCACTGCGACGTTGAAGTCGGCGCCGACTTGTTCGCGATCACGCGTACGACCATGATCAACGCCCCCCCTGACCTGCTCTTCACGAGCCTTGAAATGGTCAACCAGCGAATGTCGGATCCTAAGCTGGGTCGCCTGCTTGGCCTTGGTCAGCCTCGACACAAAGCGCCCCGCCTTGTATTGTTGGACGAAGTTCACACGTACGAGGGGGTCTACGGGGCGCAGGCTGCGCTGTTGATTCGTCGCTGGAAAGAAGCTACTGGCGCTGTGCCGCATTTCGTTGGTCTTTCCGCAACTCTTGCGGATGCAAGACGCTTCTTCGCAGAACTAATCAACGAAGCTGAGAGCGTTGTCGAAGAGGTCTCTCCGAGACCTGCCGATCTGATCAGCGAGGGGCAGGAGTACATGCTCGCTCTTCGCGGCGACCCGATCTCCAATACGAATCTACTTTCTGCAAGTATTCAAGTGGCGATGCTTCTTCGCCGCATCCTCGATACCACCACTGGCGAGAACAGCAGTGCGTTTGGCACGAGAGTCTTTGGTTTTACCGACAATCTAGATGTCATCAACCGTCTTTACCATGACTTAGTGGATGCGGAGGGTTGGGTTCTGGGACGCGATGGCCGACCATTTCGTCGAGCAGCCAACGGACCAAACGCGCCAATCAGTGAACCCTGGCTCGCAGCATACCGAGCGGTCAATCGCCCTGAACACACCACAAGGTGGGAGCTGGGACAGTCATGGGATCTGTGTGACCGCATCGGCCACAGACTCAATGGGAACGACCCACCTGTGCGAGTTGGGCGCACGAGTTCTCAGGACTCAGGCGTTGACGCGAACGCGGAAATTGTGATTGCAACTGCCTCGCTTGAGGTTGGTTATGATGATCCAAGCGTCGGGGCCGTCTTCCAACACAAGGCTCCCCAGAGCGCGGCGGCGTTCCTCCAAAGGAAGGGTCGGGCTGGCCGTCAGCGCGGGATGCGTCCTTGGACGGTAGTGGTGCTCTCTTGCTACGGACGGGACCGTGCTGCCTACGAGGCATACGACCAACTGTTCTCGCCAGAGCTCAAACCGCGGCACCTCCCTTTGAGCAATCGATACGTTCTCCGGATTCAGGCCACGTATGCACTCATGGATTGGCTCAGCAAGACCGGTTCCGAAGGTCACATTTGGCAACTTCTAGCGGAAGCTCCGGCGGGCAAGTTCACAACCTACACGTCTGCACGCCAAAAGCAGATTATAAAGCGAGCCGCAAGTCTATTGGACGACCCCAGGCAAGAAGGGCTCCTCCATGGATATCTGCGCAGCGCTTTGGGTGTGGATGACGCGACCGTGCGGTCCTTGATGTGGGCTCCGCCCCGCTCGTTGATGATGTCCGTTCTTCCGACGATCGTACGGAGGCTCGATCGCGCATGGGCGCACGCGACTGCGCCTGGCTCGGAGGAGCGAGTCGAACCATCGAGGTTTTGGTCTCCTCTGCCAGAGTTCATCCCCGCCAACCTCTTCAGCGACCTAAACGTACCCGAGGTCCAACTACGCCTGCCAGACCGCCGGGAGCCGGAATCGATGGGCATCCGGCAGGCTCTGCAGGAATTTTCGCCCGGACGCGTAAGCTTGCGATTCGGCGTTGCCAGCCGTCAGGGGAGCTATTGGATCCCGGTGGCGCGCGGCCAGACTCGGCTCCGCCTCGATGACATCTGTCCGCTCACATCGCGCGAGGAACTCGGAGAGTGGGCCTATCCAGACAAAGGAGCAGTTCGGCGCGTCCGCGTTGTGCGGCCGTATTGTCTCGACCTCAGTCAGCCACCTAGCGAGATCAGCAGTTCTTCAAACTCCCGGCTGATCTGGGCAACCCAGATTCTCCCATCGTCCGAAGCCAGCATGGTTGGATTTCCCAAGGCTTCGCCTTGGTCTGACGTGGTGACGCGAATTGCATTCTACATGCACGCCCATGCAAACCCGGTCGAGGTACGGCGATTCGCCGTGGGTAGTGAGTTCACGTTGAAGCGTCAGGGGGAGGAGGACTTCCAAGGCACTCTTCAATTTGCAGATCAGTCTAGCGATGACCAGTCTGAGTCACCGGCCGCGCTCGGATACGTCGCAGACGCCGATGGAGTCTGCATCTCCGTCGCAGTGCCGACTGACCTTCATCGCCGACTTTGGCGAAGTGGCTCGCTCCTACGCAGTACGCGAACGGCGCTATTTCGGCACCGACTCACAAGCCACGAGGCGCTGTCTGAGATCTCCAATGTCTTCCAGCGCGACTGGCTCGCCCGGATCTACCTGGGCGCCGTTGTACTTGCGGCAGAGCACGTCCAGGGCAGCCTCGAGGATGGTCATCGAGACGTTCTTCTGCCCGATCCGAAGGTAATGCGTGAGGTTCTTGATATCATTTTCCGTGCGTTGGGCGACGAGGACGATGAAGATCAAAGCACACGGCGCGGGCAGCTAATAAGTATTATGGCCGACCCCGCGTTTCGGCGCGCCCTGGAGGAATGCGCTCCGACTCTATGGGAAAGCCCCAATGAGGGATGGGAAACATGGCTCAGCCGGCGCTACCGCGCAACCTTAACTGTAGCGCTTCGCGAAACGGCACAACGACTATGCCCGGACATGAACACCGACGATCTCTGCCCTGACATAGATCCTGGATTGCGTGGGGACCTCACAGTTGAAGACGAACTTTGGTTAACGGAAAGCACACTGGGAGGAGGAGGAGTGATCGAAGCGCTCCATCAAAGCTACACCAGGGATCCGAGACGCTTCCTTGATATCCTGGACGCAGCTCTCGCGCCTGCGGACCTCGAAGACGTCCATACCGAGTTGAAGCTGGTGCTTGGTTGGTTGCACGAGGAAACGGATCGAGGGCGGGCGGTGCGTCGTGCCCTCGCCGATGTGCGTGCGGCCGAGGGCCACAGCCAGATGCTCGAGGCGGAGCTGCAAGTGAGACGAACTCTTGGTGCCGCGGGTCTTCGCACCACCCATGCGGTCATGACAGCTCTCCACACCCGTATTCTCCGTCCTGGGAGTTCGATTAAAACTGACGAGCTGCTTCATACGTTGCTTCGGCGATGGGAGACATTGGAGGAGCGCCTTGGTATCGAAGTCGATACTCATGTCTTCGCTTACGTGTGCACTGACTCGAACCACCTCGACGAAGCCCTGCGGAGTCTCGGGCTGGAACTCGGAAGCACGAATAGAGCACAGTGGCGCTTCGACACGCTGTACGGGTTGCTTTGGTCACGTGGCGGATCGGTGCGCGCCGCCGGCCTACACGCGCACAACCCCTACCAGCCTCTTCCTGAAACCGATCGCCTCTTGGTCCTCCACGCTCAGGACCGCAGGAGAAGACAGGTGGCACTCGGCTCGCAACGCTGGCTCGAGTTTCTTCGAGGGATTCTGGCCGAGGACGGTATTGCTGACCTAACCGCACCCACCCACCAGCGAAGAGAGCTGGCGAACGCAGTGAAGACCCTGTTGGTTGAGCCCGTGGACCTGGGCTTCATCATGGGCTTTCCTCTCGCACACGGAGTCCTTCAGGAAGGAGACCAGCTCACAGTAGTCTTTGAGATTCCAGAGGTAATTCAATGAGTCAGCGGCAGATCCTCCGCACTCAGGCCGGCTCCCGACAGCAGATTAAGGGTCTGCTCGAGTCCCTTTTTGTTTCCGAGTTGCTGAGCCCAAGCCCGCGGATCTATCTCGTATCCGCGTGGATTCGTGATATTCATATCCTCGACAACCGAAGCGGCAGCTTCCGGGGACTGGACCCGGCATGGGGCCCAAGAGTTCTCCGCCTTTCCGAGATCCTTCGAATCCTCGTCAGCCGAGGCAGCGAGTTGGTCTTGGCCATTCGAGAAGACCAGGGAAACCGGGAATTCGCCCGGCGCCTCACGTCGGGACTCGGCGAGTCGGAAATGGCGCGGATGGCCATCCTGACTCGTGCCAATCTCCACGTCAAAGGCCTCTTAGGGGAAGGCTACGCAATTACAGGGTCGATGAACTTCACGAATTATGGGGTAGAAAGCAACGAAGAACTTCTACAGTACGAGAGCGATCCCCAGAAGCTGGCGGAGTTAAGAATGGAATTCGAGCAGGCGTATGGGCGCCCCCAATGACGGATGCTGAAACAACTACACCCGAGCGGTTTTTGGAGCGCTTCTTTGGCAAAGGCAATGACCTTACGCCGTCGAAACCTCAGCTAGCACGTCCCCTCCAACCGTGGACTCTCCGCGTGTTGGAGCAAAAGGACCGACTGCTGCTACCTTGTCAGCGCAACGGCGAACTAACCTGGTACGCAATCGCGCGAAGTGCCCGGGATGCTCGCGTACTTAGGGAGGAGCTACTCGCAGCGGTTGGCCCAAGCTACACGGATTTCAGGGGAATGGGCGCCAGGTTGGAGCGTTCCGATCCGATTGATTCAGCGGTTTTGGATTTCGGCGGTCGACACGTGTTCAAGCTAGCCGTGGTGGACCCCAATCTCAAGAACGATTGCCGCCAAGCTCTAGCGCGGATGCTAGGCCTGCACGACCGTCGCCCACCGGTCCAGGCCCATTCGCCACGTATCCCTGGACTCGTTTTTCGGGATTTGGAGTTTGCAATCCAACAGCGGGACCGCGAGGTCGCAGACGCAGCCGTCGAGGAGCTGCTTGCAGGAGGCTTCCTCGACGGGCAAAACCAGCGTTTCGTCGTCATTCGTATCGCGGAAGCGTTCGGGGATTGGTTGACGATTCTCGAGGAATTGGACGCAGGGACAGTGATCCAATTGCGCCGCCCGGTAAGGATCACGCAGGCTCTGTTAAGGGCGGTCTACCAGAACGAGTTGGCCCAGTTCGAGCAACAGGTGCAACCAAGGGACGCGTTGGAACGCTTCCAACAGTTGCGTCCGCGTATCGCTGCGCTGATGGAGACACGCGAAGGGATGTCCGCGCCAGAAGTAGCCAAGCTCTTCATGCTAAAGGCAGCGGCACTCGGAGATCCCAGGCTGCGCGACTCTGTATTGGAAGGGTCGCACCTTCAGGGCGCCGACAAGGTCTATTTAGCAGCCCTGTCTGACTTGGTGGACAGTGGACCTCCGTCGCACCTCATTCCCCGCATCGAGGAGGACGATGCTGTTGAGGCGTACCTTTGTGGTGACAAGGACCGCGCGCTCGAGTTGCTTGTCGCCGGAAGTGGTGGAGAGAGGCGAATCGGACTACTGCTGAGCTGTGCTTTGGACCTTGGGACCCTACGGGTAGCGGGTATCGCACTTGCAGAGTTCCAGAAACTCACTTCCTCTGAGCAACAAGCAGTGCGAGACGATCCCAGACTCGCGCGCCACCTTACGAGGCTGGAGGAGCGATACACGACGCCGAACGCCACCGTGCCAAGGGGTTGGCTGGATTGGGCGCAGATGTTGGCTTCTGAGGCCCTGGACGACAACAGAGTCATGGAGCTGGCTTCGCAGGGCGCGGCCGAGTGGTCACTCGACGAACTCGTGGCTCATCCGGCGGATATTGCTCAGCTCTCGGAAGCGCTCCTTGCGATGCCAGAGCAATGCAAACAAGCGCTGCGACACGCGCTTCCCCATCTTCAGGGTTTCCTACTGCCAGATGATGTCCCTCGTGATCCACTAAAACCAGCGCTTCGCGCGCTGCTCGAACTCTACGCTTTCGATGAGGCGCGGAGCACGAGTACGTTGCGCGCTGCCCTCAGCGTGCTTGAACGCGTGGTTGGCTGCGGTGTCAGTGATGAGGAGTACACGTACGTCGTCGAACTCCTAGAAGTCCTAATGAGTCGGGGACTACCCTTGGATGTAGTCGACGATACACTCGACGCCCTCGAGGCCTTGATTGTCACCGCCCCAGACCGCGCCCCAACGATTCGGGCGGGGGCACTCGTTCAAGACAGTCTGCAGCGGTGGAGGGCGCGTCTCACCCTCAATCAGATCGAACTTTGTAACCAACTGTCCGATGACCTGGGATTGGGTGCGGCCTTCCCACTCACGGACGAAGCCGCCGTAGATTTTGAAGCGCGAACTGGGCTCGAACATCTTGCTGGCAAGTCGGTTGCGCTTTATTCGCTCAATGCGAAGGCCTTGACCCGGGTAGCTTCGACCCTGAAAGCGAACGTGTCAGACGTCCGGGTACAAACGTTTGACGATAAGGTGGGTGGAAATCCCGCACTTCGCCATGCGGCCAAGACCGTGGACGTATTCCTGATCGTGACCGGTGCCGCGAAACATTCTGCGACCGACTTTATCGAGAAGGAGAGAGGTACTCGTGTCATTCTCCGCACTCACGGAAAGGGGAGCGCAAGCATGCTGCGAGTACTATCGGCGCCACCTTCGTGACATAGCGACTGGGTCTAGTCGCAGCAAGTCGGATCGAGGCCTAAGTGGGAAGCTCAAATCGATCAGAACACCATTCTGGCCTGCGTCGACCTCTTCGCGCCGTTCGATGACGTCCCACCCCAGATGTGCCGCTTGTAATAGCCCAGTAGGTGGTTCGCGAGCAACTGGACGTCCTTCGAGGTGTTCTGGATCTCGTTCCACTTCCGCTTCTGGTCCGGGCCGAAGTCCCAGGAGCCTTCCGTCCAGCGGCAGATCTTCGCCAACTGGGTCAAGTCTGTCGTGAACTGTTCAACGGTCGGAGTCCGACGGCGACCATATCGCTCACAGCACGCGTCCATAACCAACCCCATGCTGACGACGCCAGCTCCATGCATCAATCTGGACTTGCGAGGCTGCTTGCCCCAAGCATCTGGGAACACAGCCTCAACGGCTCTCCAGAAGGCAAACAGAACCCGGAACATCGCTTCCAGATCTGATTCCTCGGGGGTCCCATGGTTAAACCGGTACAAGACTCCTTCGTTGAGAGAGTTCTCCAGCATTCGCAAAATGGAGTTGTCCTTGATCACTCCTTCTGGCGTCGTGGGGTTCTGGATCATCTTGTGCAAAGGCGACGTCTCATCGAGGTTCAAGCCCTCCAAGAGCAGAGCTGGGAATCTTCTCCGATGCAGCTGGGTGGGCAGGAGGGCCCTAGTGTTTGGCAACAGCTCGTAGATCAAGCTCCTAGGCAGGGGCTTGGTGCTATTCACCAGAATAAACTGCTCCGTCTGTTCCTGATCGTCATCCGTGATGAATGCCGTCATGGACATCGGAAAACGATCGATCTCTGCATCACGGACTGCGGCGAGCCGCTGCTGGCCATCCACCACAAAGCCGGGCTTCTCTGACTCCTCCCAATTTGGATTCAGGGGAATCACCAGTTCGCCCATGCGGCAGTACTGCGATGCCCTTGGTCCTTTGGCCGCGATGAACTTGACTCTGCCGTCGAACGCCAACACCACGGAGTTCGGGATCAGAGGTCCATCGCTCTCCAAGTAGTTTCGGATCTCCGCGATGTGCGCCACTACTTCCGCGCGCTGGTACCCTTCCAGGTTTCCTTCCGTTGAACGGCGCACTCTCGTCACGGCGGCGAAATCGGGAAGCAACTTTCCATCGCACGCAAAGGTGTAGATGCGCTTACCTGGAGATTGCTCGATTTCAAAGGCTGGAAGCCGAAGTTGGTTCTTGGCCATTCTTCCTCATGTGTTCCTGTTCATGGACGGAGTCGCGAGCACGCGCTGCGCGGGCACGGAGAGTTCGCCGCTGCCTCGTGGCTTGACGCCCGCCTCGGGCTCCAACGGGGCTGGTTGCTGCGGCGTGTGTCGAAGCCGGATGAGTGCGTGCGACGACGCGCACTGACGCGACATGTGTATCTATCTCGCGATGCCAGCACTCCACGTTCTATGGCTGCCACATCCTCGGGCCGATGGAAAGCGCGCCCTAAATATCGGTGGAAAGTAAGCACTTAGCCCGCCAGCGCTGGCAACGGTGCTTGGACGACTCTTTCAGGGGGTCGCATCAAGCTGAGCGCGACCCTTTCGGGCGCCCCGGATCTTGGGCGGTTCAAGTTGGTCGAGCGCCTCGTTCAAGCGCTGACGGAAGACCCAGGTGTTGTGGAAGCCTCGGCGCTTATTTCGTTCCGCTCCGCGGAAGAGGATTACTTGGTAGCCGATGGTGCGACACACGTCACACGGGCACTTCTCCCAGGGTCGCGCACCAAGGACTTCGCGATAGACGTCCTCGTTCTGCCTGGTGGGATCAAGGAGCCGCTCATAGTCGCACAGCACCGGAACGAGCTCGTCGAGCTTCACACGTCGCGCCGCGTACTTGCGAAGCAGCTCAAGCGCGGAACCCTCAAGCGTTCGGGCTAGGCTCTGATCCACCTCTCCCGATCGGATCCGGCGTTGGAGTTTGGGGTTCCCATCGAGTTGAGGGACACGTACCGCTGGCAGAGCGTTACCCCCGGGGAGGTAGTAGTTGTCCTTGTCGTCTTTGAAGGCCTGCCGTAGCGGCGAGGTACTATCGAAGCTTGCTGCACCAAAGTTTGTGAAGGCCTCGACGTGGTGAGTTCGGGTGACCCCGAGCAAGTGGAGACGCGTATCTCCCCGGCGCACTTCGTTCATGGCTTCCAAGGTCGCCAAGATTTGGTGATCCCGGTAGGGAACTAGACCACCCACCGCGATGTATCTGTAACCCATCTTTTGTAGCGCGGAAAGCGACCTACGATAGGACCTCGGACTCCAACCCTGGGCAACTCCCAACGGCATGAACGAGAGCTTCTGCCGTTTGTGCAGCTTCCTAAACTCAGATGCGTACTGAAGCGTGAGCTCTTGTCTCTCGCGCGCGTCCTTTCCTTCGTCATCGACGCGTGAGTCGTCCCACTCGGGACGGTAGGGCAAGATCACGTGATCAAGCGATACCCCAGCGTCGAATCCGGCCACCTCGTAGAAGCTCGCAACGTCTTCGACGGAATATGGCGGAGTGCGCTCGCCGATATAAGAGAACGCTCCACAATCACCCATGATCGGGATTGGCAGATCCTCGGCTCGAAGAAACGCCCGCACGCCGCAACGCATGAACCGAGTCCTCTGTCCGAGTGTGTAGCGACCGGCGCCCGAACCTCCGATGCCATCCACGATCGCCTTGGAAACCAGGATGCCGTCGTACGGAACACTGGAGAACAGCTCGTGGGCGTAAACATCGTCACGCTGACGCACTCGCTCACGCGAACGAGTCTCCCTACGAAAGTCGAAGGAAGGGTCGACGAGATCCTGGCTATCGGGCATGAAGAATCGCAGCTTCATTCCCGGTCCCTCGTGGCAATCAAGAGCATCGAACCTCTCACTTACCCGATACCTCCCGATAGAGCTCGCGAAATCGCGCCTGCTCGCAAGCGCGTCCTTGCGCTCGCCAAGCGCGGAGGAGCGTGGACCAACCGCTCCGTTCCTGGGACAGATGCCGTCTCACGAACGCTCGCACCTCGTCATCGCTGGAGGGTCGGCGGTCGTAACGCTCGAGACGTGCCGACTTGCCAACAAGCTGCGCGACGCACTCGCGCGCGCGCTCAACGCGAAGTTCGTTTGGCTGGAGTGCACGTACTAGGTACTCAGCGACTCGAGCACTCAATGACTGAAATGCACCGCCGAGCGACGACTTCACGTCACTCGCCGCATAGACGATCTGATCCCCGAGGTCCGGAACTGTATTCGAGTCCTTGCTGGTCGAGATGACCAGCAACTGCGCTCCAGACGCCAGTTGTGTGCTGGCGCTAACCAGATCCAATCGCATGGCGTCGAGATATGAACGAGACCCTACCACCAGGATCGTGGTCCCCTGGTCTCGTCGAGCGAGGTCAGAGATGGGGAGTGCCCCCGCCCCCTTCTCCGAATTTAATGCTCCCCACCATTCCGCCCGCTCAGGAGCCTCTCGTGCAACGCAGTCGGGACTCTGGGAGGAGAACGTGGCCGCATAGCCCGGCAGGAGTTCGTCCCCTTCGCAAAGGCCAGCGCCGGCCGAGGCCACCCACAATCGCGTGTCCCAGTGCTCGCCCGCGGCCTGAAGTGCGCGAAGGACGGCGGACCAATGATCACCCTTGTACAGTTCCCTCGCCGGTCGTCGCGCGCCCGGCGCGGCGCGGAACCGTCCCCACCACTGCCGCGCGCGGTGGCTGGGACTGCCGGCGTTTGGGCAGTCGCGTGCGGATAGGGCGACGGGGAGTCGTTTGCTGTCCGTGCACGACGCGATCAACTGGAGGCTCGGCCTCATTCGGCCGCAATCCTCTGCTCACTTACGTCACGGCTCCAGGCGACCGAAGCGAACGCGGAGTGATTGTGGATGCTCTCAAAGTTCTCAACATGAACCTGGAACCACGCAACGCGCCGATCGTCCCTTAATGCCACGGCCACGTCCCGCACCATGTCCTCAACGAAAGCGGGGTTATCGTACGCCTGCATGGTGACGAATCGCTCGTCCTCGCGCTTGAGCAGCGGGTAAACGGGCGCGGAAGCGCAGCTCTCCGCAATGGAGATCAGCTCTTCGATCCAGATGAACTGGCGCTCTCCATCGAGCACGGTTGAACGTACGTCGACGCTGACGATTCCGCGCTGATTGTGGGCGCCGTAGTCGCTGATTTCCTTACTGCATGGGCACAGGCTGGTGACGGGTACTTTGACGGAAAGGACAAAGTCATCCCCGGCAGAGGTTGATTCCCCGACAAACCGACACTGGTAGTCCATGAGCGCCTTGGCGCCGGACGCGGGTGCGGTCCGCTCGAGAAAGTACGGAAACTCGAACTCGATCCGAGCAGCGTCTGATCCCAGACGTTCACGTAGATCAGCGAGCAGCAACGGAAGGGTTCGCATGGTGATCTGTCCCCGATGCTGCTCGAGCACCTCCACGAATCGACTCATGTGAGTGCCTTTGAATTCTTCCGGCACATGGACGGACATCTCCACTGACGCAACGGTGGACTGCCGCTCGTTGTCTCGATCGAGAACAACCAAGGGCACTCGGAGCCCACTGACGCCCGCTCGATCCAGTGCGATTCCTCGAGTGTCCCGACGGCTCTGTACGTCTTCCATCAACCCTGACCTCCATACCGACAACCGGTTGTGCACGTTTCTCTGATCTCGACGGCGCTCAGCATCGGAAGTCTGGGTTTCACTTTCCCCCAAACCCAACGCGCAAGGTTCTCGCTTGTGGGATTCTCAAGGCCCGGAACGTCGTTTAGATAGTAGTGATCGAGCTGGTCGTGGATAGAGCGATAGGCTTCGCTGATCTCGGCGAAGTCACAGATCCATCCACTAGCGTCACCCGCCGCTCCCGAAACAGTTAACCGCACCCGGAACGAATGACCATGAAGACGACCGCAGCGGTGTCCATCGGGTACGTTCGGCAACCGGTGCGCCGCTTCAAAAGTGAAATCCTTGTAGATCTCCATGATCAGGCGATTCCCAGGTACTTGTGAGTTTGAACACTCAAACGCCAGGCCGGGTGCTCCTGACAGTAGGCAACCGCGAGCTCGGTGTTCGCTTTGAGGTTGGGGCCGTCCATCGGCTGGACAAAACGGTGCGCGAACTCCATTTCAGCAAACGGGGAGAGGTCAAGTCCAAGTTGGGGAAAGACCACCTTCACTTCACCACCGCTGGTAACCACAAGCTCAGTCCCCGCTTTTGGACTCACACAGATCCAGTCGATGCCCTCAGGCAGCGCTCGCGTGCCATTCGTCTCGATGGCAACCTGAAACCGCAAGTCGTGCAATGCGCAGACAAGAGCACGATCAAGTTGAAGTGCAGGCTCACCTCCAGTGCATACGACGTAACGGTGGTCTTCCCCGCCGCGCCAGGTTTGTGCGATCGCAAGCGCTAGTTCAGCCGCGGAATCGAACTTGCCTCCGCCCTCGCCGTCGGTGCCAACGAAATCCGTATCGCAGAATCGGCACACAGCGCTTGCGCGATCGCTCTCCCGGCCCGTCCAGAGGTTGCAGCCAGAGAACCTGCAGAAGACGGCGGCGCGCCCCGCGTGCGCTCCTTCACCCTGTAGCGTTTGGAAGATCTCCTTTACGAAGTACGCCATCTCACGCGATCTCTCGTGACTGATAGACGATTGGATCTTCCAGTCCGTTCTCGCCGAACCCCTTGATCCTTAGAACGCATGCGTCGCAGTGCCCGCAAGCGGCACCGTCGCTGGCGGGGTCGTAGCATGTCGATGTCATCGAATAGTCGACACCAAGTTCAAGGCCCCGCTTCACGATCTCCGCCTTAGTAAGTGCGATGAGAGGCGTGTGGATTCGGTACTCGGCTCGTCCCTCCACGCCTTCGGCGGTCGCCAGATTCGCCATGCGTTGGTACGCCTCAATGTACTCCGGGCGGCAGTCGGGGTACCCGCTGTAGTCTAACGCGTTCACCCCGATGAAGATGTCCTGCACACCCAGGGTCTCCGCCCATCCAAGGGCGAAGGATAGGAAGATCGTGTTCCGCGCGGGAACGTAAGTTACCGGGATGCCTTCACCCATCGCCTCGACGGGGCGATCCTTCGGCACCTCGATCTCAGACGTCAGCGCCGAACCACCGAACACCCTCAGATCGATGTTCGCCACGATGTGCTGAGCAACGCCCATTTGCTTCGCGATTTGACGAGCGGCAACCAGTTCGAACTGATGTCGCTGCCCGTAGGAGAACGACAGCGCGAATGGCTCGAAGCCTTCGCTCTTCGCGATCGCGAGCGTCGTGGTTGAGTCAAGTCCGCCGCTGAGCAGAACAACTGCCCTCTTCTGATCGCTCATGGTGTCTCACCCCTCCGTTGGGCCATTTCCGGTTGAAGCCGGTTCGCGTACTTCTGGATCTGCAGGAGCTCTGAACGCGTGTAGAGCAACTGCTTGTCTCGATAGCGATGGCCCGCAGGCACCTTGGACTCGCGCCTCCACCGCCACAGCGTTTGTCGGGTAATCCCTGTGATTTCCAGTACTTCAGCGAGTGTGAGGTACTGGACTCCTGCGATCTCCACGGGGAACACCACTAGCCCAGATGTTCAGTGTAGTTCAATCAGATTCTGTCGCGTGACGTAACTCGATGTAACGCAGTGTTTGGTTCGGGATCCCGAACCCAGCCTACACGAGCTTCGAATACAGTCAACCCCGTGAGGCGTGCGGGCTCCGGAAAACACCGAACGGAACCCCATCCCGTTGCCGCACGCGTGGGAGCTCGCGTCCGCAAACTTCGCAAGGAAAAGGGGATCTCCTTCGACGCGCTGGTTGGCGAGACTGGGCTGGGTCGGGGTTACATCAGCGAGTTGGAGCGGGGTCTGGTGAACCCGACGATCGGAAACCTGGACCTGGTCGCTCAGGCTTTGGGGGTGTCGTTGGCAGAGCTGCTAACCGACGACTCGAACGGTGAGCAATCGTAGCCCCCGCACACCGATGGGCTCAGTTCGTTCCTATCCCATCGTCACGCCACCTCTGAACCTCACCGAAATCGGACGGGCTTTTCCGGCATAAGAACACTGACAGGCAACACCGCCTGCCACTGCAAGGAGACAAAGACATGTCGGAGATCCCCAGGCGCGCGGCGTTGTACGCGCTGCGCGTGTTCAAGCATGAGTCGACGAAGAAGGGCGTTGCTGCGGCGGGGGCTGGCGTACTGCTGGCTGCCGTCTGCGAGGCGCTGTGGCCGAGCTCCTAGAGGATTTGCTCGGGGAGAGCCTGCTGGCGGCACTCAGAGGCCTCTGGCGGGCGTTCTGCGCGACTTCCAATGAAGTCGTGGATTGGTTCAGGGAGGTCGCGGTGCCGCCACCTGGGCTGAGCCTGGAGAGCGAAGACGGCTGCACCTTCACCGGCGTGGTGCTGGTGGAGCGCAGCGTGGTGATCGCGATCCTGGCGGTGCGGCACCCAGCGCGCTCAGCGCGACCGAGCTCGTCGAGGAGTCATCCGCTCGACGGCTTCGGTGAGCGCTCCCCATCTTGGAGCGCCGGTCCGCTCGACTACTAAGCGATCAGTACAACGAACTCGCGTGTCCGCTCGTGCGCTGCGTGCGCTCCGGACGCGCCTCAACACCGGGAGAATGCCATGCGGATTTCTGGCCGTGTGCTGCGTCCGTCCACTTTGGCGGAGCGCAGACTGATGTTGTCCATGGGGGTGCACTCTATTCGCATCCCACGCAATCAGAACCCTTACGTCGTCGCGCGGCGCCTCGCCCGCGCTGCTCGCTGCGACACCGAGGACCACCGCTTCTTGCGATCGTTGATTGAAGCCGAGCGTCGTGAGCCGCGGCCGTCGCCAGAAGGTGACGAGACCAGCCACAGCGAGCTCTGCTCTCAAGCATCGTGAGCGCGTATCGCGCGCTCAACTCCGCGCTGCGCTCAGGCAGCGCGGATCGGCTGCGAGACGAACTTCGCCACTGGGGAGAGCAGCTCGGGCCACAGTGGTCTGCGCTCGCTGACCTCGGTGACGAGATGATGTTTCGCATCGTCCGACGCAAGCTCAAGCCAACTCAGCTCGCCATCCGGACTCGCAATCGCGAGAACGGTGTGGAGCTAGCGGAGCGACAACTGGCGAAGGTCCTCAGTTCCGCGAGGTATGGGTTGTCAAGAGTTGTGCTTGAGCCGAACGAGCTTCTGCACCCAGACCTGCTCAAGGCGCCGAACAGTCGCTTCTTGCGGCTCGAGTCGTCCTTTGGGCAAGTCATCGTGAGACTGGAGGACCTGCGCGTCGCGCGGGTCGCCCTGCGCAAGAAGAACGACCTCGAAGTCTGGCTCAGCGCCGATGCACTGCACTTCCGCTGGCGCGACGGCGTCGGCGGACTCGACCTGCGACACCAGCGACCACTGAGCTGGTCCGATGAGCGTCGCGTCCTCTGCCTCAAGCTCACCCCCACACCCCAACGCTCATCCGGCGCTTGGCTCGGAGATGTCCTCACCGAGCTCGGCTGGACGGCGCCACACCAGAATCACCCTGGCGCTCGAACCAAGGCCCAAGGCGCAGGCAGCTCCCTGACACCCTTTCTTTGGGGGGAGAGTGAACCCAAGCCTGCTCTAATCGCACTAGCGTCGCCACCCGGAAGCGACGTACGCTTCGACCCGAATAGCTGCGACCATTGTCGATCAGCTGGCGGAGTTCGGAAGCGGGACCAGCTGCTGCATAGGGGACACCAAGTTTATGGATACCGTGTTAGAGCGCATGCGATCTGCCACCTGTGAGGAGCTGCTCGCCGTCGCCAAGGCGCTCGATTTCGAGGTTGAACAAGTGGCGACCAGGCTGGGGATCACACCCGTATCCGACCCTGGTGCAGTCGCCGTGCTGGTTGCCGAAAGGTTCACATCGGTGTGCAAGGACTGGAGCTTCAAGGAGACCCTGACTCACGTCGCCACAGCGGCGGCGGACGAAGCGAAATGGTCGCCACCCAAGCTGGTCGACGAAACACAACCAGAATGGGTTGAAGAATACATCTATCGTGCGCTCTGTTTCGCGCACCTCTCCGAACACAAGACGATGCCGAAGGAGGAAGCTGCGGTGCTAGAGAACGAAGCGAAAGCCGTGCTCGGCGGTCGACAGCCCTCGGCCGAAGAGTTGGTACGAGAGTGGGCCAGCAACGCGGCCGTCGCTCTCGGAATCGGGGTTAGCCTCCTCGCGGGTCCCTGGGCCGTAGCCGGGCTCGGCGCTGCCGCTGTTGTGGGGTGGTTGGTGAGTCCCTCGATGAAGAAGCTTGTGCCTGCAACGTTCCTCCTCATTCACGCACGGAAACGACGAGAGTTTGAAACGGTGCTAGCTGCAGAGGAGGCTGGGAATGATCCTGTATGAGGTACCCGCCGAACTGCAAGCCGCAGTCGCCACGGGACGGTTGGTGATAAACAAGGCGTGTAGGACGGTGAATAACCCCAACACGGGGGAGTTCGTCGGGGCTTTGGTTCCCACGGAGGGCTTCAACGACGCATTGCAAGGACTGCCCAAGGCCAGAAGTATAAGTGAACTCATCGCCACCAACGCTCAGCTTCAATCGGTCCAGCCGATGCTTGAGGCCATGCAGCTCACCAACTTCATCGGTGCGGCGGCGAGCGTTGCCAATCTGGGGGTTTCTATCGTTGGCTTCGCCTTGGTTCTTCGGAAGCTTTCACGCATAGAGGGGAAACTCGATCAGGCGCTTCTCTCTCTCGAAGAGCTACGGAGAAGCGTGGACGAGATGAAACTCGATACAGGGTTGATTTCGGCGGCGCGACTCCGTTCCGCTAGCGAGTGTCTTGAACGGGCCATCGCCGCTGAATCGGCAAGCACCCGAAGTGACCTCGCCGGACGTGCTCGGAATCTCTTCCAGGAAGCGCGAAACAAGCATCTAGCTCTTTGGCAACACTGCGACCCCTGGAACAACCCCGAGATCGATTTGCTGACAGCAATGGATATGAAGGCACGCTTCGAAGCTGCAGCGGTTGGTGAAATCCAGGCCGAGTTCGTCAACGGCGACCTAGGGACGTTTCGCCACACGGTCCGCTCGATCGTCGTCGACTACAAAGAAAGCTATTCCTTCGTACCGCGCGAGTCACTTCAGACGCGAAGCGACCACGCCACGAAGAATGGACTCGCTCACCTCGGACCATTCGGACATCGACTCCCACAACTCGTCGGTCAGTTGAAGGTGGCGCACGAGAGCACAAGTTGGACGGCGCAGCGTCTGGAAAGCTTCGAGGACGACGCCCAACTTCCTGAGGCTCTGGGTGCCGCGCCACACGAGATCGCAGCCAAGCTCAGAGAGGCGCCGAAGCAGGGATTGTTAGTGCTCATGGCCGAGCCGTTCGCCGCCTAGGGTACTCGTCGACCGGTCGCACCCTCCACTAGTGCGGCGTCAGCCGCTGCGCAGGTTCCGAGCCGAAGGCGAAGGCCACTCCAACGCCTGCCTCACACCCGGCGTCACCACAAGCGGAGGAGGAGAGATTCACTAGCGCCTACGGCGCTTCGGCTCGCAGGGGCTCGCCGAACGTGGCCCTCACTGACACTCCGTCCAGCGAGCTGGACTCCGTGCAGTTCGGGTCGAACTCTCGGCGTGGGGTACTCTCCTCCGAACGGCAACCTCAGCACGCGCTACGCGCGAGCTGAGGTTGGCGGAGGAGGAGAGATTCGAACTCCCGGTAGCTTGCACTACGGCGGTTTTCAAAACCGCTGCCTTCGACCACTCGGCCACTCCTCCGGTCTCGACGGATCGAGGTCACGTGGTTTGGACCAGGGGCGTGCTTCAGTCAAGATTTGCCCTCCCGGGGCGGGAATTTCGGGTGAAATTGGGCGCATTTAGGTCCTGGCACCGCGGCCTCTCGGTGCTTCCACAAGCCCACGGAGCTTCGCAGTGGGCGCTCGGGTGGCACCTGGGTGTCCTCACCCCCTGAGCTCGGGGCGCTTCGCGTTTGGTTCCGCGAGGAGATCGTGATGGGGGCTCGCGTTCCGCTGACGTGAGCGGCTGGTGACGGACGGGCGTGCGCTCGGGGTGATAGGGATGGGAGCGGAGGTGGTCATGGGTCGTGTTGGGATTCTGCTTTTTGCTGTGGGAACACTTGGAGTCACGGGCTGCGCGGCGGAGGTGGCCTACGAGGGTGAGGAGCTGGGAGAAGAGCAGGCGCCCATCGTTGGTGGGTATGAGGGGCTCTCCCCCGATGTCTACAAGCAGGTCTTGTTGACGTACCATCGCCCGGCGGGAGACGACACGCGTTGCACGGCGACCCTGCTGAGCAACGACGTTGCCATTACCGCGCGGCACTGCGTGACTGTGATGCGCAACTCGGTAAGCGGGGCCATTGAGCCTGACCCAACCCGTATTCAGCTCGATATGGGGAGCCAGTCGACTCACGGTATCGAGATTGTCGATCTTCGCGCGTTCCCCGATGCAGATCCGAATACGGACTCCGTATTGGTTGTCGCTGAGCGGTTCTTCAAGACCGGTACGCGGCGCGGGGGACATCGGCAGAAGATCACGGAATGGCCGGAGATCTACTGGGAGGACAAGGACGTGCTCTGTCTCGGCTACGGGGTGAACGTCGGCGGTTCCGATCCACCCGCCGAAACTGCAGGCACCCTGCGCTTCGCCTGGCTGCCGGTTCTCCACGGAAGCGATGCCGCGTTCTTGATCGGCGAGAACGCATCCGGTCAGCACATCTTCAGGGGTGATAGTGGAGGCACTTGCTTTCTGAATCACTCTGAAGGGCTCGTGATGCTTGGCATCAACCACGAGATGCAACCGGGCACGAACAACGCAATTCAATCAGGCCCGCAGACGTTTCGCTCGGCGGCCATCCGCGAATACTCGAATGGCTACGTGCACACCGCGAACAGCTCCAATACATCGAGCCATATGACGACGCTGGATGATCCGGAGCTCAACGGTAAGCCCAACGCGCACCTGTTCGCGACTCCCAATTTCGTGACGGGTGGCGTACACAACAACCACGCAATCGGCGTTTGGTACGATGGCCTTCGCTGGCGGATCTACAACCAGGACTTGGCGGCGATGCCAGTCGGCGTGTCGTTCCACTACTCCGTGGGTGGCGGCTTCGTTCACCAGACGGTGAGCACGAACACCAGCTTCGCGGCCACCCGCCTCGACCATCCAGAGCTGAATGGGAACCCGAACGCGGCGTTCGTATTCACCACCAACTTCAGCGCCGGGGCGCACTATCACCGCGCGGCAACGAACGTGCGCTTCAACTCCGCGGTCGGCCGCTGGGAGATCTTCAATCCAGACGGCACACCGATGCCCACGGGTATCGCGTTCAACGTGCGTATCGAGCGCAGCAAGGTCATGAACGGCCTGGTGCTTGGCAGTGGTGCGTTCCTCGACGATCCCAACCTGAACGGCAACCCGGACGTGAAGCTCTTCGTAACCGCGCGAGTCCAGACCGGCACGCCGAGTGTTCCTCATCCGATCAGCGTGAACTACTCCTCTGGGTTCGGACGCTGGCTGGTGATGAACGAAGACGGCGCCGCGATGCCCAGCAACGTGCGCTTCAACGTGCTGGTGCGCCCCTGACCAAACGATAGCGGCTTGCCGTTCGTGGGGTGAGCCGCTAGTCTCCTCCTCGGCGTGAGAAGCACGCCGCTCTATGACCTGCTGAACCACCGCTTCGTATCGCTCGCCGTCTCCGCCGCGCTTTTCGCTGAAAGCGGTTCCGACGTGCGCAATTCCGTGTGGTTTTTTTCGGAGGTCGTATGCCTGCGTTTTGGTTCTCTGCATTGAACGGCTTGATTTTGCCGTTTTGGTTGCTGCTCATCGTCGCGCCGCGCTGGCGCTTTACTCAGCGCATCGTGCATGGCGCTGGGGTCTTCCTGGTGCTCGGCGTCGTCTACGGCGTGTGCCTGTTCAAGAATGGGTTGGTGCCGCTCACGGATCTCGAGAGCGGCATGCGGGCGTTTCAAGAGCCGTGGTTGTTCCTGGCGGGGTGGACTCACTACCTGTGCTTCGACTTGATGGTTGGGGCTTGGGTGAGTCGCGATGCCCTGCGCCACGGGATCAGCCATTGGTTCGTTGTCCCGAGCTTGCTCCTCGTATTGAACCTGGGGCCGCTGGGGTTGCTCTTGTATTTGGCCATTCGCCTCGCGCTAAAGCGGCGGTGGTCACTCGCTGAGGCCTGAAGCGCGACGTTTCTGCTTGGATAGTCCCCATCGTCG
>JBFXBK010000032.1:0-39779 GCA_050183255.1 Polyangiaceae bacterium | reverse complement strand
CGGAAGGCTTCGCAGTGCCCAGCGTCACTACAAGCAACGCCGCGAGCCCCGAACACGACCACGCCGTCGCCGGTCGCAGTCGCGACGAGTGCCACAGGCAGACGCAGACGTCGAGGGGTGCGTGCGCTTGCTTCGTTTGGGCCAACTCGCGCTCTCAGCGGCTTGGCAAACTCCGGCGTGCTCAGCACGACTGCGTCAGCCCACTCGAGCTTGCCTGCGGGTACCTCTGTCTCGACCTCACACAGCACGCGGCCAGGCGCCGCGACTCGCTGACAGCGCGCAGTCACCGTCGCGGCAACTTGGTCGGCCGCGTTGCCAGCGCCCGCCCATGAGAGGCAGAGCGCTACGGCAAACCATCGGAATCGCACGAGCAACAGCGTAGTCCTCGCGGCCACGCTTGAGAAGTGGCGTAGCCCCGGCGGCTACGCTCAAGTAGTCCCGGCTAGCTCGCGCTCGGCGGAGCGTAGAAGTCGACCAGCTGGATCGGCGTCGGGCTCAGGCGCATTTCCACGCGCTGACGTTCTCCGTGGGGATCTCCGCCAATCTGGAACGCGGTCGGCGGATCCATCTCGATCGCCACGTGATCGACCAGGTAGTCGAACGTTGAATTCGGATCTTCGTACTCGCCTCGCCAGATGGCCGGGAAGTTCTTCACGAAGTCCACCGGGTTGATGCAGCTCACGCGGAGGTGCATGCGATCCGAGCGCTCTTCCGCGAACGGGAAGAAGCGGAAGCCGAAGCCGAAGTACGGGATGGTGCCAACGCTCGCGACCCGTGCCGGTCCCTCATACAGCACGTCGCCCTTGCCAAAGCCCGGCTGCATCAGCCGCCCGCGCGGCCCAACGCGCCACGCTTCCTCGCCTAGGTTGATCACGCGGCAGTGCGGTACCTTGCGGATAAAGTAGCTGGGGATGGAGCGCGTCACCGAGCCGATCGCGTAGCTCAGCGGTCCCGAGGCGATGGGCTTGAGCGGCGTCTTCGACAGGCGCTGCTTGACGTGGGCGTAGTCCGCGAGCACGACCGCATCGACGCCGAATCCTGCAAAGGGCGCGATCGTGTCCTCGACCTCGACCAAGCGAATCGTACGGCTGCCCGCATCCTCGCGGAGACGCTGGATGTCGACGCTCAGGCCCTTGCCCTTGCGCCGTGCCTTGCTCGCGCCGACGACCCACGCCAGTGCGTTGCCAGTCCCTAGCTTCAGGAGTCCGAAACGGGGCAACGGCTTGCCCTGGCGACGGGCCTCCCGAACGACCTCGGTCACCATCACGGTGAAGGTTCCGTCGCCGCCTCCGGTGAGCACGGTGCCGTAGCCTCGACTCACCAGCGTGCGCGCGATCTCTTGACCTTCCTCGAGGCGTCGGGACACGAACAGATCGCCTCCCTTGAGGATCTGATCCAGCGTGGAAATCACCTCATCGTTGACGCTCTTGGCGTTGCCGTTGACCACCACGGCGATGCGTTCACCGGCAGCCGCGGAGGCGCGCACGACAGGCTCGACGTCCGATTCGCTGGAAGCTCCAGATCCGTGGTCGCTCATAGGCAGCACGAGCCTTACCACGCGTCTCCGCAGGCGCCGACTCCGCGCCACTCAAAGCGCTGGCGTTCCCGCCGATCCCCGCCTCCCGGATGCTCGAAGCGCGGCGAGAGTCCGTGCGCAGTGTCGAGTCGCCAGCGCCCTCTTTCCCGGATTTTCAGGGGGTGAGGTGCATTCGGCCTGCGCCGCAGCCGTTCCACGCCGCCAGAGGACCAAAAACCGTCTCCGCAGCGCGAATGCCTGACGAAAACACCGTGCCTCGACCAGATCCCGTAGCTACCCTCCGCCGCCTATGCACTTCATTGACGAGTGCAGCCTGGACGTCGAGGCTGGAGATGGTGGCGACGGAGCGATCGCGTTCCGCCGCGAAAAGTTCGTACCGTTTGGCGGACCTGCGGGCGGCGACGGCGGTCGAGGCGGAGACATCGTACTCGTTGCCGACGAAGGGCTGAGCACCCTTCAGGAGCTCTTGCATCTACACAGAGTGCGCGCCGAGCCAGGCCAGAACGGCAGTGGGAAAGACAAGTACGGCCGCGCTGGCAACGACCGCGACGTGCGCGTGCCGATCGGCACCATCGTTTACGATCAAGACTCCGGCGAAAAGCTGACCGAGCTGATCAGCCACGGCGAACGTCAAATCATCGCCAAGGGCGGCAAGGGCGGCCGCGGCAACAAGCACTTCGCGACGCCGGTAGACCGCGCCCCACGCCGCGCCGAGCCTGGCGGCAAAGGCGAACACAAGAACCTGCGCCTCGAGCTCAAGGTGATGGCCGATGTCGGCCTGCTGGGCTTTCCCAACGTCGGCAAGAGCACATTTATCCGCGCGGTAAGTCGTGCGCGCCCCAAGGTCGCAGACTACCCCTTCACCACCCTGACGCCGCAGCTCGGAGTCGCAACCATCGGTGACCGCACGACCGGCCTCGGGCGGAGCTTCGTGGTCGCCGACATCCCGGGGCTGATCCCCGGAGCGAGCCAAGGCGCCGGTCTCGGTACGCGCTTCTTGCGCCACATCGAGCGCACTCGCGTGCTCTTGCACCTGGTCACGCTGGACGAAGACACCAGCCGCGATCCGGTCAAGGACTATCACGTGATCCGCGAGGAACTAGCTCACTTCGCCGGCGACACCGCCAAGCAAGACCTGCTGCGGCGCCCTGAAGTCGTAGCCCTCACCAAAGCCGATCTGCCCGACGTCCGCGAAGCCTACCCAGCGCTCAGAGCGCAGTTCGCTGACATCGGAGTCGAGCTCCGCCTGATCAGCGCCGCGACCCATGAGGGCTTGGAAGACTTGCTCTACGAGCTAGCTGAAAAGCTCCTGATGTAGCCGTCTGAGCCGTCGCCCAAGGACGCTGCGCCGCGTCCGACGCGGCTTGTCATCCACGGCGCCGCGCCCCGAAGGCGACCGCACCCAAGTCAGGCCAATCCGGCGCAACGTTCGCCGCAGTCGCGTCGTTCAGGGCCCGCCGGGGTCGCCGCCCGCGGCGTCGAACTCCTGGAAGTCGTCGTACTCGTTGAACTCGTACTCGTCGGGCGCCAGGTTGTCGAACCGGGTAAATTCCGACTGGAAACGCACCTTGCAGGTACCCGTCGGGCCGTTTCGTTGTTTGGCGATGATGATCTCCGCGATGCCCTGGTCTGGGCTGTCCTTGAAGTAGTACTCGTCGCGGTAGATGAAGAAGATCGCGTCAGCGTCCTGCTCGATGGCGCCTGACTCGCGCAAGTCGCTGAGCTGCGGGCGCTTGTCTTTCGCTGCGCGGGTCTCGACGGAGCGATTGAGCTGGCTGAGCGCCATCACGGGCACTCCCATTTCCTTCGCTAGCCCCTTCAAACCACGGGACAGCTCGCTGATCTCTTGCTCGCGGCTCTGCACGCCAGCGCGGCCCTGCATCAGCTGCAGGTAGTCGATGATCACCAAGCCGAGCTTGTCCGTACCGGTCGCCGATTCCCCGCGGGAGATCTCCGCCTGCAGGCGACGCACCTTCGCGCGCAAATCGAGCAGGGTAAGGCCGGGCGTGTCATCGAGCCAGAGCGGCAAGCGGCCGAGCCTCGCAGCGGCGTCGGTCAACCGGTTCCAGTCATCGGGCCGCATGTTTCCCGAGCGCAGGCGCGAGACGTCGACACGCGCCTCGATCGCGAGGACACGAGCGGCGAGCTGCTCACGCGGCATTTCCAGGGAGAAAAATGCGACACCGTGGCCGGGCTGTTCAATCGGTTGCCCTTCGGCATCCATACCCGCGCGCGGCGAGGCCACGTTCGCGGCGATGTTCAAGACGTACGACGTCTTCCCCATGCCAGGGCGCCCAGCCACGATGTACAAGTCACCGGGGTGTAGACCGCTGGTCTTGCCGTCGACCGAGAAGAAGCCCGTCTCGATACCCGTTGTGCGGCCGCCTCGCTTCGCGGCCTCGCTCATGATTTCGAACGCCTTGTTGATGGCGTCTTTGACGGGAACGATGCTCGACCCCTCGGGCACGCGGGCAATGTCGAACACCGACTGCTCGGCCTTATCGATGAAGGCCTGAGTCTCCCCACAGTCGCCGTAGCCCTCGGCGGCGAAGCGCTGGCACGTCGCGATCAGCTGACGCAGGCGCCACTTCTCCCGGATGGTCTTTGCGTGAGCCTCGACGTGAGCCACCGCAGGCGTGGCATCGGCTAGCTGCGCCAGGTAAGGCGTGCCGCCCACTTGCTGCAGGCGTTCGCGGTCCCGCAGGTAGCCGGCGACGCTCACGACGTCTACCGGACGCCCCGTCTGCTGAAGCTGCAGGACGGAGTCAAAGATGCGGCGGTTGGCGTCGGAGTAGAAGTGATCGGCCTTGAGGGTCTCCTGGACGCGATCGAAGGCCTCGGGTTCGAGGAAGATCGCGCTCAGCACCGCAGCCTCCGCGTCCAGATCATGCGGCGGCACTCGGCCGGCCTCTGGACGCAGCTCACGAGCCGCGTCGGTCTTCTCTCGCTCTTTCCAACTCCGGTTGCTGACCACTTGCTGCCTCTACCAATCGCTGAGTCTGCGTACCGCGCCCGGTAATCACGCCGCTCTGAACGTTCTTGAGCGGTCCGCTGCGCGCGCCTGCGTGCGAGCCCCAAGCGGATCCTGATGCTTGTGAGATTTTCCGTGCGTTATTTCCGAATGCGGATCGAGACCGGACCGCAGCGTCTATCGCGCCGCCTCGAGTCCTAGCATCTAGGTGGCGCCCCCGCGTGACCATCTCAGGCCTGCTAGCTTCGACTTGCGACCCGCCTCGTTCCAACCAGGACTTTCACTCGAACCATCTAGCGCCCACGTGGGTTCTACGCTCCGATCGCTGCTTAGACTAGGACGAAGAACGCCCGACGCATCGTGATTTTGATGTTGCACATCGCAATCGATCGAGATGCTCAAGTTGACCAGACCAGGTCCACGAGTTATCCCCAGGATGACCGCAGCTCGCTAACGCGCTTGACAGGCGCTCGAAGCACAGCAAGGCGCACCCGCTTCCGCTGCCCCGCGGCAACAAAAAGAGGTCGCACCAACAGAGCTCTGACCCGGCGAACGCAGCCGCCAGAGCAGACAACGCGAGCCTGGCCAGGATTGTTCCGCACGGACATAAACACCTCTCGACGAGAAACGACTGGAAGCGCTGGCCGCGCGCATCAGCGCCCGCGGGAGCGGGAAATCTGAGCTGGCGCATGGCCGTGGTTGTGTGCGCCGCTCAAATGCCAAAAGGCCCCGGCGTCGAAACGCTAGGGCCCTTGGCAATCGGTTGAGCGAAGAACTCAGCTCGACTTCTTGATGACTTCGACCTTGAGCGTTACCCTCACCTCACGGTGGAGGCGGAGCGGAACGTCATGTAGGCCGAGCGTCTTGATAGGCTCGGACAGCTCGACGTCCTTCTTGTCGAACTCGTAACCCAGCGCGGCATACGCCTCTTCGATGTCCTTGCCGGTGACGGAACCGTACATCTTGTTCTCGTCGCCAACGGCGCGCTCCAGCTTGATCGCGACGTTCTCCAGCTTGGTGGCGAACTCGCGTGCCTCCTCGAGCTGCTTGGCCGCGCGAGCTTTCGCTGCCTTCTTGATGTCTTCCACGCGCGCGATGCTGGCCTTGTTGGCCACCACGGCAAGTCCGCGCGGAATGAGGTAATTGCGCGCGTAGCCAGGGCGGACCTTGACCACGTCACCGCTGTTTCCGAGGTTTTCAACGTCCTGATGCAGGACGACTTGAATCGCTGTCGCCATGGGACCTCCTCACGCGTTCATGGTGAAGGGCAGCAGCGCAATGTTGCGGGCCCGCTTAATGGCCACGGTCAGCTCACGCTGATGCTTGGCGCAGGTTCCTGACACGCGACGCGGCACGATCTTGCCGCGCTCGGTGATGAAGTACTTCAAGAACTGGGGGTCCTTGTAGTCGATGACCAGTGCCGCGTCGCCGCAGAACGGGCAGCCGCGACGACGCGCTCGGCGCGGGTCACGGTCGAGGCGGTCCTTACCAGAAACGCTATCGAGTGCAGTGCTCATCACTCTTCCTCCTCTTCCTCGGTGTCGGAAGACTCGTCGTCATCATCGTCGTCGGAGTCGTCGTCATCGTGGTGACGGTGGTAGCGAGAACCGGGTTCCGGATCCTCCAGGCCAAGCTCGCGTGCGAGCGAATGAGCCTCGTCCTCTTCCGCGGGGATACCCTCGACGGTCTCGAACGCGATCGCGTCGGCGCTGACTTCGACGTCGCCCTCAACGTTACCAAGCACGATGGTTTGGAACTTGATGACCTCGTCCAGCAGACGGAAGTTACGCTCCAGCTCCGACACCGTCGTGCCGCCGGCGAGGAACTTCAGGTACACGTAGATGCCGTGACGCTGCTTGTTGACCTTGTAGGCCAACGCGCGACGTCCCCAGGTCTCGACCAGGGATAGACGAGCGCCTTCGCGCTCCATCACTTCCTGAACTCGCTGCGAGACGCGCTCTGCTGCGTCGCGCGCGACGTCAGGTCGCATCACGTAGATAGTTTCGTATTCACGCACACGGCTGGGCGCCGTTGCCACTGTTGCTGCCATTGAGTTGGAGTCTCCTCTCGGACTAATTCGGCCCCCTGGAGCACGGTGGTGGTCCAGCTCCGCCCGGAAAGCGTGCTTTCACGCCGGACCGGAGGGAATCGGCCTGCAACTCGCGAGATGAGAGCGGCAGCCGAGGAGCAAGGAGCAGTGCCTTTCAGCACTGATTGGTGATGTTCATCGCTTCTGCGAGGCCTCGCTCTGCGACCAACGTCACCGCCTGAACGGCGCGGTCGAGCAACCTAGGCAGCTCTTCCCGCTCCGGCAGGGCGAAGGCTTGTAGCACATAATCCGCCACAGTCCCCTCAAAGATCACTGGCGGGCGCCCAATTCCAACGCGCAGCCGCGCGAAGTCTTTCGAGCCCAATTCGGCTGCCGTTGAGCGAACGCCCCGATGCCCCGCGTCGCCTCCACCCGCCTTCATGCGCAGTCGGCCGAACGGTAGATCCAGTTCGTCGTGGACCACCAGCACTTGATCGACGCCCAGCTTGAAGTAGCTCACCACGCCGTGAATCGAGCGCCCCGAGAGGTTCATGAAGGTCTGCGGCTTGAGCAGCAGCAGACGCACACCAGCTAGGTCGACCTGCGCCAGCTCGCCATCGGAGTGGGAGCGCCAAATGACGGTGGTGGCCGCACGCGCAGCGAGCGCGTCGACCACCATGAATCCGACGTTGTGGCGGGTGAGTTCGTAGCGATCGCCTGGATTGCCCAGGCCAGCAACGAGAATCACGCCTTGGCGGGTTCAGCCTCGGCGTCCGCGGCCTTGGCCTTACGCCCAGCGACGACGGCCGCGACGGTGCGGTTCTCGCCCATACGCACGGTGACGCCCTCGGGGAGCTGCAAGCCCTTTACGGCGACGCTGTCGTCGAGGCCGAGGTCGCTCACGTCGAGCACGATCTTCTCCGGGATTTGCCCAGGCATGCAGGTGACGGGCAGCTGGCGGTAGACTTGGCGAAGCTCGCCACCGAGCACGACGCCCTTGGCGCGGCCCTTGAGCTCAAAAGGCACGTCGATGTCGACGGGCTTGTTCATGTCGATACGCAGGAAGTCGGCGTGAAGCAACTCACGGCTCACTGGGTGGTACTGATGCTCTGCTACCAGCGTGTGGAAGCTCTCCCCGCCCTCGATCTCCAGCTTGATGACGCAGTTCAAGCCGAACTTGCCGAGGATCGCGTCCTTGAGCGCCTTGGGGGAGACGGCCAGCGCGACTGGCTTCAGCTCCTTGCCGTACGCGACGGCGGGGATTTGATCGGCGCGGCGCATGCGGCGGGCTGCGCCCTTACCACGGTCACTACGGATACTTGCCTTGACTGTAATCGGTTCCATTTGCTTACTTCTTTGCTTTTCTTAGGGAAAGTATCCCCGCGGTAATGCAAGCCGAAGACCGGATTCGGTGGTCGCCTTGCGAGCGCTCGGTGTCTACACGAAGAGAGAGCTGACGGAGTCACTGTTGTGAATCCGCCGGATCGCTTCGCCCAGCAGCTTTCCGAGAGAGAGAAACTTGATCTTCTTCGAGGCGCGCGCCTCGTCGCTCGGTGGAATCGAGTTCGAGACCACGACTTCCTCGAGCGGAGAATCTTCGATGCGCTGGACCGCCGGCCCGCTGAGCACACCGTGAGTCAGGCAAGCGACGACAGTCTTCGCGCCGCCGTCCTTCAGCGCGCGCGCGGCGTTGCACAACGTGCCTGCCGTGTCGCAGATGTCGTCAACGATGATGCAGTCCCGATCAGCCACATCACCGATGATGTGCATCACTTCGCTGACGTTCGCCCGCTCGCGGCGCTTGTCGATGATGGCCAAGGAGGCCCCAAGGCGCTTGCTGTAGGCGCGCGCCCGCTCGACGCCACCGGCGTCGGGAGAGACCACGACCGCGTCCTTACCGTAGCGGTGAGACAGGTAGTCCTCGAGGAACACCGGCAACGCGTACAGGTGGTCAAAGGGAATATTGAAGAAGCCTTGGATCTGACCCGCGTGCAGATCGACGCACACGATGCGATGAATCCCTGCGGCAACCATCAGATCGGCCACGAGCTTCGACGTGATCGGCGTGCGTGGAGCAACCTTGCGATCCTGACGAGCGTAACCGTAGTACGGAATCACGGCCGTGATAGAAGCAGCCGAAGCACGACGCAGGGCGTCGCACATGATGAGCAGCTCCATCAGGTTGTCATTCACCGGCGAACACGTCGGCTGCACCACATAGGTGTCGAGGCCGCGCACGTTCTCGCGGATCTCGCAGAAGGTCTCGCCGTCGCTGAAACGCGAAACTCGAAGCTCCCCCAGCTGGGTGTCGAGATGCTTGGCGATCTCCGTCGCCAGATCAGGGTTCGCGTTTCCCGAGAAGATGCAGACTCGCTTGAGGGCCACAGCGTCACCCGATGGTTGCTCAACGTTGTTGAGGCGGCGGAAGCCAAGCGCCGAGGCGCGTGGCCGGACAATGGTTAAGCCTAGGAAACCAATCAGGTTCCGCAGGCCTGCCAGCGGCGCGGACAGTTAGCAGCGGGTCACCCGCTTGTCAAACGTGGTCCCCGCGCGTCAAAGCCCGAGGAGCGCCCGCCTCACGCCGCCCTAAGGGTGTGATTTTGCCCAAGAATACGCTGTGTAGGCGGCGATGAGGTGGCACACCCAGCCGAGCAAACCTCCAGAGCCAATCCAAAACCCAGGGGTGATGATCAGCCAAAACAGCCCGCGTAGGAACTTGCCGTTATAGATTTGCCCCACACCCGGCACGACGAAGGACAGCACGGCAGCTACGCCAGGTTTGCTCATGAAGGGCCAAGGTGGGTCCCTGTGGTCCCCTGTCAACGGGCAGACGCGTCAAGTCCCCGCAGGTTCCACAAGAACACGCGGCTGCAGCCCGGGAAACCCGTTCATGCTCTACGCGGCGAGCGTAGCGATCACTTGTAGGGGTTCGAAAGGTCGACGTCAGGCTTCGGTGGAGCCGCCGGCTTTGACGCAGCGGGAGCCGGATCCTCCTCCTTCTCCGGCTTCGTCGCGGCCCTTGGACGCCAGGTGCCGCCGTAGACGGGGCGCTGCGCGGCCTTCTTCTCGTCTTCCTTCTCTTGCTCGGCCTTGCTGTCCGCCGAGGCTTCAGGCTTTGCCTCTTCCTTCGGAGCCGCCTTCGGTTCTTCCTTGGGAGGCGGGGCGGCTGGCTTCTCTGCGACCGGCGCTTCGGTCTTGGGCGCGTCGGGAGCACCAGCCGTCGCTGGCCCTTCCTCCTTGTTGCTGCCCGCTGCCACCAGGCCGCCAACTCCGAGAGCCAGCAGCAAGGCGACGCCACCGATCACCAACGGCGCCTTCGAGCGGCGCGTGTTGTGCACCTCGGAGACTTGGCTGATCTGCGAGAGCTGGGGATGGCTAATCAGCCCTGACTGGGTGTTGACACTGGACAACTCCATGTTCCCTGCGGAAACACTAGAGCTGGCTCCAACCGGTGCCGGCGGATGAGTCGACAGCGAGAAATTCGGCCGCTCAAGCTGACTCGGTTCACTCCGAGCGAGCCACGCACGAACTGCGTCGCGCTGCTGGCTGATCTCGGTGCCGATCACCTCTTGAACGTATGCGGCAACCTCGCGCGGCGCGGCGATCTTTCCAACCGCAGCCGCAGCGCGCTCCAGCACGTCCGCGAACTGTGCACAGGTCGAGAAGCGCTTGTCAGGATCACGCTCGAGCGCCTTCATGCACACCAAGCTGATCTGAGGGTGCACGTCAGGGGCGAGGTCGTGAAGGTTCGGGATCGGCTCACTGACCACCCGCGACAGGGTCGCAGCTTCATTCTCCGCCTTGAACAGGCGCCGCGAAGCGAGCACCTCCCACAGCACGATGCCAGCAGAGAAGATGTCAGCTCGCCGATCGACTCGAGTGTCTCCGGCGGCCTGCTCTGGCGCCATGTAGGCGATTTTACCCTTCAGCTGACCGACACGCGTTGCGGAGAGTCGAGAAGCGGCGCGCGCTACACCGAAGTCGGTGATACGGCTCACTCCGTCCATGCCGACCAGGATGTTCTGGGGCGACACATCTCGGTGCACGAGCTCGGTCGCCTGCCCCTTCTCATCCTTCAGCTCGTGCGCGGCATGCAACCCCTGGAGCATGTCGAGCAGAATCTTGATCGCGATATCCGCAGGGATTTTACCGGCGGTGGTAGCCGCTCGCGCGAGCAAGCGCGCAAGCGTGTCGCCCTCGATGTACTCCATCACGAGGTAGTAGCCACGTTCGCTGGCTCCCACTTCGAGGATGGGGACTACGTTGGGATGATGAATCCCTGCGGCAAGGCGAGCCTCGTCGAGGAACATCTCGACGAACTCCTTCTCCTTGGCGAGGTGAGGATGCAGGCGCTTGATTGCGACGAAGCGCTGAAATCCCCCCACGCCGGCGAGACGAGCCAAGTACACGGTCGCCATGCCGCCTGACGCAATCTCAGCCACCAGGTCGTAGCGGTCGATCCGCTGGACCCCTTCTTCACCGACGTCTATGAGCTTCGCTGCAACCACGATTCCCTCAGAATCTGCCGAATGCCCCTAATGTGGCGCCATTTCCAACCCCAAGCCAGGGCTGAATGCTTGCCTTCTGTACGCGCGACGGCGTGCGCGCGGTCTCTCCACCGCTCCAATCGGTGAAGAAGGCTCCGATGACGATGGTGACCAGACCGACACCACCCGTCACCGCGGCCATAATGTTCGTCCGCTTCTGCTTATCCAGGCCCTCTTGGTAGAGGGCGCAGTCCGTACCTTGTCCGGCGCACTCCTCTTTGACTTTGGAACGGCCGGGGTTGTTCTGAGTGTCGAGACCGCTCCACACCGTCACGCCGCCGGCGACCAATGTAAGCCCAGCGCCTACCCAGAAAACCGCGGGGGACATACCGCTCGGCTCGACCTTCACGGTGCCCTTGTCCCCGATCCCGCCGCCGCCATCGCTCACCGGCCCGGTACCGTCGCCTTCGGGCTTGTCCGGCTTTTCCACCGGGATAGGCGGAGCCTTGAAGGTCAGCTCGCCCGAGCCACCAGGCGCACCCTTGATGTCTTGGGTGGCGATGCGCTCTTTGCTCCAGCCGGCGCGCACGGAGATCTTGCTATCCTTGAGGTAGAGGACGCGCTTCGAGGCAGCCTTACCGTGAACCAAGCGAGTTCCCACGACCAACGTACACGGCTCGTCGCAGTTGACGGTTAACTCGAAAAACTTCCCCTGCGTCTCCGCCAGCGTCTCTTCTGCCAGCTTCCTCAGCTTTTCGTCGTCGGAGTGACGGTCGAGCGCCAAGCGAGCCAGCGTCGCAGCGCGGTCCATCTGGCCGGCTTCCTTGCGGGCGCGTAGCGCAAGCATCAAGGCGGTGGCACTGGGAGCCGCTTGATCGGCAGCCTCAAACTGCTCAGCAGCCTCGACCAGCTCACCGTCCTTGTAGTGCTTGCGGCCTTGATCGAACGCCTTACCTGCAGCCTTGATGTCCTCCGGTGAGGGAGCATCTGACTGCGCCCCGGCATTCAGGGACAGGGCAATCACAGAAGCCAAGGTTGCGGCCTTCAAGAAGCGCTTCATCGAACAGGATCCTCCTCCGGGTACAACTCTACACCGTATCACGGAAGGTCGCGAATCCAATGGGGTTCGCCGAGCCTTCCAAAGGCGAAAGACGCTGATTTGGAGGATGACACCTTACCTCATCTCACCTTCTGATTTCCGCAGCTTCAAACGCAGAACTCGGCCGCAATGCTGGAACTCGGCCGCAATGCTGGATCCGCACGTGTGGACACCTGCCGTCGGCCGATCGACGGACGGTCTCGGCCAAGGATCGCGGCTCGAAGTGCACCTCGGTGGCGACGGCGATGGCTTCGCGTCATCCTGGGTGGTGGCTAGCGAGCGTTAACGTGCCGACTATCCGCGCGCGTTTCCGGGCAGAATTGGCCGGTTCCATGGAGCTTGTATGCTCGACGAGGTCCCCAATAGCCGAAACAAGCCGAACGTCCGTTTGATGGCGCCCCAGCTTGGTGGTGGGTGTCCTGACGAGTGGCCTCTCCCGCTGCCATTGATCCCGCCCTCGCTCGCTCATCAAGCAGCAGAGGTGCATCGCCCGACGCCAACATCTACAAGACGCGGCGGCGGAGTGAGAGGGAGCCCGACGGGGCTCACCCCATCTCGAGCATCAAGCGGTCCGGGTTCTGCAGCAGGGCGACGATATCTGCCGCGAAGGCCGCACCGACGTGACCATCGATGATGCGATGGTCGAAGGAGAGGCTCAGCAGCATCTCGTGACCGATCACGATCTCTTCCCCGCGGATCACGGGCTTCTTCTTCATCTCGTGCACGCCGAGGATCGCGACCTCGGGGTAGTTGATCACCGGAGTCGCGAACAAGCCACCGGCCTTGCCCAAGCTCGTTATGGTGAACGACGAACCACCGAAGTCTTCTTGCTTCAGCTTGCCGGCGCGAGCGTCGTTACCCAAGCGATCGAGCTCGCGCGCGATCTCGAGGATGCTCAGCCGATCTGCGCCACGCAACACGGGCACCATCAGGCCGGCGTCCGTCGCCGCAGCGATGCCGATGTCGTAGACCTTGCGCAGCACCATCTCGTTGGTTGACTCGTCGAACACACAGTTGAGCGCGGGGTGCTTCTTCAGCGCGGAAACGCACGCCTTGACGATGAACGGCAGGTACGTGAGCTTGACGCCAGACTGCTCCGCAAGCGGCTTCAGGCGGCCACGCAGGGCGATCAACTCATCGGCGACGACCTCGTCCACATAGGTGAAGTGCGCAGCGGTGTGCTTCGAGCGAGCCATGTTCTCGAAGATGCGCTTGCGCACGCCCCGAACGGGCACGCGCTCATCCGCGAGACGCGGGTCGTTGGTTTGCACCGGAGCGATCGAGATCGGCGCGCGAGCTGGCGTGACGGCACTGGTTGCAGGCGCCGCAACGGCTGCAGCCGAGCCGGTGGCTGCGGCCGCGGGCGCGCTCGCGCCACCACCGCTGAAGCGCTCCACATCTTCACGGGTGACGCGCCCGGCGGGTCCCGTGGGTGGCACCTTGCGAAGATCGATGCCCTTCTCCCTCGCGAGTTTCCGTGTCGCCGGCGCCGCCAAGGGGCGCTCGTTGTAGTAGCTTGAGGCGGGCGCGGCCTGGGCGGCTGCTGGCGCTGGAGCCGGCTTCGATGCGGCTCCGCCCATCCCTGGCAGGGTCTCCTTGATGTCACCTACCGCTGAGGCGACAGGACCTTCATCCGACTTCTTCTCTTCTGCTTCCGCAGCCTTCGCAGGCGGCTTTTCCGCGGGGGAACCTGCACCACCGGCGCCGTCCAAGTCGTACACGACAAGGACCGCGCCGACGGGGACCACGTCTCCCACAGCGCCGCGCAGCTCGCTGATCTTGCCCGCCTTGGGAGAGCCGATGGTGACCGTCGCCTTGTCGGTCATCACCTCGACCATCTCCTGGTCTTCTTTGACTTGATCGCCCACGGCGACTAGCCAGTTGACGATCTCGCCTTCGGTTACGCCTTCGCCAATGTCAGGGAGCTTGAACTCGTAGAGCGCCATATTCGCCTCGAAGTGTTTGCTAGCGCGCCTCAGCGCGAGGTTCGTCTTGGACTCGTGATTTGCTCGCGCCTCAGCGGCGCAATCGGGGAGTGCTCAGGCCTTTGCGGTGTTGAGCAGGGCCGGCAGGATGCGATGAGACAGAGGCAGGTACTCCATCTCCAAGGTGTAGGGGAACGGCGTGTCGAAACCGGTCACCCGCGCGGGAGGTGCCTCCAAGTGATAGAACGCCTTCTCGCAGACCAATGAAATCAGCTCCCCAGCGAAGCCGCCAGTCTTTGGTGCTTCGTGAACGACAACCAGGCGCCCCGTCTTCTTCACGCTGGCGATGATGGTGTCGATGTCGACCGGCCAAAGCGTGCGCAAGTCGATGACTTCAGCCTCAACTCCTTGCTCTGCGGCCTTCGCGGCTGCGTCCAGGCACTCGTAGAGCATCGCTCCATAAGCCAGCACGGTGACGTGACGCCCCTCGCGGGTGACAGCGGCGCTACCTAGCGGAACCGTGTAGTCACCCTCCGGGACGTCACCTTTTGCCGCGCGGTAGATGCGCTTTGGCTCGAAGAACAGCACGGGGTCGGGGTCGCGAATCGAGGCGAGCAGCAGCCCCTTCGCGTCGTGCGGATTCGACGGGCATACGACCTTGAGGCCAGCGACGTGGATGAACAGCGACTCGGGGTGTTGCGAGTGGTAGTGGCCACCTCGGATGCCGCCGCCGACGGGGGTGCGGATCACCATGTTGCACGGGTATTCGCCGCCCGAGCGGTAGCGATACTTCGCCAACTCGGACACGATCTGGTCGTAGGCGGGGAAGATGAAGTCGGAGAACTGGATCTCCGGGATCGGCACCATGCCGTACAGGGCCATGCCGACGGCAGCACCGATGATGCCACCCTCGCTGAGGGGCGTGTCGATCACGCGATCATCACCAAACTCGTCGAACAAGCCGGCGGTCACGCGAAAAACGCCGCCAACCTTACCGACATCTTCACCCATGATGACGACCCGAGGGTCGCGCGCCATCTCGAGCCGGAGGGCGTCGTTGATGGCTTGAACCATGTTCATTTGAGGCATTTGCAGGGACTCCAGGGAGGGCGCTTCGGGTCGCGGGATTGGGCTCCGGCCATTCACCTGGACGAGGTGACCGCGGGGGCACTCTTGGGCGACTCCGAGAACGTAGAGAGAAAGGGGCGCGGAGCGCAGTTAGACTTGAGTCAGGCCCAGGGGACTAGTGCGCCTTCGGAGCGCGCGGCCCCGCCAGTAGCTCGTCCCGTTGCTCTTGGAGATGCCAAGGCATCTTTTCGTAGACGTCCTCGAACATCGACGTGAGCGACGGAGGCTCGGTGCCCTCTGCCGCGGCTACTGCCTCACGGAAACGCTTGTCGACATCCTCGCGCAGCGCCTCCTCGAGGTTGTCGTCCCATGCCTTGTTCCGCTCGAGGTAGCGGCGAATGCGCTCGATCGGGTCACGGTCGACCCACGGTTTCACCTCGTCGGCGGCGCGATAGCGGTTCGGATCGTCGCTCGTCGAGTGGCCACCCATGCGATAGGTCAGGGCCTCGATCAGGGTCGGCCCCTCACCTGCCTCGCAACGGCGAATCGCTTCGCGCGTGACCGCGACGACCGCGAACAGATCGTTGCCGTCGACACGCACGCCAGGGACACCGTAGGCGACGCCCTTCTCTGCGAACGTACGCGAAGCAGTCTGACGCTCGACAGGCACGCTGATAGCCCAGCCGTTGTTGCGGCAGAAAAAGATGCTCGGGGTCTTGAAGACGCCCGCGAAGTTCATCGCGTTGTGAAACTCGCTGCTGCTCGTCGACCCGTCGCCAAAGTAGACGAGCGTCGCGAGGGACTTCTTCTCGATCTTGGCGCCCCACGCGAAGCCCACTGCCTGCGTCATCTGGGTGCCGATGGGCGAGCTGATGCTCCCCCAGTGGGCTTCCTTGCAGGTGTAGTGATCCGGCATCTGACGACCCTTCACCGGGTCGTTCGCGTTACCGAACATGTTGTCGATGAAGCGCTGGAGCTTGAAGCCCCGGAGCAGCGCCGCGCCGAACTCACGGTAACAGGGGAAGAGCCAATCTTGTTGCCGCATGGCAAAGGCCGAGCCGATGATGGCTGCCTCCTCGCCAAGCGAACCGATGTGAAAGCCGATGCGTCCCTGACGTTGTAGGGTCACCAACCGCTCGTCGATGATCCTCGTCTCCACCATGTGGCGATAGAGATGCACGACCTCGTCGATTTCCAGCTTGGGATCATGTGCAGGATCCAAGCTGCCGTCCTCGCGTAGCACGCGAACGATGGTGTCGTTCGGCGCCTCTTCGGTGCGTGTAACTGCTGCAGCGATCATGTTCCTCGTGCTCGCGCTCGGGTAGCGGCGCTGTCGGCCTGGAGCGACGAGCGGCGCGACCTTAGTCGAATGGATCGAGCGCTGTCACGCATGGATCCCGCTGCGAGAAGCTTCTCTCGCGTGACGCAGCGCACCAGTAGTTGCGGGTCATGACATCGCTCCTCACCCCCAACCATGCTTGCGCTGGATCCAGCACAAATGCAGCGTGATCTGGTGCGCAACGAGTTCACGTTAGGTGGCATGACGCATCACGCAACAGAAGCGTTTGGTCACGCATTGGAAACATCCCGCGACGCTCCAACCGCGCACCGCGGTACGCGCTTCGTAGGCGAACAACGAATTAGTTTAGACTTGAACTATCCTGCGCCGATCGGACGCGCGACCAGCAGACGCGTGGACGTTTGGTGGGCGTCACGCCCGCTTTTCGCGGCTCGCTCCGCCGCACCCACTTCAGTCGGCGAGGACGCGCTCGGCTTCGGTCAGCGCGAGCTCGAGGGCCGCGTCGTCGAGCTTGAACTCATCCGCGAGCTTCTTCAGCACGTCGCGCTCTTCATCGCTGACGCCGCCGCTAACGTGCGCCAGCAGCGAAGCAATGCGCAGGACTTCCCGGGCGTGCTCTTCTTTTTGGATCGTGCGAGCGACCATCTTCACGCGCTTGTCCATGCCGTCTTCTTCGAGCTGATCGGCAAGGTCGGCCAGCAGCGCCTCGACCTGACGCGCCTCAACACGATTGCGGCACGCCGTGACAACGACTTGCTTGAACGCCACCTGCTCGGTCTCGTCGAATTCGCCGTCCGCGTTCGCCACCAGATAGGCGCTCTCCACCACGGCTTCGAACAGCGCCGCGACCTGAGGATCGAAGCCCGTCGGCTGCGTCACTTCCTCGCCCAGCGGGCGCGAGCCGTACGACGCGGCGGCGACCGTCAGGATGGATCCGGCCGCGTCGGAATCGGCGTAGGTGGGTGCTTGGCCCAGCTTGGCCGCGACTTTGTCCAGGAGGCTCTGATCTGCAACGCTCATAGTCGACTCTGCGGGCGAGACTACCCGAAAGCCACCCGGGAGTCAGCGCGCAGACGCCGCTTCTTTGAGGATTCTTTTGACTCAGTCGGAGCCGCGAGCCGTGTTGCCGCGCCGGATCAGCGAAGTCGCGCTGATCAACTGAGGAGCTTCAGGCCCTTCAGCTGCGGCCGGTGTGCCGCGCTCGATTGTCGAGCCGGGCCGGAGCTGCGCCGCGATGAAGGCCTCCGCCGCGTGGTAGCTTGAGCGCACCAGCGCGCCCGAGGCGACGTACGAGAAGCCGAGCTCCAAGCCGACGCGCTCCCACTCCGCGAAACGCGCGGGCTCGACGTAGCGGTCCACTGGCGCATGCTTCGGAGTTGGCCGTAGGTATTGCCCCAGGGTCACCACGTCCACACCAGCGTCGCGCAGATCGCGCAACGTCTCGACGACCTCCTCGTCGGTCTCGCCGATCCCCACCATGATCGAACTCTTCGTCATGCGGTGGGGCGCGCACGCCTTCGCGTGACGCAGCACTTCGAGGCTCTGATCGTAGCTACAGCGCGCGTCGCGAATGCGGGGCGTGAGGCGGCGAGACACCTCGATGTTGTGGGCGAACACATCGGGCCCAGACTCGACGAGGTGAGCGATGTCGTGCTTGCGACCATTGAAGTCGCCGACCAGGGTCTCCACCAGCAGGTCGGGGGAGTACCGCCGCAACGCGCGCACGGTTTGGCCCACCAAGCTCGCGCCACCGTCCAGCAGATCGTCGCGGTCGACCATCGTCAGCACGACGTACTTGAGCTCCAGCTTGCTGATCGCTCGCGCAACGTGCTCCGGCTCACGCGGATCGTACGCGCCACGGGGGTTGCCGGTCGTTACCGCACAGAAACGGCAGCCGCGAGTGCAGGTGTGGCCCAGCAGCATCACGGTCGCCGTCCCCGCACCCCAGCATTCTCCTACGTTCGGGCAGCGCGCTTCTTCGCACACCGTGTAGAGATCCAGCTCCCGAAGCGTCTTCTTGAGCTGGGTATAGCGCTCTCCGCCGGGCGCCTTCACCTTGAGCCAGTTTGGCTTTGGATCACGAATGCCAACGGTCTTGTGCTTCTGCGGGAGCTCGGTCACGGGAGGACTCTAGTGCTCCCCTACCCCATTGTCGAATCCGTCAGGCGACCAGCAGGTTCGCGGGATTGGGTTTGGGGGGAGAGGTCCGACGTCAAGCCAAGGCGGCGATACCGGCTTGGCCGACGGGCTCGACCACGCCACGCTCCGTGAAGATCGCGCTGACCAGGCGTGCCGGCGTCACGTCGAAGGCGGGGTTTCTGACCGGAATGTCACTCGCCACCAACGTGCGTCCGCCGGCTTGGGTCACCTCCGTGCGATCCCGCTCTTCGATGGGGATGTCGGCACCAGTGGCGGTGCGCAAGTCGATCGTAGACCAAGGCGCTGCCACATACAGCGGGCGCTCGTGGAAGTGAGCCAAACAGGCCACGCCGTAGGTGCCGATCTTGTTCGCGACGTCCCCGTTCTGGGCGATGCGATCAGCACCCACAACGGCGAGATCGATCTCTCCGCGCGCGTAGAAACTTGCGGCGGCGTTGTCGCAGATCACTTCCACGGGGATCCCGTCGTGATGTAGCTCCCAAGCGGTGAGCCGCGAGCCCTGCCAGTAGGGCCGTGTCTCGTCGGCGAGCACGCGAATGCGCTTGCCCTGCTCGTGAGCCGCGCGGATCACCCCGAGCGCGGTACCGTAGCCGCCAGTTGCCAGAGCGCCCGCGTTGCAGTGGGTCAGGATGGTCGCGCCTTCGGGTACCCGCGCAGCTCCAAGCTCGCCCATGCGGCGGCAGGCTTGCACATCCTCGCGGTGAATCGCCCGCGCCTCCGCGGCAAGGCGCTCGACTCGACTGGCCGACGAGAGGGTCGCCACCTGGGAGGCGACACCATTCATGCGCTCGATGGCCCAGAACAGGTTCACCGCCGTCGGGCGCGAAGCGGCGAGCACCTCGGAGGCATGCTTCATTGCCTCGAGGAAATCATCGGTCGCTGCTTTCGCCGCCAGCACCAGGCCATAAGCGGCGGTCACGCCGATCGCTGGAGCACCCCGCACCACCATTTCGCGGATCGCCGTTGCGACACCGAATACGTCGCTGAACGCAAGATAGCGCTCCTCGGCGGGCAGGTTGCGTTGCTCGAGCAGGATAACGCGGCTGTCATCATCGCTCAGCTCGACGGCTGAAAAGCGCGAGCCACTGAGCAGTTCCCGCGGGAGCAGCTCGCGACCAACGACGCTACTCATTCCCGTCACCCGAGAGCGCCTTCTCCAAGAGCTCGCTAACCAACTTGGGGTTGGCCTGGCCGCGTGTCTCCTTCATCACCTGCCCGACGAAGAAGCCGAGCACACCAGTCTTTCCAGAGCGGTACTGTTCGACCTGCTTCTGGCTCTTGGCGAGCACGGCGTCGACGATCTCCCGGAGCGCCCCGGTGTCCGAGACCTGCCGCATGCCCTTTTCGCTGACGACCTCCGCCGCAGACTTCTGGCTACCCTCGAGGGCTGCGTGGAGCTCTTTGGCCTGTTTTCCGCTGAGCTCGCCGCTCTCCACCAGCGCGAGGGTGTCGGCAACCTGCTGAGGCGTGACCAGAAAGTCGACTTCGAGGCCGCGCTGGGTGGCTCCGCGGAGCACTTCCGTAAGGATCCAGTTTGCTAGCTTGGCTGGTGCACCGCCGAGCGCCAGACAATCGGAAAAGAACCTCGCGTAGGCGGGGTGAGAGCTCAGCGTCTGCGCCGCTTGCTCGCTCAGCTTGAAGTCCCGAACCCAGCGCTCACGCAGCGCTCGCGGCAGCTCGGGTAGGCTTGCTTCTGCCTCGCTGACGCGGGCCTCGGACAGCACCAGTGGAGGCAGATCTGGATCTGGGAAGTAGCGGTAGTCATGGCTCTCCTCCTTCGAACGCAACGACCGCGTGGTGTTCGTGTCCGGATCGAAGGAGCGGGTCTCCTGGACCACCTTGCCGCCGCTTGAAACCACCGCCGTCTGACGCGCGATTTCCTCGTCGATCGCTCGCTGGACGAAGCGGAACGAGTTCAGGTTCTTGAGCTCGGTGCGCGTGCCGAGGGTGCGCGCGCCGCGGGGTCTGATCGAAACGTTAGCGTCACAGCGGAAGCTGCCCTCCTCGAGGTTGCCGTCATTCACGCCGAGGAAGATCAGGATATTTCGCAGCTCTCGCAGGTATGCCGCGGCTTCAGAGCTCGAGCGCAGTTCCGGCTCGCTGACGATTTCGATCAGCGGTGTGCCGGCTCGGTTGAGATCGACGAGGGAATCACCACCGACACCGTGCATGCTCTTGCCGGCGTCTTCTTCCATGTGGATACGGGTGATGCCGATTTCTCGCTCGCCACCCTCAACCTCGATCTTGAGCTTCCCCTTCAGGCAGTAAGGCTCCTCGAACTGGCTGATTTGGTAGCCCTTCGGCAGATCCGGATAGAAGTACTGCTTGCGCGCAAACTGACTCTTTTGCTCCACCTTGCAGTCCAGCGCGAGCGCCGCCAGCAGCGCCAAGCGCACGGCTTCGCCGTTGATCACCGGCAAGCTGCCTGGCAGCCCCAGACACACCGGACACACGTGGGTGTTCGCCTCGGCGCCGAACCGATTCGGACAGCCGCAGAACAGCTTGGTGCGAGTCAGAAGCTGGGCGTGTACCTCGAGCCCGATGACGGCTTCAAACGCGCTCATCGGTGCATTTTAGTGCCCGCCGTGCTCGCGAGTCACGCCGGGGTGCGTCGGGTCGCCGGGCTCATGGCGCGGGTTCTCCGACAGCTGGCTGCCGTCACGCCCCTTGAAGCTCATCAGCAGGTCCTTCTCGAAGATGAACTGCTCGCGGGAGTCGTAGGGCGCGGCGTGGATACCCGTATCCATACGGATAGCATCGCAGGGGCAAGCCTCCACGCAGAAGCCACAGAACACGCAACGTAGCTCGTCGATCACGAAGCGCGCCGGGAAGCGCTCGTAGCCGCGGCGCGAGTCGCCTACCGGGTACTCGGCGGGCTCGATGTGGATGCACTGAGCCGGGCAAGCGGTTGAGCAGCACAGGCAAGCCACGCAGCGCGGGGAACCGTCAGCGCGGTGCGTGAGGCGGTGAACCCCACGGAAACGCTCGGCGTAAGGTCGGCGCTGCTCGGGGTAGCTGACGCAGTTGATCCCGTCCGAGATGCTCTCGATGGTCGGATCGTTACGCTGTCCGAGGGCCATCTCCTTCGTGTTGCGGAAGAAGTGCGCCATGGTCATTGCCAGGCCCTTGGCGATTTCCGGGATGTAGGTCTGCACCGAGGCGTTGCGGTCCGGGCGCGGGATGGGTGTCCCCACGACTTTCTTTGGTCCCAGCGGTTGGTTGGTCAGCATGTCGTCGTCCAATCGTGCCCGGAGGCTCTAAACTTTCGAAGGAGGGGCGGCTTGAGAGATGAGAGTGCCCGAAGTCGTGCTTCAGGCACCCATGCGCGCCGTGCGAGTTCCACCCATCGAGGCGGCGTACTGAGCCGAGGAGCTCGCCAACACCCGACGGTGCTCGGCAGGCTTCAGCAGGAAGCGTACGAACCAGACGAGCAGCACGAGGCCACCCACCGCAATCACCCACTGGGTGACCTGGGCTGCGCCGGCCATCAACGACTGCACTGCGGGTCCCCCCGACTGGATGGCCAAGATCACGAGCCCGGTTGCGAGCACGTTGACCAACGAGGCTGGCAGGATCTTCCGCCAGCCGAGCTTCATGAGTTGGTCGTAGCGGAAGCGGGGCAGCGTCCAGCGGATGAACAACTGGAGGATGCAGAGGCCCACCGTCTTGCCAACGAAGGCCAACGCGCCGAGCAGAATGATCGCACCGTGAGACAACGGCTGAGCGTAGATCTCCTTGTCGCCCAGCATGATGTGGAGGCCGTCTCGCTCCAGGAACGGCAGATGCCAGCCGCCGAGGAACACGGCGGTGGTCAACGCCGCCAAGGTCACCACGGCGACGTACTCGCTGTAGAAGAACATCGCGAACTTCATCCCGGAGTACTCGGTGAAGTAGCCGGCGACGATCTCGCTCTCACCCTCGGGGATATCGAACGGGATGCGCTTGGTCTCGGCGATGGCCGCGGCGAAGAACAGGAAGAACGCTAGGGGCTGCACGAAGATCCCCCAGGTGTTTTCGGCCTGCCAGCGCACCATCTCGTCGATGCGGATAGTGCCGTAGATCATCAGCGACCCGATCAAGGTCAGGCCCAAAGTGACCTCGTAGGAGATCATCTGGCTTGCCGCGCGGAGACCACCAAGGAGGCTGTACTTGTTGTTGCTGGCCCAGCCGGCAAGCGCGGCGCCAACGACGCCGGTGCCCGCCATCGCGAAGAAGTAGAGGATGCCGACGTTGAAATCGAGGACTTGGAGCCGCACCGCGTGGACCGCGCTGCCGGCGTCGAGGGTCGACGTGGGGCAGATGCCATCGCGCGGCACGGTAGCCAAGAGCTTCGACAGCATGATCTTGCCTTGCTCGTCGGAGCCGAAGCACAGCGTGTCTCCGAACGGAACCACGCCGAGCAGCACGAGCACTGGGAAGAAGGAGACGAACGGCGCCAGCTTGTGCAGGAATTGGTCGCCGCCCGGAGGAATGAAATCCTCCTTGAAGATGGTCTTCAGCCCGTCAGCGGCCGGGTGCAAGAGGCCGATCAGGCGAAAGCCAGCGCGCTCGTGACGGAAGCGCTGCGCTGCGTAGCCAGCACCGAACAACGCGCTGAAAGCAAACACGAACGGGCCCGCTCCGTAGAGGAAGTCTCTGAGCGTCTCACCTGCGGGTGTGCCCTTCAGTACTCCCAGAGACAGGAAGATCGCGCCGTGCACCATCAGCCCGACGTAGAAGATGCGCCGCGGGTCACCGACCGATGCGATGAAGCGGTCGAAGCTGTTCTTCACACCGCGCAGCTTGATGCGACCAGCGATCACCAGCGCCGTGAACCAAGTGATGAAGACCGCCAGGTGACTGAACAGCACCGCGCGGGTGGTACGCGTCACGCCTTCGGCGTCGCTGAAGAAGAACAGCGCTAGGGAGCCTCCAGCAACCAGCAGTGCGGGGCCGACCACGGCGCCCTGAGCGATGCGCTTCGGAATCCAGATCACAGCGCGTTCAGGACCAACCCGGTCCTGCAAGATGGCGCCCTGACGACGGTCCACCCAGGTCAGGAGCCCAGCGATGTTCAGCGACAACGCCACGACGACCGTAAAGGCCTTGGCGAGAGACAAGAGAAACAGCGTTCCGAAGGTCATTCTGCAGCTCCAGTAGGTGCGGAGACTTCAGCAGCAGCACCGCCAGCAACGGCCGCCCCAGCGTCGGGCGCCATGGCCAAGCGAACATCGCTGAGGCGCTGCCAGTCCATCGCGTAGCCGAGCTCGCGCCCAACCGCTGCGATGAGCTTCCAAGCGGGGCGCGCGTCTTGCTCCGGACGCACGGCGCGCTCGCTCTCCTGAGCGAGGCCCGCGAAGTTGACGAAGGTACCAGTGGACTCGGCCCAAGTGGCGGCTGGAAGCAGCACGTCGGCATAGCCAGCCAGTGGACCGTCAAATGGGCTAATCAGAACCAGCTTCTTCAGCGAGGAAAGCCCGTCGACGTCGCCCGGCGCAGCGCTACCCAGCGCGATCGCGTGAGTAATTTTCCCTGCGGCAACGGCTTCGAGCAGCTGAGGCATAGACGCCGGCGGCGTGGTGCTGCAGAGCTGTTCCACGCCCTTGGTGTTGGGGTTCTTATCGGCGTGCTTGAGCACGTTGTCGCCTTCGCCCTCGGGCTTGCCTGAGATGAACAGGTTGCCGCTACCCAAGAAGTCGCGCGCAAAAGTGAGTAGTGCGAAGTTGTCCTCACTCGAGTGCTGCGCTGAAAGGACGATGGCGACACGCTCCGGGTCGACACCCTTCAGCGCCTTCGCCGCCGCCTTCACGGCGGCTTCCAGGCTCACTTCGTCTTCACCAACGTAGGCGCTGATGAAGCGGTCTTCGTGGGCGCGCGCGTAGTCGAGCATGCCCTCGTCGCACATCCAGTACTTGTTGACCTTCAGGTTCTCCCGCGGACGGTGGCGGTACACCGTCTCGTTGCGGGGGTCGTAGTCGAGGAAGGCGTTGCAGCCGGTCGCACAGCCTTGGCACACGCTGCGTGCGCTGCGCAGGAACCAGACTCGCGCCTTGAAACGGAAGTCCGTCGCGGTCAGCGCGCCCACGGGGCACACGTACTCGGTCATCAGGGTGTAGCCGTGGTCCAGCTGGCGCCCCGGGGAAACGACGATCTCGTTCAGGTTGCCTCGCTCACGGACGTCGAGCACCGGATCCTTGGCCACTTCCTCGCAGAAGCGCACGCAGCGCGTGCACACGATGCAGCGCTCACCGTCGTAAACGATGGTGGGGCCGAACACCTGAGCCTTCGGCTTGTGCACCGGCTCGTCGTGCATCCGCTTGCCCTTGCCCTGGTGCTCGAGCCAGTAGTCCTGGAGGCGGCACTCACCGGCCTGGTCGCAAATCGGGCAGTCCACCGGGTGGTTCAGCAGCAAGAGCTCTTGAACTGCACCGCGTGCCTCGGACACGTGGTCGCTCGACTCGCTCTTGACCTCCATGCCCTCAGCGACGCGCTGCTGACAGGCGGGCTGGAGCTTGGGCTTCTTCGCCGGGATGTACTCGCCCGTCTTTGGGTCCTGCTTCAGGACGTCGAGCATCATCGCCGGTCGCCCTGGCGGCGGCGCGATCTCGACCAGGCACATGCGGCAGTTGGCCGCGACGCTGAGACCAGGGTGCCAGCAATAGTGCGGGATATCGATACCCGCGCGGTGCGCGGCCTGGATGATGGTGTCCCCAGGTTCGAAGGGGATCTCACGGTCGTCAAGCTTGAAGGTGGGCATCGAAACTCCGCTCGGGCTTGCTGCCTAAGGGTTCAAAAGTTCGCGAGCAACGATCAACGATCGCACTCGCCTCCGATCATGTTCAGGGAACCGAAACATGGGACGACGTCGCTCATCATCTCTCCGGTGATGACCTTCTCTAGGCCGGCAGTCACCAGGAAGCACGGCGGGCGAATTCGCACACGGTAAGGCGTGCCGCTGCCGTCACTCACGAGGTAGAAACCGAGCTCCCCGTTGCCGCCCTCGGTGTAGCTGTAGACCTCGCCGGCGGGGATCTTGAGGCCTTCCATCACAATCTTGAAGTGCTGGATGGTGCCCTCGATGGTCGAGTAGACCTCTTCCTTCGGCGGCAAGATGATGCGTGGATCGACCACGTTGATCGGGCCGTCGTCATCCATCATCTCGAGCGCTTGATCGATGATTCGCGCGCTCTGCTTCAGCTCCGCGAAACGCATGATGAAGCGGTCGAAGCAGTCACCCGTGGTGCCGACTGGGACTTCGAAGTCGTACTCGCCGTAGGTCATGTACGGCGCCGCCTTGCGCACGTCGTACGGAACGCCCGAGGCGCGGAGGCAGGGCCCCGTCCAGCCCAGGCTGATCGCATCCTCAGCGCTGACGATGCCAACCCCATCGAGACGGTCGAGGAAGATGCGGTTGCCGAGCAGCAGGCGCTGAGCTTCATCGAGGATCTTCAGCACCTGATCTTTGACCGCCGCCGCGTGCTCTTTGAAGTGATCGGTTGGGGGCTTGGCCATGCCACCGACGCGGCCGAAGGAGTGCGTGAGCCGAGCGCCGGTCTCGTCCTCCATCAGGTCCCAGATCATCTCGCGGCCCTTGATCATCCAGAGGAAGGGCGTGAACGCGCCAAGCTCCATGGCCATGGCGCCGGTGCACGTCAGGTGATCGCTCATGCGTGCCAGTTCCCCGAGGATCACCCGGTAGTGCTGACAGCGCTTCGGCACCTCGATGCCGAGCATCTTCTCGCAGGCGAGCGCGAAGCCGACGTTGTTCAACATCGGCGACACGTAGTTGCAGCGATCGACGTACGGGAATACCTGGCTCCACGTGCCGCGTTCGCACATCTTCTCGAAGCCGCGATGCAGGTAGCCGACCTGTACGTCGGCCTTGAGGATCGTCTCGCCGGAGAGCTCCATGACGATCTTCACGGTGCCGTGCATCGCGGGGTGCGCCGGGCCCACGTTGAGCAGCGCTGGCTCCGCGGGGATATCGAGCTCCGCCTCGTCCAGATCGATGTCGAGCGGTTCCATCAGCTCACTCCTCGTCGTTCATGAACTGGTGCGTCTGACGCCCAAAGCTCATGCCTTCGTCCGTGCCGAAAGGCGGCAGTTTTTCGATGTTCGGCACGTCCCGATACTCAATCAGCGGCTGAGTCCGGTTTGCCGGGTAGTCCTTACGCAGCGGGTGCCCCTCGAACTCGGGGTACATCAGGATGCGGCGCAAATCGGGGTGGCCTTTGAAGATCACGCCGAACATGTCGTAGCACTCCCGCTCCATCCAGTTCGCGCTCCCCCAAAGCGGCTCCACGCTGGGAATTTCTGCGTGCTTGCCGTCGGAGTCGCCGACGCGGGCCTTCATGCGCAGGCGGTGGCCCTTGCTCAGCGAATACAGGTGCGCGACCACCTCGAAGCGGGGTTCGCGCTCTGGATAGTCGACGGCCGTCAGGTCCGTCAGCATTTCCATGCTGGTTTTGGGGCTTTCCTTGAGGAACTGGGCGATCTCCGCCCACTTACTGGGGTCGACGACGATGGTGTCGTCACCGTGCTGGGAGTGGCTCTCCAACACGGCTCCCGGGAACTGCTTCTTGACCTGCTCAACGACTCGTTGGCTCATCTTGCCTCGGCTCGCGCCGCGCTCCAGCACGGCTGCTCAAATTCTTGCCTCAGGGAAACGCAATGCGGTTGGTGATAGAGGTACCTCAGACCATGCTCTCGCGGTTCTTGCGCAGCTGCACGAGGCCGTGATCCTGGCTGGTTGCTGGGTCGGTACGCGGCTTGACGATGGCGGGGGTGCGATCGCCGCGGGCGATCTTGTCTTGGAGCAGCAAGAGCCCGTCCAGCACGGCCTCGGGGCGCGGCGGGCAGCCCGGGATGTACACGTCGCAAGGGATGATCTTATCCAGGCCCGGAACCGTGGTGTAGTTGTCGTAAAAGCCGCCGCAGCTTGCGCACGTGCCGAACGCCATCACCCACTTGGGCTCCGCCATTTGCTCCCAAATACGCCGTAAAATCGGCGCTTGACGCTGGCTGATGGTGCCGACGACCCAAAGCAGGTCTGCTTGCCGTGGGGAAAAGCGTGGCGCCTCAGCGCCGAAGCGCGAGACGTCGTAGCGCGGACTGGTCACCGCCATGAACTCCATGCCGCAGCACGCGGTCACGAAGGGGTACATGAACAGCGAGTACTTCTGTGCCCAGTGCAGCAAGTCCTGAAAACGCGTGGTCGCGAAGCCTTGCTCGCTGGGCTCGATGATGCGCGTTTCGGTGCCTTTTAGCTCACCCATAAGATTCTCCTAGGTTCGCGCCCAGTCTGGGCCGACGAACGACGAGCACCGCAAGTGGACTCAGTTCTCCCACTCCAGCGCGCCCTTCTTCCACACGTAAACCAGCGCAACCAACAGGGCGCTGATGAACGTGAGCATCGTGGCAAAGCCGACCCAGCCGAGGCCCTTGAAGAGCGTCGCCCAGGGGTACATGAACACCACCTCGATATCGAAGACCACGAACAAGATGGCCGTGAGGTAGAACTTCACGCTCATCTTCATGTGCTTGGCGCCGTCGCTATCGTTGCCGCACTCGAACGGCTGCAGCTTGCCCGGGTTCGGCTTCTTCTCGCCGAGCAGCGCACCTCCAAAGAAGAAGACGCAGCAGAGCAGCATCGCGACTGCAAACATCAAGAACATGGGGAGGTAGGTTTCGAGCATGGCTTCCTCGTGGTTTCGCGATCTTCAGCGCGCCTGAGCGCTCCGGTCGCTTCCAGATCGAGCCGCTCGGCGGGACCGACAGCGGTCAGCGGCGAGCGGGGTCAACTCAAAGGGAGGTGTGAACCGGCGGCCTATGTGTAGTCGCGGGGACCCGAAGTTTCTAGGCGTTTGTGAGGAGTTAGAAGAGTTGGAGTGAGCACGGCGGAGCCCATTCCTGGCGGCGTCGTACTCCTGCGCCCCAGGCCCTGTCAATGCGCCGCGGCCGGGGCGGGTGAATGGGCGCTCAGTCCTCGGGGCTGGGCTGTCGCCCGCGAGTCTGGTTCGGGGGGGAGGCGCGTTGTTTGGGCCTCCGAGGCAGCGCCGCGCACCCCAAACGGTCAACACAAATTCAATAATTTCGGAGCTTTAGACGCAAGACTAGGCCAGCGCCTTGCGCCAACCCACAAGGCTCTCACCAAGCGCCGATTCGACACGTCCCGTCGCGTCCGCCAACGCGGCGTCATCGACGCCCGCGGCGCGCGCCTCTTCGATCGCGCCCAGCGCGGCCAGATGTCGACCCCGGTCGGAGAAGGCCCGCGCCAGCAACGGCCAGATCACCTCCGGTTTTGCGCCCAAATTCGCGGCTCGACGCAAGGGGCCGATGGCTTCGGCCGCGCGCTCGTCATCGAGCATCGCTTCGCCCAGCCGGGTGAAGATTTCGGGGGCCGCGGGGCCGTCACCGGCGTACTGCACCGCCAGGCGCAGGACCTCCTCCCCTTTTCCGACCTCGCCGAGGGAGACGCAGGCACTCCCTAACATCCCAAGCCCGCGCGCGATGGTCGCCCGCGCGTCCGCGTTGAGCATTTGCCCTTCTGGAGTGCGCAGGAAGATCGCCAGGGGAGCGGGCCACGCGCCCAAGAGTTCGAGCACTCGCACCTGATCGCCTCGGGCGGCGGCTTGTTCTGCTTCCGCGACTCGCGCCAGGTCGATTGCTCCGCGGTTGTTGCTGCCACGGGAGATCCGGTCGAGCTCCTCGCGCACATGGGCGCGCAGGCGCACCCGGAACGCATCCAGATCGTAGCTCTCCTCCACGCCGTCGCGCAGCAGGCGCAGCTCGGAGCCGCCGTCGTCCACTTCGAGTTCAGACAGGCTGTACCCGAAGAGGGGCGCGAGCAGCAGGTAGCGCACGCCGATGTGCAGCTGGAGCGCTTCGGTGTCGGTCTCGCGGGCAGGCGCCGGGCCGGTGGGTTCGTGGGCGACCAACGCACTCACCAGGCGGCGACGGAAGTCGGCCAAGGTGAGGCGCTGGGAGTCCATCTGGTCCCCCTCCTCCTCGGCCACCGCGAAGTCGACCAACGTGTTGTCTGGGTTCCGTCGGTCGACGGTGAGCGCCGTGATGCGCGCACCTGTGATCATTGAGAAAGCGAAGAATCGCTCGCCAACGATGTCGCAGAGGGCCTGAAAGCTTCCAATCCCCTCACCGATGCGTTCAAACCAGCCGTCTGTGCGGATTGATTCGAGAGGAAAGACGCGCGGCTGAACCACTTCAGCCAGCGTATCAGAATCAAATCCCGGGGACTAAGCTCCTGATGCATCCAGGACCCGAAGCGAGGCTTGGCGGCTCCCAGCCTGAGTGGAACGTTCGCTTCTGAACGCCAGGGAGCAGCTGTTTGTTCGAGTCATTCCGATTGACGGACTTATCGAAGGCGAGCGAGACCGTGGAGCGCATGCCCTCCCCCCCAAACGAAAAGCAGCACGCATCGCTAGCGGGCGGCTGCCACTGCGGCGCAGTGCGCTTTCGAGTGCGGAGCGATGTGCGTCGCATCGACGACTGCAACTGCAGCATCTGCACGAAGAAGGCGTTCTTGCACTGGATTGTCCCCAAGGCCGACTTCGAGTTGCTGACCTTGGGCGAGTCGTTGACTGAGTACCGCTTCGGGACTGGAGTCGCGAAACACACCTTCTGTAGCCGCTGTGGCGTGCACCCGTTCTACACGCCGCGCTCCCATCCACATGGGGTCAGCGTAAACCTGCGCTGCGTGGACGGCGCGGAGGAGCCGACGTTCCTCGCCCAGCACGGCTTCAGCGTCGTGCCCTTCGATGGCCAAAACTGGGAGGCGAACGTGGAGCGGATCCGCTCGTGAGCGCTCCGGGAAACCTGGAGTCCGTGCGGCGTGCGCTGCTGGAATGGTACCAGGCGCACCGTCGCGACCTGCCCTGGCGCCGAGACGCTGATCCGTATGCGGTTTGGGTGAGCGAAATGATGCTTCAGCAGACCCAGGTCGCGACGGTGATCCCCTATTTCGAGCGCTGGCTGAAGCGGTTTCCCGACGTGAACGCGCTTGCTGCCGCCGACGAGGCAGAGGTGCTGCACGCCTGGCAAGGGCTCGGCTATTACAGTCGTGCGCGCAACCTGCTGAAAGGCGCCCGCGCCGTAGTCGAGACCCATGGCGGCAAGGTGCCAGCAGACATCGAGGCGCTGCGAGCGTTGCCCGGTGTGGGGCCGTACACCGCAGGCGCAATCGCCAGCATTGCCCATAACCGCGCGGAACCAATCGTGGACGGCAACGTCATTCGCGTGCTGAGCCGACTCTACGCTCTCGAAGGCGATCCGACGAAGGCGGCGCCCAAGAAGAAACTCTGGGAGGTCGCGCAAGCGCTAGTACCGAGTGAGGCACCTGGTGACTTCAATCAAGGCTTGATGGAGCTGGGGGCGACGCGTTGCACACCCAAGAAGCCCGCCTGTGCGAGCTGTCCGTTGGCCAAGCACTGTCAGGCACTGGAGCGGCGTGAAGTGGAGCGCTTCCCGGAGACACCTCCGCGCGCGAAGACAACGAACATCCACATGTTGGCCGCGGTCATCGAACGCGACGGTCGTCTGCTACTGGGAAAGCTGTCCGATACGGCGCCGCGCTGGTCAGGCATGTGGCAATTCCCCAACGTCGAGCTCGCCCCTGGCAGGGACAGCGAGAGCAGCCTGAAGGCCACGGCAAAGCACCTGACAGCGCTGGACGTCGAGCCGCGCGGCCTCGTGGGCGTCGTGCGTCACAGCGTCACCCGCTACCGCATCACTCTGGATGCTTACCGCTGTGAAGCGGCGCCGGGCGAGGCGAAACCAGGCGGGGATTTCTGCGAGCTGCGCTGGCTGACGCCTGAGGAGACCACGGGCGTCGCTCTCCCCAAGGCGCACGCCCAGATTGCGCGGACGCTGCGCGAAGGCTGAAATTGACATGGAAACCGTACGCATAGCCATTGGCTTGATCTGGAACGCGGGGGAGCTGTTGATCGCGCGCCGAAACCCCGGAACCCGTCAGGCGCTCAAGTGGGAATTTCCGGGCGGTAAAATTGAGAGCGAAGAGTCGGCAGGAGCGGCTGTGGTTCGCGAGGTTCTGGAAGAGACGGGCCTGCGCGTCCAGCTACTGGGTGAACGCCAGCGCATCCTCCACACCTACCCAGATCATCGCGTCGAGATCCACGTCTTCGACTGTCGTGCTGACTCTCGGGAAGCCGCTCCGCTCAGCAGCCAGGAGGTTCGCTGGGTGCCTCCTGCAGAGTTGCCGAACTATGATGTGCCGGCAGCCAACAGCGCGCTCGTCGCAGAGCTTGTGGCCGCTCCCCCGCGTTGAGTACCGCCGAAGCCGAACTCACGCGGCGCGCGCACCCCGCAACCGCCGCAACTTCCAGAGTTCGCTGGAAAGCGCGACGCCAAGCACGATCACCGATCCCGCCGCGAAGGTGCGCAGAGTCGGTTTCTGCCCAAGCACGAGCCAAGCAGCGGTGGTGGCGATGAGCGGCTGCAGATAGATGTAGACCGCCACCACGGAGCTCTCCACGCGAGTGAGCGCGTAGCCGTTCAGGATGTAGGTCAGGAGCGTCGGTCCGATGAGGATGAACCCGAGGGACGCCAGCGCCCAGCCAGGGAGCGCGGTCGGGTCGAGAGCCAGGAAGCTCCGCAGCACGTAAGGCGTGCACTGCAGCGCGCCAATCCAAAACACCCAGCTCATGACTCGCAGCGCACCAAGGCGCGCAATCAGCGGCCGCGCCAGGACGAGAAATACGGCGTAGCTCGTGGAGTTCGCGATCAAGAGCAAGTTCCCCTCCAACTTGGAATCTTGGAGCTGGAAACGCTCCGCGCCGACCAGCGCCAGAGCGCCGGAGATCGCGATCGCCACCCCGAGCAAACGCAAGCGAGTGGGCCGCTCACGGCCGAGCAGCGTGGCCACCAAGAGCGTTACCGCAGGGATAATCAACAGGAGCACAGAGGCGTTGATCGGCCCTGCCCGCTTGAGCCCTTCGACGAACAGGATCTGATTGGCGGTGATGCCCAGAATGGCCAAGCCAAAAAGCTGCGCCAGATCGCGCACGGTCAGGCGAGCTCCGCCACGGCTGCTCATGCGGGCTGCGAGGAGCAGGCACGGCGCACCGAGGAACAGCCGAAAGCCGATCAGCGCTTGGGGACTCAACACGCCAAGCACCGCCGATCCCGCTACGGGCCAGAGCCCAAACAGCACCTGAACCGTGATCAGAGCCAGGTGCACTCGCCGCATGGGGGCTCCTTCTGGCACGATTCGCTAATGAGGCGAATCTGTGATTCGCCGCGTCGAACCGGCCTGACCAAAACTGAACTTGACGTCAGGTTCAGGTTGCGTATGCTTCGCTCTATCGTGGGTACCGCCGCTGTACGCAAACCATCGCAGTCGAGGGCAATTCGCACCCGAGCGAGTCTCGTTGCGGCCGCAGAGGCCGAGTTCACGGAGCACGGCTACGCGCAGACGACGGCGCGCTCCATCGCCGAGCGCGCTGGTGTGGCTACCGGCACATTCTACCAATACTTCGGCGACAAGGACGTGATGCTGCGCGAGCTCGCCGACGTACGTCAGCAGCGCATCGCGCGCGAAGCCGTGGAGGTGCTCGGTAGCGACGTGCGCGACGTCAAGGGCCGCGAGCTACTCGCAGCGGTGCGCTCACGCATGACGCGCATCGTGCGCATGGTCATGGATTACCACCGGGAAAATCCTGGTCTTCACGCCGTCCTGACAGAGCGCCGCCATGCGGACAGCGACCTCGACCAGCTGACGTCGCTCGGCGAGCAGGCGCTGGTGCACCAGGTCGCGCAGTTGCTCGAGCGTTGGGGATTCGCGGGAGACACCACGGCGACCGCGTTCGTCCTGTTTGGGATGGTAGAGGGCTCCGTGCACGCTCACGTGCTGGGCACCTCGGTGGTGGACGACGAGCGCTTCACCTCTGCGTTGGTCGACGCGCTGATCCGCGTCGCCCTCCCCGACCTGGATCGTTCCTGATTTCCGCGCTCGGCAGCCCCGGGCGAACAAACTCACAGGGAGCCTCGACTCCGCAAGCTGACTCAGTGGCGCTCGCTCTCGAGCGCAGAAAGACGAAGAGACCCATGAAGAAGCTCAAGTTGAACGCCGAGTGGACCGCCCTCATGGACAGCTACCGCGACGACCACCAGAACGAGACGAACCAGCTTTGCCACACCATCGGCATCCCGATGATCGCCGCGTCCTTCCCCGTTGGTGCGACGGTCGTCGGTCTCCCGCTCGCTGCGAGCATGTTCACCGTCGGTTGGGGCTTTCAGTTCGTTGGACACTACTTCGAGGGCAAGCCACCGAGCTTCGTCTCCGACAAGCGCAGCCTGATCATTGGTCTGCTCTGGTGGGCCAAGAAGGTGGGCATCGACGTGATCGAAGAGACGCGTGCAGCGAACGACGCTGCTGCAGCGCCTGCTTACGAGTCGACTGCTGCGGCGGCCGAGTAGATCGCGCAGCAGCCCAGCTCAGCGCGAGACGCCGCGGTCCGCCCCAAGGCCGTGGGGCGTACAAAGAAACGCGCCGCCGGCAGCCGCCGACGGCGCGTCTTTTTGCATTCGTAGCCCGAGCTTAGACCAACATCGGGTCCACCTTCCCCGCGTCGATGCCTAGCTCGCTGACCGCCTTGGCAACATTTTCCGCAGGGATCCGTCCCTCGAGGCGCAGCGCGTCCAGCGCAGCCAGCGCGATGCTCTCCGCGTCGACCTCGAAGTGGCGCCGCAAACCCTCGCGGGTATCGCTCATTCCGAAGCCGTCGGTGCCCAGAGAGACCAATCGCCCAGGCACCCAGCGCGCAACCTGATCTGGCACCAGCTTCATGTAGTCGGTGGCCGCGATGAACGGCCCCTCTACGTCCTTCAGCTGATGGCTGATGAAGGGTACTCGGGGTTCGTCGAGGGGGCGGAGGCGATTGTGCCGCTCGCACGCCAGCGCTTCATCACGCATGCGCGAGTAGCTGGTGACACCCCAGATGTCCGCGGACACACCAAAGCGTTCCTCCAAGATGTCGGCGGCTGCGAGGACCTGCATCATGATCGAGCCGCTACCCCAGAGCTGCACGTGGAGCGGGCGCCGCTCCTTTGCCGCGCGGTAGCGGTACATACCCTTGACGATGTGCTGCTTGACCTGGTCGCCTTCAGGCAGCGGCGGCTGGACGTAGTTCTCGTTTTGCAGCGTGATGTAGTAGAAACAGTCCTCTTCGTCCGTGTACATCGCGCGCATGCCGTCTTGGATCACCGTGGCAAGCTCGTAGGCGAACGCCACGTCGTAGGCGCGCAGGTTCGGGATCACTGCCGCTAGGATATGGCTGTGGCCGTCCTCATGCTGCAAGCCTTCCCCGTTCAGCGTCGTGCGCCCCGCGGTGGCGCCAAGCAGGAAGCCACGCCCCTTGCCGTCGCCGAATGCCCACATCTGATCTCCGGTGCGCTGGAACCCGAACATCGAGTAGTAGATGTAGAACGGGATCATCGGCTGGCCCCAGTTCGAGTACGCCGTACCCGCGGCCGTGAAGGAAGCCATGGAGCCGGCCTCGGTGATGCCCTCTTCGAGCACTTGGCCGTCTTTGCTCTCGCGGTAATACAGGAGCTTGCCCTTGTCGACAGGCTCGTAGACCTGCCCGGCGGAAGAGTAGATGCCGACTTGGCTGAAGAGCACGTCGAGACCGAAGGTGCGCGCTTCGTCGGGGATGATCGGCACGACGCGACGCCCCACTTGCTTGTCGCGGATCAGGTTCGCGAGCAGGCGGGCGAACACCATCGTCGTGCTGGCTTCGCCCTTCGACATCCCAGCATCGAATTCCGCATAGAAATCTGCCGCAGGCATATCCAGGGGAACTTGAATGCGATCGTTGCGCTTCGGGATCGTGCCACCCAGGGCGCGTCGCCGCTCCAGCATGTACTGCACCTCAGGGCTGTTCATCCCCGGATGCACGAACGGAGCCTCGGCGAGCTTGTCGTCGGGTACTGGCAGCTTCAAGAGATCGCGAAACGCCTTGAGCTCCGCGAGCTCCATCTTCTTCTTCTGATGGGTGACGTTGCTGCCTTCGAAGGAGTGCCCAAGGGTCCAGCCCTTGACCGTGTGCGCGAGGATCACCGTGGGGCGACCTCTCTGCTCCACCGCCGCCTTATAGGCTGCGTAGAGCTTGACGTGGCTGTGTCCACCGCGGCGTAACTTGCGGATCTCTTCGTCGGACAGATTCTCGACCATCTGCAACAGGCGCGGGTCCGTGCCGAAGAAATCCTTGCGCGTGTAGTCGCCGGACGCGGTCGTGTAGCGTTGCCACTGGCCATCGACGACCTCGTTCATGCGGCGGCGCAGCACGCCCTCGTTGTCTTTCTCCAGCAGCGCGTCCCATTCTTCGGCCCAGATCACCTTGATCACGTTCCACCCGGCACCGCGGAACAGGGCCTCGAGCTCTTGCACGATCTTGCCGTTGCCACGCACCGGGCCGTCGAGGCGCTGCAAGTTGCAGTTGATCACGAAGATCAGGTTATCGAGGCCTTCCCGCGCGGCAATGCTCAGGCTGCCGAGGGACTCCGGCTCGTCCGTCTCGCCGTCACCAAGGAAGGCCCAGATCCGCGACTGCGACGTGTCGATCACACCGCGGGCGTGCAGGTAACGGGCAAAGCGAGCTTGGTAGATGGCCGACAGCGGTCCGAGGCCCATGCTGACCGTCGGGAACTCCCAATACCCAGGCATCAAGCGCGGGTGCGGATAGCTCGAGAGCCCCACACCGCGCTCTGCCTCACGGCGGAAGTGCTCCATCTGCTCGAGGCTGATGCGACCTTCGAGGAACGAGCGCGCGTACACGCCGGGAGCAGCGTGGCCTTGGTAGTAGACCAGGTCGCCGAGGCCTTCGTCCTTGCCACGGAAGAAGTGGTTGAAACCAACCTCGTAGAGGCTCGCGCTGGACGCGTAGGTGCTGAGGTGCCCACCGATGCCGGAGAACTTGACGTTCGCACGGTGGACCATCGCCACGGCGTTCCAACGGATGTACTGGCGGATGCGCCGCTCAATCTTCGTATCCCCGGGGAATTCCGGCTCGGCTTCCTTCGGGATGGTGTTGACGAAGTCCGTCACCAGCGGTCCGTCGGGGACCACCCCGGAGAAACGCGCGGCGTCGAGGATGCGCCGCACCAGAAAGCGACCGCGCTCCCTACCCACGCTGGCCACGACCGAGTTCAACGACTCGATCCACTCTGCGGTTTCTTGGGGATCCGTGTCCGGTGCTTCCGGAAAATAGTTGTGCACTCTGGCTCCTGTTAGCTTCTGAATGCCCCGAGCTCCTGCCCTCACTCGCGAACGTCGAGGCGGTCCGGGGAGATTGGTAAGGGCAAGCGCCCCTGGCTTCAAGCGCAGAGCTACCGACGCGTCATGTCGTCACGCGGGTCTTCCGTTGAGCGCCACTCCATAGCGGACGGCGCTGGGCGCGGATGCAGCGGATCGCGCAGATCCTACGCTGCAGACTCACAGCCGAAACCCGCTGCGGCGAGGCGTCTCTCACCAAACCGAAGACTTACTGACTGCAGGTAGCGGCAGGGAGCTCGGTGATCCACTCGCGGATGAGCGCCGTGCCCTCGGCGTGGGCGATCTTGCTAGCCAAGGGCGGCATGCGCACCTTGCCGTCCTCCGATGCAGTGCGGCAGAGCAAGATTGACTCGTCGGGCTTTCCGGGCACGACGTCGAACTGGAGGCCGCAGGTCGCGCCTCCTGCAGACGTCGGCTGCTTGCACACCCCCCACCGCGCCGCTTCTTTGCTGGGGTCGGTGTGGCCCCAGTCGAGCCACAGCCCACTCGAGGATGCGAAGCCGTCCTCGCGGTGACAGCTGCCACAGTTCGAGTCGAAGTACGAGCGCATGCGATCGCTGACGCTTGCGTTTCCGAACGGATCTACGAGCTGTTCGCGATCCCCAGCCGGCTCGAGCCATCCGAGCTTCTGGAAGTGGTCGACCTGGTTCTCCACGACATCGCCGTAGTCGTAGTCCCAGTTGAGCTGGCGCGTGCGCAACCCCTGGGCGTTCATCGCGGCGTTCTCCCCGTGACATGTCTGGCAAGCGTTGACGTTGGGTACGCCGTACGCGTTCTGCATGGTCTCCCCCGCCTGGTTCACCCAGCTGACGTCGATGGTGGCTCCGGCGACCTTGCGCACGGCGCTCTTGCCAGACTCGTCATACACGTAGGTCTCCGCCACCCACGTCGTCTCGGACTCGTGGAACAGCACGCGGGTCTCCAGCAACCGCTCCTTGTCGGGGGAGATCACGGCTGGCACGCCTTCCCGCTCATCAAGCACGTAGGAGAACGTCTTGATCAGCGCTCCTCCAACCGGAATGGTCCACACCCCGTCTGCGCTGTACTGAATCTTGGTTCCGGACGGAATGTAAACGAAGCGCCGCTTGTTGGTGTAGTCGCTGTACAGCGGGGCGATGGGTTGGAACGGCTCGACGCCCGGAGCGGGCTTCTGCTGGCTGATGTCGCTGAAGAAGTGCCAGTCGGAGAGCGATTCGAAGTGCTCGCCAGCTTTTGGTACGCTGACGCCCTTGGTCGTGGGCTCTTCGCTTGCGTCATCCCCGCTGCAGCCGCTGATCGCCACGGCGACTGCCAGTGCACCCAGCCAAGTGCTCGCTCGCACACGGCGAAGCCATGAGGTTTCAGCAAGGGGATCGTTCGGCATGATTCGTTCGGCTCCAGGGTCAGAACGCGCCTCGAAGCGCGTGAAGCATTGGCAAGTAGGCGAGGGCTCTGAGCGCGTGGGGGTGAGGGCGCGTTTCTAGAGTAACGCTGAACTAGCGCGGGATGCGGAAGTTGTCCAAAGGCACCTCGAGGCCGCTCGGCACACGCGCGGGCCGCGCCTGCTCGCGGGTGCGATCCGTGAGTCCCTTGACCAGGAAGTGGGTGATGTCGTCGACCACGTCCTGCGGCACTTCGGCGAGCGAGGTACCGTCGCTCACGGCGAGCTCCGCGCGCACGGCGTCCTCCACGGTTGGCGCTGTTCCCGCATGGAAATAAGGCTCGGAGTCCCGCAGGTTGCGCAACGTCGGGACACGGAAGGCGCCCTTGTCTGCCTCGTTACCCGTCACTTCGAAGCGCCCGGCGTCGTCGACTCCGTCCGCGTTGGCCTGCCCGCGACTGGCGTACAGCTCGAGCTCGAACCGCGGTGGCACGTGGCAGGTGGCGCAGCCATGGTCCGCAAACGCCCGCATACCGCGCTGGGACTGCGCGCTGAGCGCTCCCAAGTCGCCCTTCACGTAGCGATCATAGGGAGCCCAGTCGCTGACGAGCACGCGCTGAAAGGCGGCGAGCGCCTGCTCGACTTGAGTGAAGCTCAGCGGCTCTCCTGGAAACGCCTCCGCGAACAGCGATGTGTACTCCGCGTTGGCCCCCAGGGCGGCCACCACGGCAGCCTCGGAGCTGCCGAGCTCCTCAGCGGCTGTAAGTGGCGAGGCGACTTGCGCCTCGAGCGTTTCCGCGCGGCCATCCCAGAACAAGCGCTCGCGAAAGGCGACGTTCCAGAGCGTCATCGAATTGCGTCGCGTGAGGTTCGGCCCAACGCGCCCTGGCCCGACGGCGCCCACTCCATCGAGGCCGACGCTCACCGCGAGCCCGTCGCTCATGCCCCAGTGTTCACTGTGGCAGGTCGCACAGGCGGTCGTCCCGTCTGCGCCGAGCAGCGGGTCGTAGAACAGCAGCTTGCCGAGATCGGCCTGCTTGGCGTCAGGTGCCTGATAGGCGGGCCAGCTCCCGGGTTCCCACGGCAGATCCGGCGTTGGCGACGGCTCTTCCTCTCCCCCGCCCCCGCAGGCGGCGAGAAGTGCCGCCGCGAGGACGCTGAGTGCTGGTCTTGGCAGCCAGCGCGTCCTCGCGAATGGGAAGCGGACGGCCATGGTCAGGGCAGCGTGATCGGGTCGAGGTCAGGCAGCGCGCAGGCGTAGGGCGTTGCATCCGTGGAGTGAACGTCGGGGTTGCCCACGCCTTCGAGGCCCTTGAAGTCGCGGAACGTCGGCTGATCCGACTCGCCCAGGCACAACATCGCGGAGCCAGCGCTGCGCTCCGAGCCGTCCCAGACCACCTCTTCCAAGGTGCTCACACCGAGCGTCGCGAGGATTCCGGCGGGCTTGCTACCGATGTTCGAGTAGGTGTTGCCATTGATATAGATTTCCTCAGGGAAACCATCGGTCTCGGCATCCATGCTCGCCATCCCCGTTACCTCATCCATGGTGGCCTGGCC
>JBFXBK010000031.1:0-39923 GCA_050183255.1 Polyangiaceae bacterium | reverse complement strand
AGCCGCTGTACGTGCGTTACGGGCGCTTCTTCACTCAGATGGTGCGCGTCGGGGGCGATCAGAAGTCACACCCCAACGCGAGCAAGGTCGTCGGCCCGGTGAGCCTCGACCTTGGTGAGAGCTATCTTCAGCGGCAACCCGTGACGAAGCTCTTGGGCAGCGCCATTGGCCCGACTTTGCTGGTCGGGGTGCTGGCGCTCGCCATACAGATTTCCGTGGGGATCCTATTCGGAGTCCTCGCGGCGTATCGGCGGCACACAGTCTTCGACTGGGGCGCAGTGGGGCTGACGCTGATCGGCATCAGCGCGCCGACGTTCCTGACGGGGCTGTTCCTACAGGCGGTGTTCGCGCGCTGGCTGAACTGGTTCCCTATGGTTTATTCGGGGGACGAGTCGCAGCTGCTCAAGTCCGCGTTCCTTCCCTCCCTCACACTGGGCCTGTACGGCGCCGCCTATTACACGCGCCTGGTGCGCGACGAGATGCTCACCCTGCTCGGCAGCGGCTATGTGCGTACGGCGCGCGCCAAGGGCCTCTCGGAGTCCGTGGTCGTCTTCAAGCACGCCCTGCGGAATGCGTTGGTGCCCCTCGTGACCGTGATCGGCATGAACATCGGCACGCTCGTGGGCGGCGCGATCGTCACTGAGCGGATCTTTCGTTGGCCCGGCGTGGGCACGCTGACGGTGAACGCGATCTTCGACCGCGATGGCCCAGTGGTGGTCGGTGTGGTGCTGCTGTTCGCGGTCGCCGTGGTGCTCTCCAACCTGCTCGTCGACTTTTCTTACGCCTTGCTCGACCCACGGGTGCGCTCCCGTTCCAGCTGACCCTGCTGGTTTTTCCTTGGGGCCTGCCCTCCAGCGCAGTCGCTGGCCGGAGCCGTGCGCTGAGCTCAGGTGCGAAGCTGTCCACTGGTGTGGTGGATGGCCGTGTGGTGGATGGCGGTGTGGTGGATGGCCGTGTGGTGGATGGCGGTGTGGTGGATGGTGGTGTGGTGGATGGTGGCAACGATGCAGACCAAGGGTTGGCAGGGCGTCTGCGTCGCTTACACTGCTGGGCTCCATGATCGCGGCCTCAACACGCACCGCACACCTGCGGCTGGCACAGAGCGCGCTCCTAGCCGCTGGCTTGCTGTTGGCCTGCAGCGGAATTCACCGCACCTCCCCCCCTGCCCTCACGACAGCAACGGAGCCAGAAACGCCGCGTGGAGCGCCTGGCGACGCGTCGGCCGGTGGGGGCGAAATGGCGACTCCCGGTCCGACTGAGACACCACTTGGCGACGCGGCTACGACGCCGGACGCCGCCGTAGCGCAGGGCGGCGAGCTCGAGATCCCTACGGCAACGTTCACCCATCCAGTGGTCGACGCGCACCGCACGCGCGCGGTGGTACTGCTCTATCACGGCTTCGATCGCGGAAGCGACCCACTGAGCGTCCCGAGCTATGCCTTCAGGCAGCAGATGGAATGGCTGAAGGAGAATCGGGTGGAGGTGGTCCACCTGAGCCAGCTCGTGCTGTTCTTGCGTGGCAAGCTGCTCTTACCGGAACGCGTCGCGGTGATCAGCATGGACGATGGGATGAGCAGCGTGTACCACCGCGCCTGGCCGATCCTGAAACGCTTGAAGCTGCCTTTTTCCCTGGGGATCACTACGGGCCTAGTGGAAGACCGCCAGCGCTTCACCATGTCCTGGGAGCAAGTGCGGGAGATGTATGACTCGGGCCTGGTGGAGATCGCGAGTCATGGGCACCGCCACCGCGGCCTCGCCAACCTCCCCAAGAAGCTGATCGACGAAGAACTCACCCGTTCACGAGAGCTGCTCGAACAGCGGGTGGGCGTGAGCCCCAGCGTATACTTCTATCCTCTCGGATCGATGGACCGGCGCGCGCGTGATCTGGTCACCGAAGCGGGTTACGACGCCGCGTTCACCGCAACAGGGGCCCCGATCGCTCTGGGCACGTCGCATCTCGCTGAGGTACCGCGCACCAGCGTGTTCTACTCGGACTCCATGGGCCGCTTCAGCTACTTCTTCCGCGGGTTCTTGAAGACCATCCCGCATCACCTGCTGCCGAAGCCCGAACCGTCGCCCTAGTGTCCTGTCTCCGTAGTTCGCTGCAAAACTCGCCCGCCCCTAAAAGGGTGTGGGCGCACGAGTTTTGCGCCTTCGCGCTACGTTTGAGACCAGGAAACGCTGTGTTGATTTATTCGGCGAATCACAGATTCACCTCAGTTTCAGCAGCCGCCGCGCTGGCGACTGACACCGCTGAGGTCAGTTGCTTGGGAATGAAGCCGTCGGGGGTTTCCCGGTGGAAACTGGCGGCGTCGGAGGTGCCACGGGCGCTGGAGGTTCCGCGACTGGCGGCCTCGGTGCGGGGGGCCGCGCAGCCGCGGGAGGCCTGGGCGCTGGATCGCGCACCGCAGGCGGAGGCTTGACGGGCTCCTTGACCTCGGGCTGCTTCACCGGCTCGGGCTCTGCAGCTTCGGGCGGCTCTGCAGCTTCGGGCGGCTCTGCAGCTTCGGGCGGCTCTGCAGCTTCAGGCGGCTCTGCGGCTTCAGGCTGATCTGTGGCTTCGGGTGCGGGCTCCACCGTGGCTGCAGGCGGTGGCTTTTCGTCTAGCGCCGGCGAAGTGCGGACGGACTCACCGCGAGGCTCCGAGGTGGTCGCTGCGGGCGTGGGCTCGTCCTTCTTGTTGTTGCCCTTGAAGATCATCGCGAAGATGAAGACACCAACGGCGAATCCGACCGCCAGCGCAACGACCCGCATGAAGCGACTGCGGCGCGCTTCCTGCTCTGGGCTGCGCTGAGGCAGCACCAGCGGCTCGTCGAGGACGATTTCACCGGGCGGAATGCTGCGCGGGCCGCCTTCGTACTCGCCCGTCTCGCCGACAGCGAAGAACGCCGCCTCGTGCTCGTGATCGTGGGGGTGCTCGTGCTCCGCGTCATCGACCGCTGGTGCCGGCTTCGTCACCGCGGGTAGCGGCGCCGTCTTGGTCCGCGGCCTGGAGGCGCGGGTGATCGGCGCTTCCTCCTCGGGTTCCGGCTTCACAGTGGCAGCGGGGGCTTGCTGCTTCTGAACGGGCACAGGCGTCGCTTCCGGCGCGCCCAGGCTGTCTGGGTTCGTGCCTTCGTCGGAGGTAGCCCGGCTAGGTGCCGCCGGTTCTCCCGGGGAGGGCAGCTGGCCTTCGCGCAGCGCACGGGGCGCCTCAGCGCGCGTCTCCGGACTCGCTTCTTCCGGGAGCGGAATGCTGCCCATGATGCGAGTCGCCTTGCCAGGGTGCTCCTCACCGGTTCCGCGCGGGAACGGAATCACCTTCGCGTCGAGCTTGGCTTGCGGCGAATCACCCTTGGTGCTTGGCAGCTGAGACTCGATTGCGCTGCGCGCGATCGCGACCGCAGCGCGGGCGTCGGGCGAGTCAGCCAGCGTGGGCTTGGCGGTGAACTGCGGTTTCGCACGCGAGCCTGGGTCTTTTGCGACGGCCGGCATACCCATGCCCATCTGGGTCGAGATGCCGACCCGACCCTCTTTGGTGGTCGCGGGGAGTGGGGTGCGCTTTGGCGCGGGTGCCGGTGCCGCCTCCGCCGCGAGGCGATCGAGCGCCTCCATCGCAGCGTCAGCCGCGGTAGCGAGGGTCGCCCGTTGCGACGCAGCGACGCCTGCCGAGCGGTCAGCGCTGGCAGCGGCAGCGGGGCGCTCCGCTTCGGCTTCGCTTGGGTCGTCAAAGATTCCCAAATCGGGCACCGGCTCGGCGGTCTTCGTCTTCGGCGGTGAGTGGCGCTCGGGGACGACAGCTTCCACCAACGCGACGTCGAGCTTCGGCTGGCTCTCGTGCTCGATGCTCGGGACCACTTCGTCGCTGTGCACTGGGTCGTCACCGAGGCTCTGAGACTCCGAAGCGATCAGGAGTCCCTCGAAATACAGCTTGGTGATGGTGCCCAAGGTCGAGAGATCCTCAAAGGGGCTCTCATCCACGACGTGAAGCAGGCTGCGCTTGCCGTCGAACAACTTGAGGATGCCGTTCAGCTCGTCTGGGATCTCGTTGAGGCGCTCCACCAGCTCGTCGTGGTCGACTTCGAAGACCGTGGTCAGGGACGGCAACTGCTCACACAGGCGCCCCCACTCGTCGACGCGCCGCATGCCCTCCATCAGCAGGCCCTGAGTCGACGTGGGAACGATGTCTTCGTTCTGAACGGGGCGGAACTCGACCTCGAAGCTGCCCTCCGTCCAAATCAGCGCGCGATAGACTGCCTCCTCGCCGCGCAGCTTACCGAGCTCCGCATCGACGACCTTTCCCTCGCGGAAATAAACGTAAGCATCGCGCGCTCCGTCATGAATCACGGCGACGCCGCTCTTGCGGCTCACCTCGAAGGTCTGCAGCAAGTCGACGACGCCCATGTCCTCTAGCGACCCAGAGAGCCGCGTGCGCGCGCTCAAGGGTTGGCTGGTGGCGATGCGCTCCTGAGTGCGGCGCGCGAGCAACATGTTCACGCGCGTGATCAGCTCGCGCACGAAGATCGGCTTCGTCAGGTAGTCTTCGACACCCAGCTCCAGTCCGCGGATCTTGTCCTCGACGGATTTTTGGCTGGTCAGGAACAGCACCGGGATCCCCGATAGGTCCGGCTGCTCCTTCAAACGCCTGACCAGCTCGTAGCCATCGAGCCCCGGTAGCCGTGTGTCGGTGAGGATCAGATCAGGCGTGGAGAAGTTGATCTTCGCAAATGCATCGGCACCATCGCCTGCCGTCGTGACGCTGTAGCCCGCCTTCTTGAGGCTGACTTCGAGCACTCGGACACTGCGAGGATCTGCATCGACCAGCAGTAGTTGCTTCTTCGCCACGTCGTTTCTTCCTGCGCAGGCTTAGCCTTGCGGTACCCAGCACCACTGTCAAGCTGAGTCACTGGATGCGATACGTCTCAAACGGCGAAATGATCCGCGAGTTTTGCGGAGCTCGTCGTTCGGGTGCTCCAGAGCACGCGGTCGCCTTGAGGTTCGTTTACTTCCAGGGATCGACGATGTCCGAGCCGCCCATCTGGGGCTTCGCCTTGGTCGTGGCCGCGGCCGTGGGCGTCGGGGCTGGCGTCGGGCGTGGGGCGGGATGGTAGGCCCGCAGCGGAGCTGGCTTCGCAGCGGGCTCAGGCGCTTTTTCCACGGGGCTCGGTTCGGGCGCGGCGTTCTCGGCGGTGGCTGGCGTCGTGACCTGCGTGGCGACTGGGGTCGTAGCCGGGGCAGCTGAGGCCAGGCTCGTGTTCGCACTGGCGGCGGTCTTGGCCGCCTCGATGCTGTTCGACTCCCCCGACCCGCGCGCGAACAGCCACACCACTGCGCCGAGCAGCGCCAGTGCCCCGACGACCGCAATTGCGATCGACGTTCGGCTGTAGGACTCGCTGCGGCCCTGCGCGATACGCATTTCCTCGGGGCTAGGCGGCTCGAGCTCGTCGGCGAGGAGATTTTCCAGTGGCCGGGCGTCGGCCTCAGAGGGCCGCAAGGAGACGCTGCCGTCGTCGCTCACCTGCGCGACGCGGTCGAGCTCCTCGATGAAGTCCGCCATGCTCTGAAAGCGCTGGAGCGGCTTCTTCTGCAAACAGCGGAGCGTCATGTCTTCCAGCGCTCCAAGCTCACGCGCGGCGGCGATGATCTCGCTCGGCGGCGTCGGGGCCACGTACATGTGCTTGGTCAAGACGCCCATGTAGCTATCGGCCTCGAACGGCACTCGGCCGGTAAACATCTCGTACATCACCACGCCCAGGGCGTAGATATCGGCGCGATGGTCCACGCTGCCACCCGAGGCTTGCTCCGGGCTCATGTAGTGGGGCGTGCCAAACACCATGCCCTGGCGTGTGAGGCGACTGGCGCCCGCGACCTTTGCGAGGCCGAAGTCGAGCACTTTCACCACATCGCTGCCGCTGCCTGCCGCCGAACCCACGTGGATATTGTCAGGCTTCAGATCGCGATGAACGATGCCTGCCGCGTGTGCGGCGCCCAGCGCCTCGGCCACCTGGCGAAGGATGCGTACGGCGCGGGCAGCGGGGATGGCGCCACCATGCTGGATCAGCCAACCCAGCGACTGCCCCTCCAGCATTTCCATGACGAAATAGGGCTGTTCACCATCGAGCGCGCCGAAGTCCGTGATCTGGACCACGCTTGGGTGGGAAACGGACGCGGCAGCCTTCGCCTCTTGAATGAAACGCGCCGCGAGTTCGCGATCGCCGGCGAGGTCCTTCCTCAGCACTTTGAGGGCGAAAGCGCGGCCTAGCGTGGTGTGTCGCACGCGGTAGACGGTTCCCATACCGCCTTCGCCGAGGACACTGAGCACCTCGTAGCGACCGTCCACGATGCTGCCGAGCAGTGGGTCGCCGCTGCGATCCCATTTGCCTCGATGCTCTAGCGGTGCGCCGTCGAAGGGGCAGTATCGCGCCTCCCCCGAGAACTGATGTCCGCAGTCCGGACACAGCTTGGCAATCGGCTCCGGCTCGGGCTCGGGCTTGTCGTTGGGCGCCTTGTGCCCTCCGAACAGCAGTAGTGTCTCGCTCACCCTCGCACTCAGCCTAGCCCATTGTCCGCGGCCAAGGCACTGACTCGCGGGACAATTGCGGAATGTCCCAGCCGTGTGGCGTCAGCCGTGGCGTGGGCGCGCCAAAGGTTGCGGCGGAAAGCCTCCGTTGCGCGTGGGGTTCCCTGGGCGGGTCGGTCGACCCACGCAAAAGCGCCCGGGCTCTGTTGAGCCCGGGCGCTGGGTGTTTGCGAGTCGAGTCGCTCAGCCGAGGGGCGTCGCACAGGCGGCGCAGAACTTCGCGCCGGCGCCGTTCGGCGTGTTGCACTTGGGGCACGGACCGCCGGGGAACTCGCCCGCTGCGGGCGCTCCGGCTTGCGCGGCCTGGGGCGGCGCACCGGGAGGTGGTCCATATCCGCCGCCGCCCTGCTGAGGCGCGCCCTGCGGCGCGCCTTGCTGCGGATAGCCCTGTTGCGGGTAGCCTTGCTGAGGCGGATACCCAGGCTGCTGACCGGGATAGCCCTGGGGCGGATAGCCGGGCGGCGGATAACCAGGCTGCGGCGGATAACCGGGATACTGACCGGGCTGTCCCTGGGGCGCACCCTGCTGGGGCGCGCCTTGCTGCGGCGGATAGCCGGGCGGCTGTCCCGGATAGCCTTGGGGTGGATAGCCTGGAGGCGGATAACCGGGATAGCCTTGCGGCGGATAACCGGGCGGCGGGTAGCCGTAGCCGGGCGGCGGGTAGCCCTGAGGAGGATAGCCGTGCGCGCCAGCGTTGAGACCGGCACCAAGGCCCATGCCTGCCATCATACCGGCACCAGCAACCCCCGCGGAAACGCCGTCGCCGCCTTGCTTGAGGCCTTCACCGAGGCCCATGGTCGCTTGCGCACCAGCGAACTGCCCGTAGCGGTTCATGTCGACCTGGTTCACGTAGCGCTGAGCGTTCGAGAAGTCCTGATCGAGACCGAACTGACGCTGCTGCGCCTCGGCTTCGGCGGTTCCGACGCCGATCTTCGCCTTCCGACGATCGAGCTTGGCCTGGACGATTTGGTCTTGGAACTCGTCGATGCGCGCTTCGTCTTCCTTGCTCAAGTTGATGTTGAGCTTGGCGATCTCCATGACCTGGAGACCCTTTTCCGTGAGGTCTGGACAGTTCTGTACGATCTCCCGCGCGACGTCTGGGCCGCACTCGCCGAGATCCATCAGCGTGATGTCCCCGGACTTCATCATCCGCGTCAGCACGGACTTCAGACCCATCAGGATTTGGTCGCGCACCCACTGCAGGGCGACGTCGGGATCCACCGCACCGCTCTGGCCGATGAACTTGCCGATGAAGACAGCAGGATCCGTCACCTTGAACGAGTAGGTGCCGAACGCGCGAGGGTTCACGCGGATCTCGAGTTCCGGATCACGCATCGACCCCAGGGGTCCACCGAAGCCCAAAGGCTGGCTATTCTGATCGCGGAAAATCGGGCGCGTGGTTACGAAGAAGATCTCGCTGATGAATACATTTCCGCCCGTAAATTCCGAAACGAACTTACCGAGGAACGGGATGTTTTGCGTGCTCAGGGTGTGGCGCCCGGGAGGGAGGATCCCCTGAGCCGTGCCGTCCTTGAAGAACAGCGCGACTTCATCCGAATCGACCGTCAGCTGACTCCAGAATGGAAACTGCTGATCCGGATGCTTGTAGAAGACCTTCTCTTTGTACTCGTCGGGGCGAGCGATCATCATCTGCTGCACGCCGCCCTTGACGAAATCCATGATCCCCATGTGTGTATCTCCTCCGCAGAGTTCCTGGCTTGACCAGGCTAGAGCTGTTGGTCCGCAGACTCCAACGATGAGCTGCGCGTCCCTACGCCGAACCTATCCTCAAACAAAGCTGACTGTCGGGCAGAATAGTGCCCGCAAGAAATGAGAGCAACCGAGTCCGATGACCCGACGCGGGTTGTCCCCCCGCGCGGCGACGCTCGGTCGGTGAATGTGGGCGCGGTCGCCTCCCCACTTGCCCGGGCATGCTGCCGGCGTGGGTAAGGCGCGAACGCTGTTTCCGTCGACAGCTGGGCGATTCGCGCCTGGTTTCGTGGGCTGAGCGATTGCGGGGTGAGCAGTCTGAGTTCCATTCGTGTTCCAAAGCCGTCGCGAACTGAGGCGCAAGGGCGCACGAGCCTTCCAAGCTTTCGCGCCGTGCATCCAGGTTTTCGCCATGCACCACGCCGAACGTTGCGATTCGCACTTGGTCTGCTTGACTGACCATCGACGGTCCCGTTGAGCGAGAGCGCAACGTCGCGCCGCGTGCCAGATACACCTCTGGCGCGGCCCGCATTCAGTAGAACCTCCAGCCTCACCCGACATTCCGCCACCCACGTCGATTTCGGATGGACAAATCGCGCCCAGCCAGGCGCGACCAAGACAAGTCAAAAATCTCGCCGTCCGCTGCCGCGACCCGTGAGCGGTCGGGCGAGTTGCGGTACCGTGAAGGAATGAGTCCCGAGCTGGATCTTGAAGGTCTGCCGCCACCAGCGAAGAAGGCGCTCTCTCCGGGAGCGCCTCCGCCGCTCAAACTGATGGCAGCCAAGGGGGTCATCCCCGGAGCCAAGCCGGCGGACATCGTCACGGTCCTCACTGGGTTGGCCGGGGGGGACGACGCAAAGGTGGCCGAAGCCGCCCGCGCCACCCTGAAGGATCTACCGCCACCCGTGCTGACTGGCGCCCTCAGCGCTGACCTGCAAGCGCCAGTCATTCACGCCCTGTGCGAGACGCGGGCACACGACCACGACTCGCTCGGGGCGCTCTTGCGCATGCCACGGATCGCGACGGAGACCCTCGAGTTCCTCGCGGAGCGTGCCGACGAGAAGGCGGGGGAAATCATCGCGACCAACGAGCGGCGCCTGCTGGAGGCCCCCGGCGTCATCGAGCGCTTGTACATGAACAAGCACGTGCGCATGTCCACCGCGGACCGTTTGCTCGAGCTCGCGGTGCGCAACGGCGTCGAGCTGAACATCCCCGCCTTCAAGGAAGCGGCGGAGGCGATTCAGACGGAGCTCATCCCCGAGCCGAGTGAAGAGCCGACCTTCGACGATGTCTTATTTTCCGAGACGCAAGAGATCAGCGCCCAGATCGCTCTGGACGAGGGTGAAGACACTCACGAGCTCGATGAAGAGGGCAACGAAAAGGTCATCGAAAAGGTCAAGCCACTGTGGGCCCGCATCACTCAGATGACGACCTCACAAAAAATCCGCACGGCCGCACTTGGCAAGGGAGAAGAGCTCCTGCTGTTAGCCCGCGACGCAAACCGCCTGGTGGCAGCCGCGGCCGTGCAGTCGCCGCGCATGCGCGAGCGCGAAGCCATCCAGATCAGCGCGAGCCGCTCCGTGAGTGACGACGTGCTGCGCATCATTGCGCGCAACAAGGAGTTCACCCGCAGCTACCAGATCAAGCTGAACCTGGTGACGAACCCGCGCACGCCGCTCACGTTTGCGTCGAGTCTCATCCCTCACCTGCGCGAGGCAGACCTAAGACAAGTTGCCCGCAGCAAGAACGTGACGGGCGCCATCTCGCGGGCCGCGAAGCAGCAGATGAGCCGCAAGGCAGACCGCCGATGACTGGCTCCCACCAGCAGGTGAAGCAATGAGCAAGCTCGTACGTTTTGGGGTCGCGATGGAGAAGGAGCTCCTCGAAGGCTTCGATGAGCTGATCACTCAGCGTGGCTACGCCAACCGCTCCGAAGCGCTGCGCGACTTGGTCCGGCGCGAGCTGGACGACGCGGCGTGGCAAACCGGCGCGCCGACCTGCGCGACCATCACGCTGATCTACGACCACCACAAGCCGGAGCTGAGCGAGCGCTTGACCGCCATCCAGCACGACTCCGGCGCACTGATCATCAGCGCATTGCACGTGCACCTGGACCACGATCACTGCATGGAGGTGATCGCCACACGCGGTCCAGCAAGTGAACTCAAGGCGTTAGCGGATCAGCTGATCGGAGCGAAGGGCGTGCTCAGCGGAGACATCGTCGCCGCTCGCCTGCCTGAAGGTGACTCCGACGAGCACAAGCACGCCCACCCTCACAAGCACTGAGCCTGTGCGGCGCCGCGGCTGCTGCGTCCGCTTGGGCCGCTGCGCCGCGGCTGCTGCGCCGCTTGGGCTGCTGCGTCGCTTGGGCCGCAGTCGCCATCAGCGGCGCTGAGCGGCTCTGCGTGGCGACGGCCGGGTGCCGTGCACCTCACCTCACCCCCGAACCGCGAGGAAACGTACTGGCAAGCTACGTGCTCACGCGTGTCAAACAGCGCCGATCCGAATGCTGTCGGGCGGAGCTGGCAAGATCTTGCTCCGATTGGTTCTCAGTCGGTCCCGAGCATGCGACGCTTCCGCGCGGCAATCTTCGACTTGCGAATTTCTTCAGCGAGCTTGACCTTGTGCGGGTCGATCAAGAACGGCGAGACGCGCTCCGTCTTCTCGAACTTGTCCTTGTACTGCATGGCCTGGAACTTCGTCTTGAAGGGGCCGATGCGCACGCGGTGCCAGAGGCCGCGGCTGGGCACGTGAGCCGCCTGGCGATAGGCGGAGTGACCGCGCTTGCGCAGGTCGTTGACGAACTTGTCGGCGTCTTCCTGTTTCTGGAAGCTCGCGACTTGGATTTGGTAGCCACCTTCGCTGCCCATTGGCGCCAGCTCGGCGTCATCCGCGATCTGCGACTGGCTGGCGGCGAGCCCCGTTAGGCTGTCCTTCGGCTCCTCGGTGACAGGAGTCGCCGCAAGCAGGCTGCCTGCGGGCAACGGCACCACGGGCAAGCTGTCCGAAGGCGGCGGAGGCAACGTGGGAGCGCCGGGCGGCAGCGTGAAGTCTTGCTTTACCAAGCGGCCGCGCTCGTCCTTCACCGCGGCCAGGGCGGTGGTTGGCGCTTCGGTGTCGCTCAAGATCCCGGGGAAGGTCACGTCGCTCTCGTCGATCTCTTCGGCGGGCTTCGATTCCTCCCGCGACTCCTGCATCAGCGCGGCGAGAGGATCGTTCTGCTGCTGTTGAGCCGGCTCTGCGCTCTTCATGCTGAAGGCAGCGACGGCGACCAGCGCTCCCCCACCGAGCGCAAACAACAAGAGCGTTCCGAGTCGCGGCGAGCGCCGGCCCGGATCGTCCTCCTGGATGTTTTCGAGATTCCGAACGTTCACGCTTTCCATCGGGGTCGATGCGGGCCTCGGAGGAGCTCTCGGCAGCGAGGGCAGGACCGCTTTTATATGGGTACTGCCCTCCCCCGTTGACGGCCAAGTTTCGGCCCCTCGAATCGACCTTGGCTGCGCGCTCACGGCGGAGCAAGTTCATCGCCTGCGGGCGCTCACGTGTAGAGCGAAGGGCGCGGCTGCCGAGAGGACGCCAGCGCTTGAAATTGCTCGGCTTTCCACTCGGTTTCGCTGAGCTCGCGCTCAGGATCGGAGTCAGCGACGATGCCGCCACCGGTGTGGTAGTGGCCGACTTCTCCGCGCAGCGACAGGCTACGGATCGCCATGGCGAGTTCGAGCCCTCCAGCCTGCGTCACACATCCATAAGCGCCTGTGTAGAGGCCGCGCCGGACCGGCTCCAAGTTGGCGATGAGCTCCATGGCGCGCACCTTGGGCGCCCCCGTAACGCTGCCGCTCGGAAGCATCGCGCTGAGCAGCGCACGCCGCGTCACCTCTGGCCGGAGCTCGGCGCACAAGGTGGCCTGGCGATGATGAATCGTAGGATGCGTGACGATCTCTGGGCCGCGGGTGAGCTGCACGCTACCGGTACTGGCGATGCGTCCCAGATCGTTGCGCTCCACATCCAGGATCATCGCGAGCTCGGCGCGCTCCTTGGGATCGGCGTCGAGCTCGAGGCTGAGCGCGGCGTCGCTCGCCTCGTCTTTGCCCCGCGGCCGGGTGCCTTTGATCGGGATGGTCGTCACGCGACCGTTCGGCTCGAGGCGCAGGAACAGCTCGGGGCTGAGCCCTACCACTCGCGCCTGACCCACATCGAGCGCGCAGGCGTAAGGAGCCGCACCATGCCCTGCGACCGCCAGCAACAGCTCGATCGGTCCGCCGGTCGCTCGATAGGTGAAGCGACGCGCCAGGTTCACTTGATACAGATCGCCTTGAGCGATGAACTCGAGCGCCTGCTCGATGCGTCTGACGTGGGCTCGACCATCATCGGCGCTGTCCTTCAGGCGTTCGAGGTGCGCGGGACGTATTGCCCCGCGGATCTGTAGGCGGCGCTCGAGGCGCTCGAGGGAGCTCGCATCGTCGCCAACCAGGAGCACGCCGTCGGGAGTCACCTGGGCCACTGCCGCGTAGCGCTGCCAGTGCGGAAGGCTGATGAACGGAGGCGGCCGACGCTCCGCGGAGACGTAGCGTGCACGCTCCAGATCGCGCCGGCACTCGTAGGGCAGCACGCCGACCCAGCGGGGCACGCACCCAAGCGGCCCCACACGCGAGTCCAGCGCGAGGTCGGGCTCCGGATCGAGCGCGGTCACCTGGTCTACGGGATCACAGCACAGGTAGCTGGGGCCGCTCGCGTCGGCGCTCCACAGCACTTGCGCGCCGGGCGCGCCCACGAGACTACGGGCGAGCGCGGCGACGTCAGGGTTCAGATCCGTATGCCGGACCACGAGGGGCATCGCAGCCATGTAGCGCAGCTGCCTCGCGATGTTAGCGGTGTTTCGCCGCGCTTTTGCATTCTCGCAGCACGCCGACAGCTCGAGTCGGCGATGGCATCCGCCAAGGCTTGGCGGTAGGAAGCGCCATGCGGATTCGTGGCGCACTGACACTAGCCCTGCTGGGCCTGAGCCTTGGAGGCTGCTCCGAGGAGATCCTGGGACCGGGTCAGGTGAAGCTCGAGGCGGGCCTCGAGTCGACGCTGTGGCCGGATCCGCCGCCGAGCCGCGTGAACATCACCACCACGAGCGAAGACGGCACGACCCACGACTTCAAGCAGTACGACGGCCCCGTCGACGGCTTCTCTCTGGGGCTCGGTGATCTGGCGCGCTTTCATCTGCGCGCGGCGGACAGCCAGGGCAACACCCTGGTCAGCGGCGACAGCATCTTCATCGATCCGCGGGGCGTCGCCGAGCGCGTCGTGCCGTTGGTCGTCGGAAGCGCCGGAAAGCTCGGCCGCGTCGACCAGCTCGCGGAGAGCTTCAGCGCTCCCATCGAGTTCAGCGGCAGCATCGCCAGCCGCTACTTGTTCTCGGTGAGCGGCCGCGAAGGGCGGCTGTACGACCTTGGCTTGTGGCGCGCCTCTCAGGCCTTTGACGTACCCTGCCCCAGCGAGACCGACTGCACCATCGAGACGGTGCTCGTGCAACAGGGCTGGACGGCAGTGTTCATTGGACCGAGCGGAGCATCCTATCTGGACTTCAGCACCGGCGCAACCGGTTTCCTCGAGGATCTAGACGGCGGAAGCTACGCCGACGTGAGCGGCGGCCAGGTGCTCAGCGGACCCGATGACGAGATCTACGTCGTGGGAGCCACACGCACTTCGGCGCCGAGCGATCGCGTGCTGCGCATCGCGGCCGACAACACCCTCAGCGTGATCCGCTTGGCCTCGGCGCGTCGGGGCGCCGCCGCGGCGTACCTCGCGGGGCGCGGCTTGCTCGTCGTCGGAGGCAGCGCGGACGCCGCGGGAGCCGAACAGCTGAAGCCCGGAGCAGACGCCTTCGACACCCTGGACTTGCCCTCGGACGCCACGAGCGGCGCCGGGCTGTTCGAGAGTTCCGCGGGGATCATTCGCGTCGGCGGCACCCTAGCTGACGCACCGGCAGAGATGCAGCGCATCGACCTGGGCTGCGCCGCGCCTTGCCCCAAGCAGAGCGCAGGCCCGGCCCTCGATAGCTCAGCGCCGGTGCAGCTGCAGACCACCGAGGGCGGCGAAGTGGTGCTGCTCGGCACAGGCAGCGACGGCAACGGCGCGCTCTACCGGATCGACGCTGACAGCCTGCCAGTGAGCCTTGAGCCCGTGAGTACGACCCCGCGTAGCCCCGGTCTGCTCAGCCTGCTCCCCACCGGGCAAGTCGCCCTGACCGGCGGCAGCTCCGGCAGCAGCGCGAGCACGCTGCTCGAAATCTACTTTCAGCGCTGAGCCTTCATCACGCCAGCAGCACGGCTTTGACGCCCCTCGCCGCTCGCGGCAGAGCGGATGCATGAGTTTTCACAGCATCCGCTACGAAGTCGCTGGGCGCATCGCCACCATCACGCTGAGCCGGCCGGATCAGCTGAACGCCATCGATCAGCACATGCCGGGGGAAATTCGCCAAGCCGTGGAGGCCGCGAACAGCGATCCTGAGGTGCACGTGATCGTGCTGACCGGAGAGGGCCGCGCCTTCTGCGCTGGCTACGATCTAGTGGCCTTTGCGCAGACCAGAGGCGAGAACGCCGGCGTGCAGTCGATGCCGTGGGACCCGACCGTCGACTTCAAGATGATGTTCCAGAACACCCAGGACTTCAGCAGCCTGTGGCACAGCTACAAGCCGACCATCGCCAAGGTGCGCGGCTACGCGGTGGCTGGCGGCAGCGACATCGCTCTGTGTTGCGATCTCCTGGTGATGGCCGACGACGCCAAGATTGGCTACCCGCCGGCGCGCGTGTGGGGCTGCCCGACGACCGCGATGTGGGTCTACCGTCTGGGTGCACAGCTCGCCAAGCGCATGCTGCTCACCGGCGACTTGATGGATGGCAGTGAAGCCGCCCGCGTGGGCCTCGCTGCGGAGGCGGTGCGAGAAGCGGAGCTCGACGCGCGGGTGCAAGCCCTTGCAGAGCGCATGGCCGCTATCCCACGGAACCAGCTCTTGATGAACAAGCTGATGGTGAACCAGGCGTTCGAGAACATGGGCCTGCGCACCACCCAGATGTTCGCCACGCTCTTCGATGGCGTCGCCCGTCACTCCCCGGAGGGCCTCTGGTTCAAGCAGCGCGCCGAAGAAGTCGGCTTCAAGCAAGCCGTCAAGGAGCGCGACGGCGGCGATCCCATTGCGCCCGGGGTCAGCAAGTAGCCTGCGTCACCGGTCCGCGGGGTGAGATCCCCAGGGCAAGGCTCAGTAAACGCCTCTGGTTTTGGGGGTGAGACCGCGCTAGCTCACTCGCTGCACGAACCCGCGACCAAACACGGTCTGCGAGGCAGGTGCCGTCGCGACCGCCCCCGGCCACACGACGCAGCCCTCGAGCACTCCTTCGCCGAGGACGTGCGCCCCCGCACCAACGATGGACTTCGCGAGTCGCACCTCAGGCGCTACCTGAGCGCCGGCGCCGAGCCACTGGTCACGCTCGCCGAGCCACTCGAGGTTTGCCGCAAGGTAACGCTCCAAGTTACCGAGATCGCTCCAGGTACCGCCGAGCTCCAGCGTCTCGATGGATCGCCCCTCGCGCAGCCACGGCAACGCCACGTCCCCGATCAAGCAACCTTGCTCAGGCAGCCGTTCGAGTATCTGCGCGGAAAGTGTCGCAATGCCTACGTAATCCGCGCCCCGCACCTCTGCGCCGAAGCATTCGCCGCGCAGGCGTACGACGTCGCTCCTCTCCCCCAAACCCACGCTGCCCTGACCCTTCGCGCGCGGTGCGACCAGCAGCGTCAATGGCGCCTGGCTTGCGAGCAGCTCGGTCACTGGCGGTTCGCACCAGATGTCTCCGTTCCAGATCAGCGCCGGCGCCTCGAGCTCCTGCCGGGCTCCTGCCACGCCCCCCGCTGTGCCCCGGATCTCAGGCTCAGGCACTACTTGAATATTTACACCTAAAACTTCAGAAATATTCTGGAATTGCCCCATCAAATGGTGCGTATTGATGACCAGCTCTGACACCCCGAAGCCACCCAGGTACGCCGCGATGCGTCCCAGCAGCGAACGGTCACCGACGGGGACCAGCGGCTTTGGCAGCTCATTGGTCAAGGGACGCAACCGAGTGCCGAAGCCGGCGCACAGCACCATCACCCGCGCCACGACGACTCCGAACCGCGCTTGTTCATGCTTGAATGCTTAGCAGAGCGAACCTGGGCTCCGGGAGTTTTGCGCCGGGCGTTCAAGCGCCGCCCGGCGTTGCCATAAACTCGCCCGGCTTGGCTGGCGCATGCTAGCCGCAAGCTCCTATGTCAGCTGCGCACAGTCCCCGCTTGGCTCCGCCTTGGCGCTCCGCTCTTGCCTTCGTGCTCTCGGGCGCAGCTAGCTTCGCGGCGTTCGCCGCTGGAGGCTGCAGCACCGACGCCGTGGGGATCACCACCTGCCGGGAAATCGAGGACACGCGCTGCGAAGCCGCGGCTCAGTGCGGCATCGACGGCGCGGAGGACGTGGACGCGTGCAAGCGCTTCTACCGCGACCACTGCCTCCACGGACTCGCGCTGGAGTCGGAGCCCAAGGGCAGCGAGGTCAGGCGCTGCAAAGCGGTGATCCAGGGCGCCGGCGAGTGCGCCAAGGCGGGCGTCACCGATCCAAGTCAATGCGCGGCCCTGCAAGGTCAACAGCTGGCCTCCACGATCAGCAACGTGTGCGACGTCGTGCTCCAGCCGGAAGACACCACCGCGTGTCGCTTCTTGGTCCCCGACGAGGACGCTCTCCCCGACGCCGGTGCTGCGGGTAGCGCCGGCACTGGAGGCACGAGCGGTGGCACCGGCGGCGCTGCGGGAAGCGGTGGCGCAGCAGGCACGGGCGGCGCAGCGGGCACAGGTGGCGCAGCAGCTACGGGCGGCGCAGCAGCTACGGGCGGCGCAGCGGGCAGCGGAGCCTGAGCATGGCGTACGCAGGGCGAAGCGTGGCGCTGTGGCTCTGCCTGCTGATTTTATTACCGTGCGGATGTAAGAAGAAGCAGAGCCAGGAGGCGCAAACCGTCCGCGCCGAGACGGCTGAAGACGAAATTCTGCGCGTTGGCGCCCGCTGGCAGGCCACGCAGGAGGCGCGCGGCTTCGAGTCACCTCCAAGCAGCGTCAGCGTGTTCAATACCCGCGTGCAGAGCGTGCTGGTGTTCAAGGCTGGCGAGCAGGCGGTGGTCGAAGGTCTGAGCGCTATCGAGGACTTCGAGCTGCGCGATGGCACGCGGATCCACTGCGAGGGCCAGCTCGAGGTGCACGCCCGAGTGTTCTACGGACGCCGCGAGGGCGAGGCGGCGCTTCAGCTGGAGCGGCCGCGAGTTCGCATTCCGCGGCGCTGCAGCGGTGGAGCTCCGCCGGACGCCGTGCTCAGCCTGCCCCGCACGGTGGCGCGCTTCGTGCTGCGGGACGATCAGCTGATCGCCGTCGAGCCGCCGCTCGAGAAACGCGTCTACCTGCCCATCCCGTGACCCTCGCTCGGCTGCCGACCTGGGAAAAACCGGGGAATTCGCCAGTTGGCGTTCGGCTGCGAGGCTAATGCTCCACGCAGTTCGAGGGTGCGCGACGGGGCGAAGCGCTGTAAGAGGGCATCCGTGCAGAGATTCGCTCTTTCCCTAGCGCCTGGAAGGCTCTCGGCGCTCGCCTGGATGCTGGCCGGCGCTGCAACCGTTGGCGGCTGTTTCGACACGGGCTCTTCCAGCGCGGGCACCGCCTCGCCCACCCTGGTCGGCGTCAACCCTGCAGACTTCTTGGGCAACCTGCCGTGTGTCGACGCGGAGGGTGCGCCGCGCAGCTACGTGGTGACCCTGCACGGCGAGACGCCTCCAGACGAAGACGCGTCGGCTCCTGACGAGTTCGATCATCCGAGTTCGCCGCCAACCAGCTGCAATCGCATCGTGACCTTCGGCTACGTCACGCCAGGCAATCGCTACACGGCGGAGGTCGATGTCTACGAGACGGACCAACTGACTCCCCTCGCCTCGGGGTCGCGGGTGATGCTCGACGCCAAGGGTAACCGTGTGGAAAAGAGTTGGAGCACCCAGTGTGGTGTCGCCCACGACGGCAACGGCGCGCGGCCGGCCATCAGCGTGTCGTTCAGGACGGTATATGTGACACCCTGCGATGCCCTGACCGACTTGCGCACCACGAAGCCCAGCACCGGTATCGACATCGACTTGATCGCCCTGCGAGGCGAGAAGCTGTGCAGCAGCGCAGACACCAGCGAGACCACCGACCCGACCATCAGCGGCTACCAAGTCAAGCTGTTGCCCGACGGAACCGTCAAGAACGCGAGGTGTGATGGCGACATCACGCCCTACACGGATCTCACGCCGGGCACGCTCTACGACTTCGGCGTCTTGGCGCTCGGCAGCGACGGTAGCAGCATCGCCTACTCGACGACGTGTAGCGCCACCGCTGCGGAGAACGTCGTGCTCAAGGCGGCCTGCAATGCGTTGGTTCCCGGTGGAAGCGGCTTTGGCGGAGCCGGCGGAGCTGGCGGAGCCGCGGGCAGCGCTGGAACTGGCGGCACGGCTGGCGCTGGCGGCATGGCTGGCGCTGGCGGCATGGCAGGTGCTGGAGGCACGGCTGGCGCTGGCGGCGTGGCAGGTGCTGGAGGCATGGCAGGTGCTGGAGGGACCGGTGGCGCGGCGGCAGGCGCGGGTGGTACCTCGGGCGGCGCTGGCGGGACGTCAGGCACCAGCACCGGCGGCTCCAGCGCCGGCGGCAGCGGCACCGGCGGCACTGGCAACTAGGAGCGCACCCAGACCTGACGGGAATGGGGAAGGCGCTGGAGGGGAAGGCGTCTGCGGGGGATCCGGCCAAGGCTCCATGGCTCTGACGGGTCAGACTCCGCCGCTGCGCGCTTTTCGCTGCCGGGGTTTGCGGTTTGGCATCAAGGAAGCTACGAGAAGCTTATGAGCCGCCCAAGTGGCGATGGGATGCAAGTCAGTGGGGGCCTACTGATGCCGGGCAAGGCGCTCAAGGGCGTCTTGCTCGCGTTGCTCGCCGTCAACGTCGCCTTCGCCGTCGCGATCAACTGGGGAGGAGCCAGTGAGCAGCTCTTCCTAGCGCTGTGCGGCAACACGGAGCAGATCCTCCACGGTCAGGTCTGGCGCCTGATCACCGCGCCCTGGATGCACGAACCGCGGGGCAACGTGGGGCACCTGCTGTTCGCGCTGATCGGGTTGTTCTTCCTCACCCCGCAGCTGGAGACTCAGTGGGGCACGAAGCGCACGCTGCGCTTCCTGTTCTTCTCAGGCGTCATCGCCTACACGCTGCAGGGCTTGCTCGAAATCGTGCTGCCGACGAAGTACGCGTCGCAGCTGGTGCCTGCCTATTGGTACGGCGCGGCGCCGGTGATCGAAGCGGTGGCGGTGGCCTGGGCGCTGAGTTTCCGTGGGCAAACGGTGCGCCTGTTCTTCGTGCTACCCGTCACCTCTGGCATGCTGCTGGGCTTCGTGATCGCGATGAGCGTGCTGCGCGTGCTCTGGCTGAGCGGTGCGCCTGAAGGCCTGCTTTCGCCTTTTGGCGGCATGCTCGCGGGTTGGCTCCTGGGCGGTGGTACGCCGTCTCCGCTGCGGCGCGCCTGGCTACGCTTCCGGTTGCGCCAGCTCGACGCGCAGGTGGAAAAGGACAGCACGAACCGCAAGCAGCGCGTGGCCAAGTCTAGCTTTCGCGTGATCGAAGGCGGGCGCGGCAAAGACGACGACGGCAAGGGCCCCGACGGTCGCTACTTGAACTAGCGCCGGTTTGCGCCGCCCTGCGGCGCGGGTGAGGCTCCCCACAGGCAATTGCCTGCGGCGCTTGAAGCCCGAGGCGCCTTGATCTACCAGAGCGATCCATGTCTGGAGCAGAGTCCACGCCGCCTTCCGCTCCGTCTGTAGACGGTCAGCGGTTGCTGTTGGACCCAAGCGCTGCGGAGCGCGGCTTGCGACGCATGGCCGGTGAAATCCTCGAGCGTTCGCAGAGTCACGACGAACCCTTGATGCTGATCGGGATCCGCCGCGGGGGTGAGCCGGTTGCCAAGCGCCTCGCGCAGTGGATGGGACAGCTCGAGAACGGAGCTGCGCCGCCCCTGGGTAGCGTGGACATCACGTTGTACCGCGATGACGCAGCGACGGCGCTGCCCAATCCCCGCATCGGCCCAAGTCAGATCCCGGAGCGCCTCGAGGGGCGTCGTGTGATCTTGGTTGACGACGTGTGCTTCACCGGACGCACCGTGCGCGCCGCGATCGACGCGCTGATGGACTACGGACGCCCACGGCGCATCGAGCTGGCGACCCTCGTGGATCGCTTCGGCCGCGAGCTGCCAATCCAACCCGATTACTGCGTGCGCCGCATCGAGCTGCCAAGCGATGCCCGCGTCGATGTGCGTGAGACCGAGCAAGGCCTCGAAGCCTGGCTCATCGAACCCTCCAACCAATAGACAGAGACTTCGTGACTGACCTCCGCTTGCGCCACCTGCTTTCGATATCGGAACTCGACCGGGCCAGCGCAGTGGCCATTCTCGATAGCGCCGAAGCCTTCTTTCAGGTCAGTCGGCGACCGGTGAAGAAGGCGCCCACGCTGCGGGGCAAGACGGTGCTGAACCTGTTCTTCGAGAACTCGACCCGCACACGCACGTCCTTCGAGCTCGCCGGCAAGCGCCTCAGCGCTGACGTGGTGAACATCTCGGCGTCGACTTCGAGCACCAAGAAGGGCGAGACCCTGCGCGACACCCTGCAGACGCTGGACGCCATGCACCCGGACGTCGTGGTGATCCGTCACTCCGCTTCCGGCGCCGCGGAGTACCTCTCGAAGAAGAGCAAGTCGGCGATCGTCAACGCCGGGGACGGCATGCACCAGCACCCAACCCAGGCGCTGCTCGACGCGTTCACCATGCGCCGTCACCTGGGCGGCCTCGAGGGCAAACAGATCGCGATTTGTGGAGACATCCAGCACAGCCGCGTCGCGCGCTCCAACGCCCAGCTCTTGAAGATGCTCGGCGCAACGGTGCGCTTCGCCGCGCCGCGCACCATGTGGCCTGCGGTACCCGGTGCCCTCGGCGTACCGATCTTCGATCGCCTGGAGCCGGCCCTCGAGGGCGCTGACGTGGTCATGATGCTGCGCATCCAGCAGGAGCGCCTGGGCACCGCGCTCTTCCCCACCACTCGCGAGTACTCGCGGCTCTGGGGCCTCAACATGACGCGCCTCGGCCTCGCCAAGAAGGGCGCCCTCGTGATGCATCCTGGGCCGATGAATCGCGGCGTCGAGATCAACGACGACGTCGCCGAGTCAGATCAGGCGGTGATCCTCGATCAGGTCGAAGCCGGCGTCGCGGTGCGCATGGCGGTGCTCTACCTGTGCGCGAGTGAACCCGGGAGTGAACCCAGCTGACCTCTCCCCCAAGACGAGCAGAGAGCGCAGAACATGCTTCCGCGCGGTACTAAGTGCTTGTTGGGGTGAGGAGCGCCCGTTTGCGGCGGAAGGCTACCTAGCCGACGACTACATCCACCTGTGCCACGTGCTCGATTGGGTGCCCCAGGAAGGCTTCAGCGACGCTGGCGAAGCTCTTCGGCAAATCGCTCACCAGCACCTCGAGTTGCCCATCGGTGGCCTCGTCAGCCGCCGGCAGCGACCCGAGCTCGCGCTCCTCGAGCAGCTGTTGCACCACGATCGCCGTCGCTTGCGCCGAGTCGACGATGGGCACTGGATGGCCTGCTAGCTGCGCTGCGACTTGCTCGATCATCGGCTTGAGCAAGGGGTAGTGGGTGCACCCGAGCACGATCACGCCGACCTCGGCTTCAATCAGCGGCTCGAGGTAGCGCTGGATCGCCAGCCGCGGCACTTCCCCTTCGAGCCAGCCTTCTTCCACCAGAGGCACCAGGAGCGGCGCCGCCTGCGCCACCACCTCGAAGCGCGTCGAGAGGCGGCCGACGGCGCGCGGATAGGCGCCAGAAGCGACCGTGCCCGCGGTACCCAGCACACCTATCCGCACGGCACCGCCGAGGCGCTCCGCCTGACCCACCGCCGCTGATGCGCCCGGGTCCACCACGCCGATCACCGGTAGGTCGAACTCCGCGCGCAGCATCTCCACGGCGACGGCGCTGACAGTGTTGCAGGCGATCACCAGCGCCTTGATGTCGCGCTGGATCAGCAAATTCGCGCAGCCCCGCGCGTAGCGCACCACGGTCTCTGCAGAGCGCGTGCCGTAGGGCACGCGCGCCGTATCCCCGAGGTAAACAATATGCTCCTGAGGCAGGAGCTCGCGCAGCGCGCGCACCACCGTTAGCCCACCGAGCCCTGAGTCGAAGACTCCGAGCGCCGAACTGCGTGGCCGCGGCCCGCTCCGGCTCACACGTCCTCGATGCGAATGAACCGCGGCGCACCCTTCAAGAACTGGTGCCCTGCGATCTCCGCCATGGCCGCCTTCACCTGACCCTCGGTGCAGCCGTGCGTGATGATCAGGACGGGCACTGCATCGCCTGCGTCCGACGCGCGGCCCTCCTGCATCATCTGTTCGATGCTGACGTTGTGCCGACCCAGCGCGGTGCTGATCAATCCGAGCACGCCAGGCTCATCGCCGACATCGAAGCGCAAGTAGTAGCGCGCGCTCACCTCATCGAGGGGCATCAGCGGACGCTCCTTCATCTGGATGCCGCGGGTCTGAAGCCCTGGCTCGCCTTCGATCTTGGAGCGCGCGACGTCGACCAGATCAGCGACGACGCTCACCGCGGTCGGCATGTCGCCAGCGCCACGACCTACCAAGAGGCAGGGCCCCAAAGCGCGCCCCTGCAGAAAAGCACCATTCAACACGCCGTCGATGTTCGCGAGCACGCTTCCGCGCGGCACCATGGCAGGGTGCACTCTGAGCTCGATGCGCGAGCCGTGATCGTAGCCGATCGCCAGGTGCTTGATGGTGTAGCCGAAGCGGTCCGCGAAGCGGAAATCCAGCTGGTCGATGTTCCGAATGCCCTCGACCTTGACCTGCTCTACCGGCACCTTGGCGCCGAACGCCAGCATGCTCATGACCACCAGCTTCTGAGCGGCGTCGTGGCCGTCCACGTCGAGGCTCGGATCCGCCTCGGCGTAACCCAGGCGCTGCGCGTCCTTCACCACGCTCTCGAAGCCGATCCCCTCGTCGCGCATGCGCGTGAGGATGTAGTTGCAGGTACCATTCAGGATCGCGTGCACGCTCAGCACCCAGTCGCTGGTCAGCGCCTCGCGCAGGGTGCGAATGATCGGGATCCCACCGCCAACGGAGGCCTCGAACGCCAGGTCCACGCCCTGCTCGTTCGCCAGCTCCACCAGGCGCGGGCCGTGCTTTGCCAGCAGATACTTGTTGGCCGTGACAACGCTTTTCCCCGAGGCAATGGCGCGCTCGACGTAGGTCTTGGCTGGCTCTTCGCCGCCCATCACCTCGATCACGATGTCCACGGCGTCTCCCGCCAGCACCTGGTCGGGATCGGTGGTGAGCCACTCCTTCTTGCAGCCGGGTACGCGATCCTTCTCGGCGTCGCGCACGAGCACACGGCGGATCTCGAGGGGCGCTCCGACCCGGCTCGCCAGATACTCGGCGTTCTCCTGAATCAGCTGAATCACGCCACCGCCGACGGTGCCACAACCCAACAGACCGATTCGAACAGGAAACTTGATGCGCTCAGCCACGATATCCTTCGCTTTCTGGCCGGAGCCTTGCTGGGGACAAGCCAATGCGCAAGCCCTTCGGCGCGCCGGCCGCGATTCACCGTCAAAACGAGATGAACCCGCCAAGCGCCGTTGTTCCGCGTCCGGGTTGGCGCTACCGGACCAGCGGCGTGCGCCAAAGCACCGCGCGTGGTGCGTCTTCAGGTTGGCGACGACGACAGCGTGGGCGCGTGCCCGTCCAGGCTGGGGTCCGGCGTGATGAAGCTCTCGAGCCACTCGAGCCGGGGTCGCAGCCGATGCTTGATGCTACGCCGAGGCGCCGAGCGCATCACGTTTTCCCATGTGCGAATTCGGGGCTTACCCGCGTTGCCGGCGAGCAGGATCGGCATGCCGCTGACCGGATCCGACTCGTAGACGAAGAACGAGTGGTAGTGCATCTCGCCGTCGCTGCGCAGGCCGTGGATCGCCACCACGTCGCCAGGCCGGTAACGATCGCGGTTGTCGTACAGGTGTTGGAAGAACTTGTCGCGCCAGATGAACGCCACGCGCTCTTCGGGCTCGAGATCGTAGACGTCGAACATCTCGGGGTGCTCCCAAGCGAACTTGACGATCACCTCGACACTGCGGCGGTTCCCGACGTTGAGCTGGTTGAAGTCGAGCAAGCCCTCCACCCGCTGACGCTCGTGCTGACGCGCCGTCCACCAGGTGCCGCTCGCGCGCTCGAAGGTGTCGGTGATGAAGTCGATGCAGACCTGGGGCACCAACGGTCGGCCGGCGTTGTCGAACACCGAGTAGCCGTCGTCGTTGAACGTGTAGCTGTCCCAGCCGTGGTTGTAGGCCCAAATCCAGGCTGGCCGGAGGTTGCCGTCCTGCTGTCCCTCTTCGGTGCGCGGTTCGTCAAAGGGCAACGACTCCTCGACCATGTTGGCGATGGCGCGCTGCTGTACCCGCACCAGCGCGGTTCGCCGCTTGAGGACCTGCTGCGTCCGCGCGAGGCCAGGCTCAACCTGCTTGTCGACTTGCTCGCACTCGAGCTTGAGCTTGCTGCCATCACGACTGAGCAGGCTCGGGACCCAGTGCTCCCCGTAACGCAGGTCGGCGACCATCGACTGTTCGCTGATGCGACGTACCTTCAGCTGCTCGAAGCCGAGCTGATAGGCCAAATCTCGCACGTCGACGTGAAGGGGCTCGCCGAGCTCCGCCTTCGTCTCCACCACGCGATCGAGCAAGAAGAGGCGCGCGCGCTTGCCTTTCTCCGCACCGTCCGCGTACTCGTACCAGAAGCCACGCTGAGCCTTGACTACGTGGATCACGTCGCTGCCGCGCTGAATGAACAGCTCGGGCGCCTTGAACAGGTGGTGCAGCTCCACCACGTTGACCATCGCCACGGCGAGGTCCGGATCTTCCGCGTAGAAGTAGCCCTCCCGGAGTAGCAACGCTCGAGCGATCTCGGGGCGAGTTTTTACCACACGGTAAAGCGAGTGGAGCGCGAAGCCTTGGTTCGGCCCGAGCTCGATGCGCTTACGCAGCGTGGCGACTTCTGGGCTCGCGCCCTCGGCGATCTTTGGCGCGCGCCAGAACAAGATCGGTTCGGCCTTGGCGCGAGCCAAGATCTGCGGCCGCTTGTTCTCGAAGGCGGTCGCGCCCTCGAGGGCCGGCTCGCGCTCAGCTTGCTGGATGCGCGCCGCGCATTCCCGCGAGGGAGACTCCTGCGCCGCCGCGGGGTGCAGGTTGACCACTGGAGGCGCTCGTTCCTGCTCGACCCGCCCGCGGCACCCCACCGCCGCAAAGACGAGCAACGCGGCCCCCGACAGAAGCAACACCCCGGCGAGTCGCGATCGCCGCGCAAGGTCGCTGCCGTGTGTGAGCCTGGTCATAGTCAAAGCACCACGACCTACGGTCTTGACCCGAAAGTCTTCCATAGGCCGTCCTTTGGAAAGACGCTCAGGGTACCGAGTGACATTCCGCGACGCAAACCTTCGCGGCTACTTCACCCGCGCGGTTCAACTCGAGGGTCCAGCTCGTGCCGGCTCCGCCTCATCGCCCAAGATGAGGCGGCGCGCGAGGCAATCGATGCCAGCCTGAGAATGCGTGTAGTCGCGGCGCTCGACGTTGCACCAGCCGCACCATCGGTCGAGCGAATTAAACGGGTGCAAGAGCGAGAGCGCCATCAGCGGACGAACGAGATCGCGCTCGGCAGATGTGTGCAGCGCAAACCCTTTGAACAACGCCCGCGAAAGCTCGCGGTTCCCGCGACAATAGAACGCGAGCGGCGTGACCAACTCATAGAGGCGGGGGCCGATCCGAGCGTCGCCAAAGTCTACGATGGCGGCGACGCGCAGATGACCGTCACGATATTCGAGGTGAACGTTGCCCGTCGTGAGGTCGCCATGGACGAGGGCATCCGCACGCGGCAGGCCCGGGCTTTCGAGGACGTCATCCATCCAACGCTCGAGCTGCGCCACGCTCTCTGGATCCATTTTCCAACGCGCGCAACGGCGGGCGAAGCCAGCCCGGCTCGCTTCGATGAAAGCATCCCAAGCCGCTCCGGGAAACGGATCTCGTGTGCCAGCGGAATGGTCAGGGAGCTCCGCGACAATCGACCCAAGTTCTGCGATCAGCGCACGTTGCTCAGCCAAAGTGAGGTCGCGCCAGAGCTCACTCGCGGGGACGCCGCCGACGCGGGTCATGAGGAAGTACGGCCAACCTTCGAGTTGGCCGCGGGCGATTACCTTCGGGGTGGGAACGGACAGCGCGACGCGGGCAAGAGCCGCGCACTCACGCGCGAGCTCTTCATGGAAAGGAGGCGCGACCAACTTGAGCACGTGCGACGCGCCGACACGATACACGACGTCAGAAGCGTCGAGCGCGTCTTCGGCGACGGGAGCCGAGAGGCCATGCGCGGCCGCGATCGCCTGCACCGCTGGCAGGAACAAGCGCTTATCATGTTCGATCGCCTGGTAAGCGGCGGCCGTGGGACACGCGGGAAGGAGCGGCATGGCCGTCAAACGATGCGTACCACGCGCCGCATCCTGACGGAACAAGTGGCGGACTCGAGTCCGCACGACGCGGAACCAAGGCAGCGTCTTCAAGGCTCTCGCCGATCCCACGCCGCGAGCGCATCACCGCGCTTTTGGCAAATGAGGCCTAGCTGACCGCGCGAAACCCCGCTGCTAGCGCTTCGCACTCGATCTCGAGGCCTTTCCGCACGGCGGGGTCGAGCTTCCGGCCTCCGCTCCAGCGCTCATCGAGAGGCAGAAACTCCCCAGAGACGAGGACGATTGGGACGCGGGTGGCCGCGCCACTGACGAACAGACTGCCGTCGTCGGTGGCCGGAAAATGCCAGAGCACCCACGGTTCACTCCCGCCGTCGACCTCGAAGCGTTCCACGCCCTGCATCTCGGGATCCTCTTTCAGCTCCTTCGCCATCGCCTTCGCGTACTGGCCTGGCTTCTTGAAGGTCTTGCCCGTCTCAGCCTCTGCAGCGATCAGGAACTGAGCTCGGTCCGTCTTGCGAAGAGCGTCCAGCTCTTCGGGCCCGTACGCGGTTGTTGTTGACTTGAAGGTGAAGCTGGCAGCGTCCGGCTTGGACGGCTTTGGCTTGCTTGGCTTGGGTTTGGGGCCGACCTGTTGCGCGTGGGCCAGCAGCGCCGCGTCGATGCTCGGGAACTTCTTGCGGAGCTTCTTCCAGAGCTCATTTTCGAGGGGATCGTGCGGCTTCTGACGATGCTCGACGTAGTAGTGCTGCAAGATCCACGGCGCCAAATCCGGCACCATGCCCAGGTGGTCCGACACGAACGTGTACATCGACGTCTCGCGCCCCTCCGCGATGTAGCGTTCGAAGTGACGCTGGAAGAGCGCTGTGCGCCGATCGTTCGGGATCCGCTTGAGCACCGGGTGCAGCGTCTCCTTCTCCCAGGGAAACACCAGTACGTCGTACTTCGGGTCGAGGACCTCGTCTTTCTTGAGGTACTCGACCAGCCTCGGCAACAGCCAGCGCCCAACGGAGCGCTCGAATCTCTCCACGGCCAGCTCCAAGACTTCCTCGATGACGGCGCTGCCTTCCTTCGCGCGTCGACGGTCAATCTCTTTCTCCGCGGAAACCATCGTCTTGTAGTCAGACGTCATGGCCACCAGCAGATCCTCGGGCGATCGACTGCGGGAGGTGTACACCTGCTTCACTGCAGCCTTCTTCACTGCAGCCTTCTTCACTGCAGCCTGCTTCACTGCAGCCTGCTTCACTGCAGCCTGCTTCACTGCAGCCTGCTTCTTACCCTTCCCTCTCGTTCCCATGGGCCCAGGATAAGCCACGGGCGAGCACGTCCGAAGCCTGGAGTTCCCGTTCGTGTGACGGGACGGAATCCGAGCGTGTCACCGCACCTCGCTGCGCCGGCCGCGACTCGCTCCGCTCGCGCGCGCGGGCGGAGGGGGATTCGACTGAAGTTTCGCAACCCTGCGGATGCTTAGCGACGAGGACCTGTACGAGATCTACGAAACAGCAAGGGAACGCAACTGAGCTGGCGGGTCGCCGACACTGGCTGCGTGCGCGCTCGCGGTCACAGGAACAAGGGAAAGCGACGGACCGCGCAGACTGGCGCTCGCGCTACCACTCCGCACGATCAGCTGTTCAAGGCCGTTTTCTCCAATCCGCGCCATGCAGCGGGTGAGATTCGCTACCTACTGCCTAGCGCACTGGTTCGAGCGCTGGACTGGAAAACGCTGCGACTCGAACCCGGCAGCTTCGTGGATCGAAGGCTGCGATCGAGCGCTACCGACTTGCTATTTTCCGTGCGGCTTCAAGCGTCCACGGATCGCCTCGGTCTGTATCTCTTGATGGAGCACCAGAGCACCCCGGACCCACTAATGCCGCTGCGCATGCAGCGCTACGTCGCCTCCGCCCAACTCTCCCTCGCGACGGAAAGGCAGCATCCACCTGTCGTGCTCCCGATCGTGGTCAGCAACGCCGACGGGGAGTGGCCTCATCCCCTCGACGCCCACAGCTTGTTCAGGCGCGACCTAGACACGTTTCCCGAGCTCCGCCCCCACATCGCGCAGCTAAGCATCCTGCTGGATGATCTTCCCGCCACCAGCGTGGAGCAGATCCTGCGTAGGAGGCTCACCCGCGTCGGCCTGCTTACATTGTGCTGGATGCGAGACGCGCGGAGCTACCCCCGTTTCAGCAAGGCCTGGCCACTCTGGTTGAACGAACTTCGCCACCTTCACACCCGGGAACGCGCGGCGTTCCTCTTGTTGATCGAGTACTTCATGGCCCTACATCCGGAAATGACCCGGGAGAGACTTCGTGACAGAATCCACGCGGAGGCCCCAGAAATGGAAGAAACATTCGTCAGTGCTGCCGAGGAATGGTTCGCCCGCGGACGCGCAGAGGGCGAAGCAAAAGGGCGCGCAGAGGGCGAAGCAAAAGGACGCGAGCGCGTGCTGCGAGAACTCCTGGAACAGCGCTTTGGTCCACTCCCGCGCTGGGCCGTCCAGCGCCTGCGCAAGGCAGATGCTAGGGCACTAGACGAACTGAGTTCCCGCATCCTCGCGGCAACGTCGCTCAGAGACGCCTTCGGCTAACCACAAAAAGCCAAACCCCCTCCAGCTGGCGCGAAAGCGTCCAGCTAAGGAGGGGGCAGACCGGCGAAGCCGGGCTGGGGGGAGGCAGCAAATCCTGCCTCCCTACCCGCCTAATCGCTCAGTTGGTCGGAGCCTGAGCTTCTGCTTCCTTCTTGGCCATCTCGTCGAGGTACACCTGGCTCGGCTCCGGCATGCGCTCGAGCGCGGCTTCGGCTGCCTCCCCCCGGCTCGCTCAGGCACTCAACGACTCTACAAAGCACCTCGCTGCGCCGCCCCCTCCCGGCGCCGGCCGCGACTCGCTCCGCTCGCGCGCGCGGGCGGAGGGGGAACTCATGCGATTCCGCAACCCTGCGGAGACGCCTCAACTCCGGCATCGAAACTGGTATCCTGAAAGGTGCTGTGCACGATGAGGACCTGTACGAGATCCTGCAAGTCAGCAGGTCCGCCGAGCCGGAGGTGATCGAGGCCGCGTACAAGCGCCTGGCTCGGAAGTATCACCCCGACACGAGTCGACGACCGGATGCAGAGGAGCGTCTTAAACGAATCAATCGGGCTTACCAGCTCCTCAAGGATCCAGCGCAGCGCACGGCATACGACAAGACCCGCGCGCAAGCAGAGCGGTCAGAAGTGGGCTCAGAATCACGCGCGTCCTACTCGTCGGCTGACGAAACCTCACCCCCTAAATCCAATCACGCCCAGCAGCAGTACGCCCAGCAGCAGTACCCCCAGCAGATACCGAATCCCTCGAAACCGTCAGGGTTCGCGCTTGAAGGCTGTCTCAAGGTGTTTGGTGCAGTCGTTTTCATAGCGTCAGCACTGCTTGTTCGGGCTTGTTTTCGATATATGACCGCTCCACAGCCGACGCCGCCCATCGCGACGTCGGTGACAACACCCACTGAGACGTGGACCAATCCCTCTGATGTGTGCGTTGCAAACACCCAGGGTGAGGGCGTCTATCTGAGAAGCCTCCCCATGGGGAACTTCAAGACGGGCTCAGCGTATCCGGAAGGAACCAAGTTCTCGGTCGACGACGAACGCGAGTGCCGCCCGGGCAACAGAACCGCAGACTCATTCTGCGCGGTTGAAGCGCCGGATGGCAGCAAGGGGTACCTGCCATCTCGCTACGCTTCTGTTTGCCGCTGACCACAAAAAGCCAAACCCCCTCCAGCTGGCGCGAAGCGTCCAGCTAAGGAGGGGGCAGACCGGCGAAGCCGGCTCTTCTATCAGCGGCGCATGGGGAGGCAGCCAATCCTGCCTCCCTGCCCTATCAACCGCTCAGTTCGTCGGAGCCTGAGCTTCTGCTTCCTTCTTCGCCATCTCGTCGAGGTACACCTGGCTCGGCTCGGGCATGCGCTCGAGCGCGGCTTCCAGCACCTCGTCGAGCTTGTGCACCGGGACGAACTCCAGGTCGTCGCGCACCTCGCGAGGCACCTCTTCGAGGTCCGCCTTGTTCCTTTCCGGGAGGATCACGCGCTTGATGCCGGCGCGGTGAGCCGCAAGGGTCTTTTCCTTGAGGCCACCGATGGGCAGCACGCGCCCGCGCAGGCTGATTTCGCCGGTCATGGCGACATCGTGGCGCACGCGGATCCCGGTGAGCAGGCTGACCAGCGCCGTGAACATGGTCACGCCAGCACTGGGGCCGTCCTTGGGCATGGCGCCCGCGGGGATGTGGATGTGGATGTCCGACTTGTCCATGAAGTCCCGCGGGATGCCGTACTTCTCAGCGTTGGTGCGCAAGTAAGACAGCGCCGCGTGAGCGCTCTCCTTCATGACGTCGCCGAGCTGACCGGTGAGCTGGAGCTTGCCGGTGCCATACATGCGCGTGGCTTCCACGAACAGGATCTCGCCGCCCACGCTGGTCCAAGCGAGGCCGGTTACGACGCCGGTCTCCTCGGTGCGCTCGGCGACTTCGCTGGTGTACTTGATGGGTCCCAAGTACTCGCGGAGATCGTCCTCCGTAGATACCTTGCGCGGCTGGTCGTCGCCCTCGGCAACCTTGACGGCTACGCCACGGATGACGCTCGCCACGGTGCGCTCGAGGCTACGGACGCCGGCTTCCCGGGTGTAGTGCTCGATGATCTCCTCGACCGCTTCATCCGTGATCTCGAGCTGCTCTTTCTTGAGGCCGTGCTCCTCGAGCTGCTTCGGGATCAGGTGCTGGCGCGCGATGGCGAGCTTCTCACGCCGCGTGTAGCCGGGGATCTCGAGGATCTCCATGCGGTCCCGGAGCGGAGGCGGAATCGGGTCGGCGACGTTGGCCGTCGCGACGAACATCACGCTGGAGAGGTCGTAGGGGATCTCCAGGTAGTGGTCGGCGAAGGCGTTGTTCTGCTCTGGGTCGAGCACCTCGAGCAGAGCAGCGGACGGATCCCCACGGAAGTCGTGCCCGATCTTGTCCACCTCATCCATCATGAAGACGGGGTTGATGGTGCCGGACTTCTTCATGCCCTGGATGATCTGACCCGGAAGCGCTCCGACGTAGGTACGACGGTGACCACGGATGGCCGCCTCGTCGTGGACACCGCCAAGGCTGATGCGCACGAACTTGCGTCCCAGGGCCCGAGCGATGCTCCGCCCGAGGCTCGTCTTACCAACACCGGGCGGGCCGAGGAGACACAGGATGGGGCCCTTCTTGTCGGTCTTCAGCTTGCGCACGGCGAGGTACTCGACGATGCGCTTCTTGACCTTCTCGAGGCCGTAGTGGTCCTCGTCGAGCACCTCACGGACCTTGCCGATGTCCATGATGTCTTGGGTCTGGTTCTTCCACGGCAGATCCAGGATCCAGTCGAGGTAGGTGCGCACGACGGTGTACTCGGCGCTGCCCACCTGCATCGTGCGCAGGCGCTTGAGCTGCTTCTTCGCGACGCTGTCCGCCTCGCTCGGTAGATCCGCCTTGGCGATGCGGTCTTCCAGGCCGTCCAGGTCGCCTTGGTCGCCGTCGTCTTCACCCAGCTCTTCCTTGATCGCCTTGAGCTGCTGGCGCAGCACGTACTCGCGCTGGTTCTTGCCCATCTCCTCCTTGATTTGGGAGTTGATGCGCTCGCGCATCTTCAGGATCTCGAGCTGGCGAGTCAGCAGACGCAGTACCTTGCGGATACGCTCCTTGACTTCGACGGTCTCGATCAGCTGCGCCTTCTCTTCGACGGGCGCGTCCAGGTTGGCGGCGACCAAGTCGGCCAGCGCTCCAGGGGCCTGAATGGAGTCGATCAGCGAACCGGCCTCGCGCGGCAACTCCGGCATCAGCTGGATCACCTGCTTGGCGACATCGCGCAGGCTCATGGCCAGCGCCTCGGCCTCGACGTCTTCCGATGCCGGGCCTTCGATGCGCGTCACCTTCGCGCGCAAGTACGGGTCCTGCTGCAGCATGCCGTCGAGACGGATGCGGGTCAGGCCCTGAAGGATCAGCGAGTAGTTGCCCGAGCTGTGCTTGAGCGCCTTCAACACGCGAGCGGCACAACCGACGGGATACAGATCTTCCACCGAGGGATCGTCCGTCGACGGATCGCGCTGGGCGAAAATCGCGATCACCGGAGACGGCAGGTTGTGAACGTCCTCGACCAACGCGACCGACTTCTCGCGGCCGACGTCGAAGGGCGCCACCGCGCCTGGGAACAACACCGCGTTGCGAATGGGCAACACAGCGAGCTCGTCTCCGAACTGGATTTCCTCTTCTGTAGGCGGTGCGGGCGTTTTCTCGTCGCTCATAAGTGGTGAGTCCTTACTCCTGGATGTCCCGACTGACTCGATGCCGCGCGCTGCGCCGGCGTTTGATTTGAGTGAAGCGTTGCTTCGACGATCGTTCTGGCTTGGACAGTCAGACGGCCACCCTGACCGCGTTTTCACGCGTTCGCGGGATCAAATCAAGCTAAGGCTGCGGCGAACACGCGCCACCGCAGACCCGCCGAAAGCTGCGAATTCGGGCTGATCGCCGCTGACTCGACGCACGAATCAAGGGGGTTTGAGCGCGGACGGCAGGTGTCGAGGAGTTTGGGGGTGAGGCAGATATGGAGCGCAGCTCTTCAAGCGCCTGCTTGGGTATCGCGTCGCCGAGCGGCGGACCTCCCCCAACCCGAACGAGAAAAGTCGCGCACGAACGCGGACATAGCGAGTAAACATGCCGCGTGACACGAAGTGTGTTTTTCGGAACTCCGCAAATCGCCGTGCCCGCGCTGCGATCCCTGGTTGAGACGACGGAAGTAGTCGGCGTCGTGTGCCAGCCGGACCGCCCGGCAGGGCGAGGCATGAAGCTCGCGGCCCCGGCGGTGAAGCAAGCCGCTCTCGAGCTGGGCCTCGAGGTACACCAGCCGGTGAAGGTGAAGACAGGCAACCTCCACGAGTGGCTTGCGGAACGACGGGTCGACGTCGCGGTCGTGCTCGCCTACGGCCGCATCCTGCCAGACGCAGTGCTCGCGGCGCCTCGGGTCGGCTGCATCAACCTGCATGCCTCGCTGTTGCCTCGCTACCGCGGCGCCGCACCGATCAACTGGGCGATCATGAACGGGGAGACGCTGTCGGGGATCTCGCTGATGCAGATGGACTCGGGGCTGGATACCGGACCGGTGTTCTGCGTGCGAGAGCTGCCCATTGCGGCGACCGAAACCGCAGGTGAGCTAGCCGAGCGCATGGCTCGAACCGCCGCGGACATGGTGCGCGAGGATTTGCCACGGGTGGTCGCGGGCGAGCTGACAGCAACGCCCCAAGACCCTGAGCTTGCGACCCACGCCCCACCGCTGGAGAAGCACGACCTCGTGGTTGACTGGAGCTGGAACGCGACGCGAGTGGCGAACTGGGTGCGAGGACTGTCGCCGCTGCCGTGCGCGCGCACGACGCTGGAAGGCAAGACGCTCAAGCTTCAGGAAGCACGGGTCTGTCAGGGGAGCTGTCCGACGGGAGCAGCCGGTGAAGTCGTGATCGCCGACAAGTCGGGACTCGTGATCGCGTGTGGGGAGGGAGCGATCGAGCTGGTCAGAGGGCAGATCGAGGGGCGGAAAGCGCTGGGCGCGGTTGACCTGGTGAACGGAAGAGTGCTCACGCTGGGCGCGCGGCTCGGGACATAGCGCTGTCCAGGGTGCAGACCCGCACTTGATTGTTAGTCAGCGTCCCCAGTGCGCTAAGCTTTGCGTCGAGGAGTCGAGTGACTGAGGGGGCCAGCGCGGCAGATCAGTTGATCCACGAGATGCGGGAGGAGTTCCCTGCGTTTCGCATCATCCCGAAAGCCGGAAGCGCGCTGAACCGCGCCATCGACGGGGCGCTCAAGCTGCTGACCCTCGGAGGTCAGAACAGCTACATGACGGAGTATTTCACCGTCCTCGGCGACACGCTGTACACGCCGCCCGGTTGGGAGGCGATGACTCCCGAAGCGAAGGTGGTGTTGCTGCGCCACGAGCGCGTGCATCTGCGCCAGCGTCGACGCTACACCGGCCCTGGCATGACGTTCCTGTATTTGCTGCCGTTTTTGCCGCTTGGGCTGGCCTATGGCCGGGCGCGCATCGAGTGGGAAGCGTATGCGGAAACTCTGCGCGCAACCTACGAAGTCTATGGTCGTAGCAGCGCGCGAGACCCGGAACTCAAGCGCAAAATAGTTGGCCGCTTCACGGGCCCGGCATACGGGTGGATGTGGCCATTTCCGCGCCGCGTAGGACAGTGGTACGACCAAGTTCTGGATGAGTTGGAAAAGGCCCATGAGAGTCGCGAACGCTAAGGGGAACAGCAGCCCTCGGCTCCTGAAGGAGTATCGCCGGTGAGTGGACCCGTCGTAGGCATCGATCTTGGAACCACGAACACCGTCGTGGGTGTGGTCCAAGAGGGTCAGGCCAAAGCCATCTCCGATGGCAGCGGAGACCGGCTGATCCCGTCAGTGGTATCGTTTCATCCCGGCGGAAACGTGCTCGTGGGCAAGCAGGCGAAAGAGCGTCGCCTCATGGATGCGGGGAACACCATCTACTCGGTGAAGCGCCTGATCGGCCGCTCGTGGGAGAGCGAAGAGGTCAAGAAGGCGCGCGCCCGCTTCCCGTTCGAGATGCGCGAAGGTCCAGGACAGGCCGCGCTGGTGGTCGCGCGCGGCGAGACCTACACGCTGCCCGAGATCAGCGCGTTCGTGCTGCGCAAGGCCAAGGCTATCGCCGAAGAGGCGCTGGGCGAGCCGGTCGAGCGCGCCGTGATCACCGTGCCGGCAAACTTCAATGACTTGCAGCGCGCGGCGACGAAGGTCGCAGGCCGCGTCGCTGGGCTCGAGGTGCTGCGCATCCTCAACGAGCCGACGGCGGCGGCGCTCGCGTACGGCTACGGCAAAGGCAGCACCGAGCGCATCGCAATCTACGACTTTGGTGGTGGCACCTTCGACGTCACGCTGCTCGACCTGTCCGGCAACGTGTTCGAGGTGTTGGCGACCGCGGGCAACACGTTTCTCGGCGGAGATGACGTCGATCTCTTGCTGGCCGAGCGCATGGCCGACGCCTTCTTGGCGAAGCACCGCTTGGATCCCCGCGACAACCCTCAAGGCTTCGAGCGCCTGCGGGCCGCCGCGGAGCAGCTGAAGATCGATCTGTCAGGGCAGCCGCGCGCCGCCGTGAGCGTCGAAGAAGTGGCGCATGGGCCAGGTGGGCGCGCGCTGAACTTGGACTTCTCGATGACGCGCCGCGAGTTCGAAGATCTCGCGACGCCACTGATCCAGCAGACCTTCGACACGTGCCGCGAAGCGCTTGGGATCGCACGCCTCGAGCCGAAGGACTTCGATCAAGTCCTGCTCGTCGGCGGCTCGACGCGCATCCCACTGGTGAAGTCTCAGGTCGAGGCGTTCTTCGGCCGTCAGGCGATGGAGCACATCAGCCCGGACGAGGTAGTCGCAATCGGAGCAGCGATCCAGGCCAGCGCGCTCACGGGTGCAGAGCGTCGCCGCGCGGAACTACCGCGACCGCCACTGCCTGCTGCACGCAAGAGCCAGGCGCTCGCTCAGACGATGCAAATCCCGTCTTCCTCGGGGCATAAGAGCGAGCCGCCGCCGCTGCCGAAGCGACGCACCAGCCCTGGCGTGCGACCGGGCGCGCAGACCTCTCCTGGGGTGCTTCACGACAGCACGCCGGGCAAACCAAAGACGTTGCCGCCAGGGCGCCGCCGGGATCAAACCCAGCCGCCGATGGTGATTCAGCCGCCCGAAGGCATGCAAGATCCGGTGCCCCACACAGCGGATGGCCCCGGCGCGACGCGGCGTAGGCAAACCACCGGCATGGGCCTCGGGGGACCGCCCCCGCCGCCGCGAACCGTGGGCGGACTAGGCGCTCGTGGACGCGTCCCCACCGGCTCCGGACTCGGCCCTGCTGCCGAACAAGCGCGCCGCGTTCCGACCGGCTCCGGACTTGGGCCCGCCGCCGAACAGGCGGCGCGCCGCGTTCCAACCGGCTCTGGGCTTGGCCCCCCGGACCCGCCTCGCAAACGCATGCCAACGGGCGACTACGGCACCCCTGGTCCCGCCAATCGTCCGCGCATCCCCACGGGGCAAGGACTTGGACCTAGCGCCGATGCCGCACGGCAACGCATCCCCACTGGGCGTGGCCTGGGCGGCGCCCTACCTCCGGGTCCGACGATGGTCTCGGCCTCAGACGAAGCGCAAGCCGCAATCCGCGCGTCAGAGAAGGGCGACCGCATCTCGGTCGTGGACAGCAACTGGCAAGAGAACCCGCCTCCCTTGCCTCTCGTCGGTGTGAGCGATCACGACCACGAAGATCTCACCGTTCCCGCGACGGAAGCCGTGGGGTCCGAAGTGGCGCGCAGACTCGCAGAAGAGGCGCTCGCCTCTTCACCCAACGCCGGCTCGGATCCGGACACGGCTCCCGCCCCCGTTCGGCCCTCAGCTCCCGACACGGCGCCAGCGCTGGTTCCCCAATCGAACGACGAGCTGAGAGCAAAGTACGGCAACCTCCCGCTGATCATGCCCGGCGCTTCGCCGGCGAAGCCTGTCGACAAGCCGACCCTCGAGTCTTCCCAGATGCCAGACCTGGGCGCGCTCGCCGACGCGGCGCTCGAGGATGCGCTCGAGCTTCCCCAGGAGCCCGTTGCTCCCAAGGCCGGCCTCGGCGGGACGCTGATGCTGTCGCCGGATGCCGCAGACCAAGCTCGCAAACCGTTCGAGAGCGCGGAGAGCCGTACGGCAATGGAGCTGCGTCAGTACGCGGCTCCCACGTCGACCGACGAAGTGACGTTGGTACGTCAGGCGCCCACTCCGCCGAACGCGGCAGGTTTCGAGTTCGAAGACGCGTTGCCGGTGCCGGATGTGCCGGGCTCCACCGATCAGACGCTCGTCGGAAGAGATCCTCTGAGCGAGACGGTGCGGCGGGAAGTGCCTCCAGGCCTCGGGCAGACTCAAGCCCTCGAGTCTCCGCGCCGCGCGCCGCCGCCACTAGGGCGCACCGCGCAGCTCGATCAGCCCATCAACCTCGCGGAAACGACCAAGGCCGCGCAGAGTCCATTCCATCAACCGGGCGCACCGCCTGCCCGGCCCCCGCTGCCGACCACGATGGGGCTCGGCGCGCCCTCGGATCCAGTGATTCGAGACATGCCCGCTCCCCCGCATCCGAGCGTACTCGGTGCACCTCCGCCGCGCGCGGCCTCTCCCAGTAGCCCGCTGCTGGTGGACGTGACTCCGCTCAGCCTGACCGTGGAGACGGTCAGTGGCTACTGCGACCGCGTCATCCAGCGCAACACACCGGTGCCTTGCGAAGAGACGCGTCAGTTCGTGACCGCCAGGGACAATCAGACGGCAGTGCGCCTGCGAGTCAGCCAGGGCGAGTCATCGCGCTTCGAAGACAACACGCTGCTTGGCGAGCTCGAGTTACTCGGCCTGCGCGCGGCACCTAGAGGCCAGGTTGCCATCGCCGTCACCTTCGCCCTCGATACCAACGGCATGCTCAACGTTTCCGCGAGAGACACCCAGACGGGCCAGGCGACGAGCGCCGTGATCCGCCTGGTTGGCTTGCCAGAGCAGGACATTCAGGCACTTCAAGCGCGTCAACAAGCGCACCCGATGTGACGAGGGGCTTATGGATTCCCCAGACGAGGATGAGTTCGTAGCGCGGCTGGAGGCTTGGGCGGATGTGCTCGATGACTCCACCTACTACGAGCTACTCGGCGTGCTCGATATCGCGGATGAGCGCTCGATCAAGCAAGCGTTCCACGAGTTTGCACTCAGTTTCCACCCGGATAGTCACCTTGATGGCGACGCTGAGCGCCTGGAGCTTGTGAGGCGCGTGTTCAAACGGGGCGCAGAAGCCTACCGCGTGCTGATGGACCCCGGCCTGCGCTCCAAGTACGATCTGGCGCTGGCTCAGGGCCACTTGCGCCTGGAAGCTGGGGAGATCCCCCGCACCGCGCCCACGGGTGACAGCAGCATCAAGACCCTGGAAGACATCTGTAGGACGCCATCCGCCCGGCTGTGCGCCAGCCGCGCCGATGAGTACCTCACGGCGGGCGACATGGGCTCCGCAAAGCGCGAACTCAAGCTCGCACTGTATCACGACGGAAACGACAATCCAGATCTCGAGGAGCGTATCGACGCGATCGATCTGGCCATGTTCGCCATGGGTGACTAGTGTCCTGTCTCCATGATTCGTTGAATAAGTGAATCCATAGGAAGATGCTTCGTCAACCCGTCATGAAGGAAGAAACCAGGAGGATCGGGCGGCCCAAGGCTGTCCTCGAGGTGACGGACGGGGAGCGTGAGGTGCTCGAACGATACGCGCGCGGAAGAGCGGTGTCCGCAGGGCTCGCTGAGCGGGCGCGCATCATCCTGCTCTGCTCAGAGGGCAAGCTGAGCAAGGAAGTTGCGGCGGAGGTCGGGGTCTCCCAACAGATGGTGTGCAAGTGGCGGAAACGGTTCGTCAACGAGCGCCTTGATGGGTTGTTCGAGAGTCCGCGGCCGAACGTCCACCGCCGACTGGACGACGAGAGGGTCGAGGAGATCGTGCAGCTCACGCTTCGAAGTGCACCTGACGGAGCGACGCATTGGTCAACGCGCGCGATGGAGGAGAAGACCGGCGTGAGCCGATCCAGTGTTTCGCGGATTTGGCGAGCCTTCCGGCTCAAGCCGCACAGGCGCGACACGTTTTCGCTGAGCACCGATGACCTCTTCGTGGAGAAGGTGCGAGACATCGTTGGGCTCTACATGAACCCACCGGACAACGCGGTAGTACTCTGCGTTGATGAGAAGTCGCAGATCCAAGCTCTGAACCGACGACAGCCGGCACTTCCGATGGTGTTCGGTCAACCGGAACGAGTGACGCCGACCTACATCCGGAATGGTACGACGACGTTGTTCGCCGCGCTTGATGTCGCTACCGGCAAGGTCATCGGAGAGTGCCACGCGAAGCATCGATCAAGCGAGTTTCGCCGGTTTCTCAACACGATCAACAAGCAAGTGCCATATGCATTTTACCCCGACCTATTCGAGCTG
>JBFXBK010000030.1:0-41153 GCA_050183255.1 Polyangiaceae bacterium | reverse complement strand
TCGCGCTGTGCCGAAGCCTCGAGCCAACCGCCGCGCTGGGCGTGGTCAGCGTCGAAAACTCTCCTCTCAACACGGCCGACCACGAACCCAATTTCGAGGAGCTCACGCTCGGCGCACTGCCTTCCCGGGCCGTGTTCACCTGGCTCAAAGATCAACTGCCGCGTTCTCGCGTGGAGCGCGCGATTCAGCTCACCGCGGGCTTACCTGCTCAACTCGAAACCCTGGTGAGCCTGCTCGCCAGTGGTTCGATCACGGAAGACGACCTCGCGCGCGGCGACCTGAACCTGATCGGAAGCCAGGCCGAAGAGCGTTTCCGTGGACTATCGACCGCGCAGCTGCGCACGCTCACCCTGGCAGCTCTAGCGCCTGAGGGCACGGCAAACCTCGATCCACAAGCGTTATCGGACCTAGTTCGCGCCGGCCTCCTAACGCGACGCGGGACCAGCTACGAGCCCTTGCATGGCTTCGCAGCCTTGGCCATCAAGTATTGCCCTCCGGAAACGCGCAGGTCGCTACATCGCGAGATCGCGGAACACCACCTGGAGCGGGTAGACAGCGCTGGTCAGGGCGCCGTCGCCGCAGCCGCCAAGCACCTCGCTGAGGCGGGCGACATCGAGCGTGCCGCGACGCTCGTGGCGGATCACGAGCAAGACGTAGTCAAGAATCCCAGTGAATGGCTGCCCGCCGCACAAGTGCTCGTAGGCAGCGCGCCCGCCAGCCTACGCGCGCTCAGCTTGAGTAGCCTGCTGCGAGTGGAGCAGTTGTTGCGCAATGCGGGCAGGCCTCGTGAGGCGCTCGCGATGACCGCGCGGCTCTTGCGCATCCAGCCTGACGCGCGTCCCCAGCTCAGACTCCGGGCCGCCGCCGCCTACCTGCAGCTCGGAGATGTCAAGCGCTGCGAGCGCTACCTCGGCCTCCTCGAGACACACAAAGAACTGCGGCCCGAGGCACTGGAGGTGCTCACACGAGCCCGCGTGCGAGCGGGCCAACATCAAGAGGCCGCACGCCTGGCGCGAGAGGCGCTGGACAGTCTCGGCAAGAACGCGGACCAGCAGCTCGTGGCGAGCCTCGAGTCAACGCTTGGGGTGGCACTAAGTTACCTCGGGGAAACGGCCGCAGCCGACGACATGCTCAAGCGCGCTGCTTCTGCGTTCGCCCGCAGCGCGCGTCCGAAGGACCAGCTACGCGCCGTATCGTACCGGGCTCTCAACGCTTACCGGGCGGGGCGCACCGCCCAGGCAGCTGCGGAGTATCGCCAAGTACTCGAGGTGGCAGAGCAACACGGCTTGGGCGAGAACATCGCGAACGCAGCGCTCAACTACGGAGTCGCCTGTCATCAAGCTGGTGAGCTTGGAGCCGCGCTCGACTCGTACCAGCGAGGGCTGCGGCTCGGGATCGCATTGGGTCAAGTGAGCGTCACCGTGGCGCTCACCTTCAACTTGGCAAAGCTGTATACGGACGTGGGAGCGGTCGACCGGGCGAGCTTGCACGTGAAGCAGCTCGAAACACGCGCCAGGCAGCAGCACCTGGAGTTCTGGGTGATCGCCGCCGCGACATTGCGCGGTGAACTAGCACTAGCGCGCTCCGAGTTTGATGCCGCGCGGCAAGCATTCGGCGAAGCTCTAGCTGGCTTCAGTCAAGCCGCCACACGCCGCGAACAAGCAGAGGTGGAGCTACACCTCGCAGAGACCGAACTGTCTGCTTGGAGCGGGGGATTGGGTGAGGCGCCCCTCGGGGCCACCGAGATCCACCCAGCAGAGGCGCATATTGCGAAGGCGCGAGACTTGCTGCAGCCGCTGGACGCACCCGATGTGCTCGCCAAGTTGCACCTTTGCGAGGCGAAGCTGAGCCTCGCGCAGAGCGACGCACGAGCGGCGACAACCCGCATCGAGCAGGTCCTACCCGCGATTCGCGAGGCCGGTCAGCTGGCGATGCTCGCCGAGGCCGAGAGCCTCCTCGCGCAGGCATGGGAGGCAGCCGGCGCAAGCACGCTGGCGCAGCGCGCGAGGGAGTCTGCCCGGGAGAGCTGGGAACGCGTCGCTGCATCCCTTCCGCGCGGATTGAGATCGACTTTCTGGGGACATGGCTCGCGCAGCAAGATCGCTCCGCAAACGCGCCACGCCAGCGTCGAAGGCCGCACCAGCAAGCTCGAACGACTGCTCGCGGTGAACCGCAAGCTCAACTCCTCCGTGACCACCCAGGAGGTGCTCGCGGTGGCCATCGACTCCGCGATCGAGCTCACCGGCGCCGAGCGCGGGTTCGTCTTGCTGGCTGAGGGCGCGCCGGGCCCATCCGGCGAAGCCAAGAAGTTCAGCGTGGTTGTGGCGCGCAACGTGGATCGTGAGCGCATCGGGCGCAGTCATCTGAAGTTCAGCCGAAGCATCGCCGAACAGGCGGTGAGGAGCGGAGAACCGGTGTTGACGGTGGATGCCTCGAGCGATCCCCGCTTCGTCTCGAACCAGTCTGTCCACGCGATGCAGCTCAAGAGCGTCGTGTGCGTCCCGATTCGGTCTCCAGAGCGCACCCTTGGCGCGCTCTACCTGGACAATCGTTTCCGTCCGGCAAATTTTGACGAAGCTGACATGGGCCTGTTGCTGGCCTTCGCCGACCAAGTAGCGATCGCCCTACGCAATGCGCAGCTCCACGACGAACTGCGACTGCAGGCTGAGGCTCTGTTGAAGCGCACCCAGGAGCTCGAAGCGGAGCGCGCTCGAGTGGCCGAGCTCGCCGAAGGGCAAGCGCGGGAGATCGACCGACTCACCGACGAGGTGAAGAGCCGCCAGGCAGCGCTCGAGTCCCGCTACGACTACGGGCAAATCGTTGGCAAGAGCGCGGCGATGGAGCGACTTTTCGCGAAGCTCGATCGGGTCATCGACACCAACGCGAGCGTCATCATCGAGGGTGAGAGCGGCACCGGCAAGGAGCTGGTCGCGCGCGCAGTGCACTTCAACAGTCCACGCAAGCAGGCGCCCTTCGTGGCCATCAACTGCTCAGCGGTACCCGCCGCCCTGCTCGAGAGCGAGCTCTTTGGGCACGTACGTGGCGCTTTCACTGGCGCGGACCGGGACCGCGAAGGCCTCCTCGCTACGGCGAAAGGTGGCACTGTCTTCCTGGACGAGATCGGGGAAACGCCCCTCGAGATGCAGGCGAAGCTGCTGCGCGCACTGGAGGATCACGAAGTTCGGCCCGTCGGGGCGCAGCACAGCATCAAGGTCGATTTCCGTTTGGTGTGCGCCACGAATCGACACCTGCGTGACGAGGTCGCGGCTGGCCGTTTCCGCGAAGATTTGTTTTACCGGATCAGCGTCGTGGAGATCCACCTGCCGGCTCTGCGAGAGCGCGAAGGCGATGTGTTGCTCGTCGCGGAACGGCTCCTCGAACGGATTTGCGGCGACATCGATCGCGATCCGCCAGTCTTGGGCAAGGACGCCGTGAAGGCGCTGCTCGGATACAGCTGGCCAGGTAACGTTCGCGAGCTCGAGAACGTGCTCACCAATGCGGTGCTACTGGGCACGGGCGATCAGCTGCGCGCCGCGGATCTCCACTTACCCGGAGGTAAGAAGAGCGAGCGCAAGGCGAAGAGCCGACGAGAGTTCGAGGCGACGGAGGTGGATCGCATCTCCGAGGCGCTCGCTCAGCATCGCTGGAACGTCAGCGCGGTGTCTCGCGCGTTGAAGATCCCGAGAGCGACCTTGTACCGGAAGCTCAAGCGCTACGGACTGACACCCAGCGCCGGCTGACGCTCAGGCCTCGCCAAGCGCCGCGAGGAGCTCTCTCACCCCCTGCTCGAAATCTTGGGGCTCTGTGAGGAGACTCAGCACGATGCTGGCGGGAAACGTCAGGTCGTAGAAGTAGCCGGGCTGCACCAACACCCCGCGGTCGAGCAGGCGGAGGGCCCAGTCTTCGTCAGGTGAGGTACCGGGAAGCCGCACGCAGGCATACCATCCGCCAGCAGCGCGCAGCAAAGTCGCCGAGCTACCCGCGAGTAACTGAGCGGCCGCGGCATAGTTGTGCCTCACGCGTGCGGCGATCGCCCCTCGCATAGGCATTGCCGCACGGATTATGTCTTCGAGCGCCAGCTGAACCGGCGTACTCACGGAGAGGAACGTGTCGCAAATCAGCTCGAGGCGTTGACGCGCGGCTTCGCGGAAGGCTTCCGGACCGGCGAGGAGCATCCACCCAAGCTTCAGTTGAGGCAGCCCGAACTCCTTCGACAACCCGCCGAGCACGACCCGGGGGAGACTCGCGTCCGCGTCGAGGGCGCTCGGTAGCAGCTCGTCACCCAGGGGATAGCTCGCGAACACCTCGTCGCTGACGACGACCCCGGCGCACTCCACCAAGCGTGCGAGTTCTGTGTAGGACAAGCAGCTGCCAGTCGGGTTGTTGGGGCTAACCGCCAGTGCGAGCTTGATCCGCCTGGAAACGACATCCGCGCGACCAGGCAGCGCGCCCGCAGCGAGGTGCCAGTCGCCATCGTAGCTGAGCTCGTAGGGCTCGAGTTCGACGGATTCGAGCCTCGCCAGATGCTCGAACAACGGATAGCTTGGCGTCGGTGCGAGCACGCGATCCCCAGGTTCGCAGAACAGCTTGAACAGGTACGAGTACGCCTCGCTCGTACTCGCCGTGAGCACGACGTCCTCGCTGCGCACAGCGAACCCGCGCGCGTTGTAGAGTTCGGCGACCGCACGACGCGTGGCGCGCTCGCCCAGCGGCCGTGGAGCGTAGATGTTACCGCGAGGATCACTCAAGCCTTCCAACAACTGCTCGGGGACCTCGAGCCCGGCGCGCGTCGGATTGGACAGCGTGAGGTCGAGGCGAATGGCTCCACGTGACTGCACCTCGGCTACGGTCAGCGCCCAAGGACTTGGTGTAGCGTCGTGTGAGAAGCGGTTCGAGAAGCGTGGTAGCGTCATTCACCAGGCTTTTGCCCGGAAAATGCGGGCGCCGCCACATCTTCGCCACATTTGGCAGGTGCGCGCCGACGCCGCCACATTTGTTCCGCCACATCGCCGCGGTCGCTCCCCGAAGGCGCCTCATCCAACGTCTAGAAAGACCAGAGTTGGCGGAGAGAGCCGCCCCACGCGCAGCATCTGCGCGTGGCACGCTGGAGGAACTCATGGTGGTAGGAACGGTGGACTGCGCTCCACGAAGTACGACGGCAACCCCCGAATCGCCGAGCGGCGCCTTCCCTGGCGTCCCGAAGATCCCCACGGCAAAACGTGAGGCGCCCGCGGGTTGGGCGACGCGCCTGATCGCGGCGGACACAGCCGTCACGAGCCGCGAGATCTTGCGCCGAATCGCGGTTGGCCTGGGTCTCTCGAGTCTCTACGGCGTCGCGCTGGGCGCGCGAGTCGGCGCTCAGAGCCTGTTTCAACATGCAGTCGGCGTGCCGCTGGGTCTGATCCTCGTGGCGCTGGTCGGAGCGCCCTCGGTGTTCGTGTTCTTGTCGATGTGTCGCGCGCCCATTGACGGGCCAGCCATCGCGGCCAGCGTCGCGCGCAGCGTCGCAAGCGCGGGCCTCTTGCTCGCCGGTTTGGCGCCGGCAGCGGCGCTGTTCGTGGTCAGCAGTGAGAGCGCCGGCGCAGCCGCCGGAGCCGTCACCGTCGGGCTGTGGCTGGGCGGCGGCGTCGCGTTGATGCGCATGCTAGCGGACGTACTGAGGCAAGGCTTCGCTGGTAAGGCGGAGTCGGCGCTCGGTGCCATGGCCGTGGCTGGCGGATTCGGGTTGTTCGCGATCGCACTGGCGACGCGCGTCTGGGGCGCCCTGCTGCCCATCCTGGGAGGTGCGTGATGAGCGCTGCCATTCTATCTGCTCTGCTGCGTGACCCCGCGGAAATAGCGGATCGCTGCGATCGGCCCGAGGGACTGCGAGAGCTCGCCTTGACCTCGGTGGCTTGTCTCGCAGTGGGCGCCGCGGTGTTCGGCGGTGTGCTGGGCAGCTTTCGTGGCGGCGCGCAGATCGCGTTCTCGGCGCTCAAGTTGCCGATGGCGCTGTTTGCTACGCTGGTGGTGTGCGTGCCGGCGTTCCACGCCTTGGTGGTGGGTTTCGGTGGTCGCAGGAGCTTCTCCAGCGTGGCGGCGTTGACGCTGGCTGCGGCTGCGCGCGCGGCGCTGGTGTTGCTGGCGTGTGCACCAGTGCTGTGGCTCGCAGTGGACCGCGGGCTTGGGTACCACGCATCGGTGCTGACTGCGGTTGTGATGTACCTCACGTCGGGGCTCGCCGCGCTCGGCATCATCTGGCGTGGACTCGAAGGCTCCTGGCGCGCACTGGCGACGGCCATGACCTGCGGCATCGTGTTCTTCGGGGTGCTCGGGCAAACAGCCTGGATGCTGCGACCCTTCTTCGGGCGCCCGTCTCAGGACAACGTGCCCTTCGTGCGCGCGCGTGAAGGCACCTTCGCTGACTCCGTGTTTACCAGCAGCAAGTCTGCCGTGGGGATCTACGGACGGAGCCGCGCTCTGAGTCACCATGCCTCCGCCGACTGGGAGGAGCAGGCGCAGCGCGAGGCTCAAGGGCTGCCCCCGATTCGCACAGCGCCCGCCGAGGCCGCAACAGATCCCTCGAATTATATCCGTCAGGAAATGCAAGACCTCACCCCCAAGACCCTCGACGTTGGACCTGGGACCGAAGTAGCACCCGTGGTCGAGCCGGCGGTCCCCGCCCCCAGCGACGGCACGCCCCTCGAGCAGGCCCCCCAGGGAGCGGCGCCATGAGGCTGGTCGATCTGTCGCTGCTCTACTTGGCAGCGGGGATCGCGTGCGCTGTGGCGCTGTACCGCCGCGCCGAACGCAAGGACCGGGCGGCGCTGATCAACGCGCTCACGGCGATCCCGCTGTGGCCGCTGTGGGCTCCCATCGCCTGGACCGCGAAAAAGGAGCCGCCTCACTACGATCTGCAAGCGTATGAAGTCGTGACGCGGATCCGTGTCGCGCTGGAGGAGGGCGTCGAGTCGGTCACGGGCTCACCGCTCGAGCGCTTGCTCAACTCGCAGTCGGCCCAGAGCATCCTGGACGAGGTGAACCGGGTCGCGGCTCGACATCAAGAGCTCGTGGAGCTCCTCCGCCGAGACGCCTTCGACCTGGGAAGCGCCGAGCGCAAACTCGAGCAGCTAGAGCGCCAGGGCGCGCCTTCCCGGCTGCGCGCGTCAGCCCGCCTGCACCTCGAGAACGTGAGGCGCCTGTATCAGCTCGCGGAGCGTGACGCACGGGCGCTCGAGGAACTGGCAGAGCTGGTCTCAGCGTTGCGTACGCAGCTGGTGCTGGTGAGGCTAAGCGGTTCGTCCGCCGAGGGAGTCGGTGATATCGTGACCGAGCTTTGGGCACGCATCGAAGGCCTGAGCGAGGCGAGCGAGGACTATACTCCTAACCCGCCTCCGGTTGACGACGCGGACCTGAGCCACGGTGAGGCCCCGGCCACATAACCCTACGGAACCGACGCTTGAGCTCGAAGCACATCCTGGTGGTAGACGACGAAGCCCGTATCCGCGAGGTGGTTCAGTACGCCTTGAGCCGAGAGGGGTTTCGCGTGAGCGTCGCCGAGGACGGTCAGCGCGCGCTGGAGATCGCCGAACAGGATCCACCGGAGCTCGTGGTGCTCGATGTCATGCTTCCAGAGATCGATGGCCTGGAAGTCTGCCGTCAGCTCAAGCGCCGCTCCCGAGTGCCCGTGCTCTTCTTGTCGGCACGCGGCGAAGAAGTGGATCGCATCGTTGGGCTCGAGCTCGGCGGTGACGACTACCTGACGAAGCCCTTTTCACCGCGAGAGCTCGTGGCCCGCGTGCGCGCGGTGTTGCGGCGTTTCGAAGACGCCCTCGCCGTTGCGAAGCAGATGGCCGAGGAGCCTCCAAGGCACCAACCCACGTCAACTGGCGAGGCGGCGCAAAGCGACGGGCGCACACCCAACCTCGAGCATGCGCGCATCGCGATCGACTTCGAGCGACACGAGGTCCGCTTCGCCGGTCAACGCATCGATCTCACGCCGACGGAGTTTGGCGTACTGGCCGCGCTGCTCGAGCGACCGGGCGTCGTGCTCAGCCGCGCGCAGTTGATGGAGCGCGGATACGCCGATAGCGCCCTCGTGACGGAGCGCACCATCGACACGCACATCCGGCGCATCCGCAAGAAGTTCAAGCAACGCGGCTTCGATCCAATCACAACGGTTCACGGCGTCGGTTACAAGGCCTCGGAGGCCTGATGGTTCCCGGCGGCAACGGTGAAGCGAACCAGTCGCCCTTGAGCGCGAGCGAGACACAGAGCCCTGGTTTGCGCGAGTGGCTAACGGACAAACTGGGCCGAATTTGGCTACGCTTGCTGCTGATCAACGTCACGGTGGTGCTCGTCCCCGTGGCGGGACTCGAGTTTGCGCGCATCTACGAGCGGCAACTGCTGAGTGCCCTCGAGCGGGACATGAACGACCAAGCCGCGCTCACGCGGGCGCTGCTCGAGGAGGACCTCAGACATAGCATCGAACTGGGTGACGCGCGGCACCGTGCGATCTTGGAGACCGCGGCCAAGCGTACCCGCACCCGAGTGCGGATCCTGGACGCCCAGGGCGCGGTCTTGATCGACTCACATCGTGACGGGCCGCCCGAGGGTCCGGAGCCAGAACCGCCGCACTGGGTGGATGTTTCCACACGCGAATCTGGTTACCGTGCGCTGCGCAGTGGCGCGAAGACCACCTGGCCCGACATCCCGGAGCGCAGCGAGGTCGTCGCCGCGCGCAACGGCAAGGACGCGGCTCAGACGCGCCTCGCCCATCGACCGCAAGCGGTGTTTCTGTTCGCCACCACGCCGGTGAAGTCGCCTGCCAAGCCAGACGAGGTAGCTGGCGTGGTCTACGTGACACGCTCCACTCGACCGGTGCTGGTCGAGCTGTATCGTATCCGCGCGGGTTTGTTCAAGGTGCTGACCATCGCGCTGGTGCTCAGCACGGGCATCACGCTGCTCCTGGCATTTTCGATCTCGCGCCCACTCAGTCGCCTGTCGCGTGCGGCCAAGCGCATCGCCGCGGGAGAGCGCGGCGTGGCGCTGCCGGTCGGGGGCAGCGGAGAGATCCGCGAACTCTCCCACAGCTTCCGTACGATGACCGAGGAGCTCGACTCACGGCTGAACTACATCTCCGAGTTCGCCGCGGACGTCGCTCACGAGTTCAAGTCACCGCTGACTTCGATCCGCGGCGCCGCCGAGCTGCTGGCGGAAGGGGCCCACGAGGACCCCGATGCGCGCGAACGTTTCCTGAACAACATCCTGCTCGACACCGAGCGCCTGGACCGACTCGTGAGTCGCTTGCTGCTGTTGAGTCGCATCGAATCGCGAGTCGAAGGCATGACGCTGGTCGACCTGCACTCACTACTGGAGCGAGTGTGCAAGCGGCTGGGTGCTCACGACGCAGAGGACTCCCGCAAGCTGGAGCTCCACTTCCAAGCGCACCACACCTGGGTACGCGGCAGGGAAGAAGATCTCGAGACGGCGTTCACGAACCTGATCGAGAACGCCCAGCGCTACTCCCCCAAGGACAAGCCGGTGCTCGTCACCGCACACGAGTTTCCTCGCGGCATCGTCGTGAGCGTAGCCGACCAAGGCCCTGGCGTGCCCGAAGCGCGCCGCGACAAGATCTTCGAGCGCTTCTACACTACGGAAGCTGAGCAGGGCGGCACCGGGCTCGGCCTCGCGATCGTCGATACGGTCGCACGCGCCCACGGTGGCAAGGTGACCCTCGAGTCCGAGGTGGGGCAAGGTGCACGCTTCAGTGTTTGGTTACCACGCGATCGCAGAGTCCACCTCGCGCGCTAGGACGCTGTACTTGAGCGGCGCCGGCCGCTGGAGTAGACCGGGCGGCGTGGAAGCCTTCGATGAGATCGCCGCCTTCATCCGTCAGCACGAGGTAGGTCGCAGGGCCCACCTCGAGACCCCATTTGGTCGACGACTAATTTTCTATGCAGATTTGACCGCAACCGGTCGTTACCTGCACTTCGTAGAAGCCTGGATGCGCCGCGTCAGGCCCTTCTATGCAAACACGCACACCGCGGTCAGCTCAACCGGACGCATCGTGACCACGCTGCGAGAGAACGCGCGCGCTGTCGTGCGTCGCACGCTGAACGCAGGTCCGGAAGATGAAGTATTGTTCACCGGCCCCGGCGCAACCGCTGCGATCAACAAGCTGATTGGGCTCTTGGGCTGGAACCTACCGGAGCCCCTCGAGCGCCGTTTTGGTTGGTCCAAAACGATCGCACAAGCGGAGCGCCCGGTGGTGTTCATCGGACCTTACGAGCACCACAGCAACGAATTGCCCTGGGTCGAGTCGATCGCAGAGGTCGTCGAGATAGCTCTGGACGACGCAGGTCGCATCGACCTCGGTCACTTGGAGGAGCAGCTCAAGAGGTACGCAGATAGGCCGTTCAAGCTCGGCTCATTCTCAGCGGCTAGCAACGTCACTGGCGTGCTCTCCGACGTCCCAGGGGTCGCGCGCCTGCTGCATCGCTACGGTGCATTTGCGTGCTTCGACTACGCGGCGGCGGGGCCCTATGTGCCCATCGACATGCATCCCCAGGGAGACGACGACGCGCACATCGACGCGCTGTTCCTCTCCACGCATAAGTTCATTGGAGGCCCTCAAGCCTCCGGCATCCTCGCGGCCAGTCGCGCGCTGTTCCTCTCCCAAATCCCAGAGAAGCCCGGCGGCGGCACCGTGGACTACGTGGCCGGCCCAGGCAGAGACGCGATCGACTACGTGAGTCACCTCGCCGAGCGAGAGGAGGCCGGCACCCCGGCCATCATGGGCGACGTGCGCGCAGGCACCGCGTTCCTGGTGAAGGAGATGATCGGACCCGAGCGCATTCGGGAGCACGAGATCGAGCTGGCGAGGGCGGCCATCGAGCGCCTCGCGGCCCACCCGAAGATCCAGGTCCTCGGCCCGATGACGACGGAGCGCCTGGCGATCATCAGCTTCAACATCGCGGGCCTGCACCACGATCTGGTGTCGGCCTTGCTGGATCACCTGTTCGGCATTCAGAATCGCGCCGGCTGCGCCTGCGCCGGGCCGTACGGACACCGCCTGCTGGACATCGACCGGGCGCACTCTGAACGTTTCCGCACGCTAATAAAGAAGCAGGTCATCGGGATCAAACCTGGCTGGGTGCGTGTCACGCTACCTTTCTATGCCAACGCGCCAGACCTCGAGTTCTTGCTGAGCGCCATCGAGTTCGTCGCCGATCACGGCGAGACCTTCGTACCGCTCTACCGCTTGAACTGGCGAGACGGCGTGTGGCGCCACACGGAGCAACCGGTTCCGGACATCGAGCCCATCGAACTCACGGTTGAAGCCCTGCGGGAAGCCGCGCAGTCATTCGCTGCCGGGGACCACGAGGGACCCATGAGCGAGGCGCAGCTCGCCGCCGAGCGGGCGGAGTACTTCGAGGTCGCCCGCTGCGCCGTTTCCCGACTCGCGCGGCGTTGGGAGGCGGAAGAGCCGGCGTTCAATTCCGGGACTGGGCGCGCCGAGATCGATGATCTCGTTTGGTTTCGCTATGTCCACAGCGAAGCCCTCGAGCAGACTCTGAGCTAGTCAGGCGCCTCTAGAAGAACGCCTCGACGCCGATGCTCGGGATCGTCACCGGGCCGATCTTTTCCTCACGACAGGTGGAGGAGGTGTTTCCCAACCCGTCGTCGAACCGGTCGCACTCGACGTCGATGGTCTCCTTGTTCAGCGTGGTGTTCACCACCTCGAACACCAGCGCCCAGGAGCCCGTCTTCCCGAGGCGCCAGCGCTTCTCGAGGCGCCAGTCCAGGCGCCAGAAGGGGGGGATGCGCTCCGGATGCTCCGAGCGCAGGCCAGCCAGGGCGTCACTGCTCAGCGGGTAGCCTGAGTAGAACACCGCTCGCGTACCCGCGCGCCAACGCTTGCCGAGGTTGAAGCTGAGCGCCAGGTTGAGCACGTGCGCGCGATCGAATCCCGACGGAAATGACTCGCGGTTGATGCTGCGCTCCGAGCGCGACAGCGTATAGGAGATGAAGCCGCCCACGGCCTTCGTGAGCTGACGTCGCACATAGACCTCGACGCCGTACGCATGGCCGAGCGCGCGCTCGCTGAACTGCTCGGCGTCGTCGCTCCCGCCGTCGTCGCTGCCATCGCCGGTGCTGTCGTTGTTCCGACCTCGGCGGCTCAGGGCGTCGGTCATGTCGAAGAACGCGTTTTGAAACAGCGTGACGCTGGCCGTGACGTCCCATGGCAAGTCCGTCTCGACCCCGGCGCTGTGCTGCAGCGAACGCTGCAAGCCGTCTTCCAAACCAGAGACTTGAAAACCAGGGAGCGGGATCACGAACGCGGGCGGCTGGTGCGCCACGCCGAGCGCATGGATCAAGCGCCAGCGCTTGGTCACGTCGTAGCGCGCGCTGACCCGCGGCTCCACGGCGAGCGCGTAGGCGGAGTTCGAATAGTACCAATCGACGCGCACGCCCGGCGTCACCGTCAGCCAGGGTTCGGGCGTCCACTCCACTTGCCCGAACGCTCCCATGGCGTAGTCGGTGCGCTCAGGGAACAGCGTTCCGATGTCTTCCTGGTCTTCCGAGTCGGTGAAACGCACATCGTAGTGATCCAGCTGGAAGTCAGCGCCGACGCCGTAGGTCGCTTGATCCGATGCGCGGTAATCGAGCTGATAGCGCAGGTGAGCCAGGCGATCGCGGAGAAAGGTGCCTTCCTCGCCTTGGGTGCGATCCAGGCCGACGTAGAGGGCCGTGCGCGAGTTGGTGCTCGCGCTGTGGCGCTGATCCCAGCGCAGATCCACGCGGTGGAACTGCGTGTTGAAGAAGGTCTCCGTGCTCCCATCGGGTTGCACTTCCCCGAGGTAATCGTAGGCGCCGAAGCTGAAGAGCGTCAGCCGGTCATCTGGAGTGACCTCGTAGCTCGCGCGCGTCTGATAGTCCCAGTAGCGCAAGATCGCTTCCGGTGCGAACAGCTGCAGCACCAGCCCAGGGTAGGCGTAGCGCCCGGCGACCAGCGCGGTGCCCTTGCCACCTGCGAACGGCGACTCGAGGAGGGCGCCGGCGTCCACCAAGCGCACGCTCGCTTCGCCGTGGAGCAGATCCGTTCGCGGCTCGGCCGTCTCTCCCGACACGATGCCTCCAGCGAAGCGGCCGAAGCGTGCGGGGTATCCTCCGGGATACAGGTCGACTTGCTTGACGATGCCTGGGTGGATGACGGAGGGGCCAAGGCCGATGTGGTAGAGGAGCGGCACCCGGATGCCGTCCAGAAAGTAGCCGACGTTGCCTGGCGGAGCACCGCGAACGTAGAAAAACGGCACTCCGCTGATCAGCGGCGTGACTCCCGGCAGCGCCTCGATGGCACGAAATGGGTCACCAAACGCACCAGGCAGCTGGCGCACCTCGGCGCGATTCAACGTCAACGCTCCAGGCGGTGAACGATTGCCTAGCACCACCACCTCATCTTCTGCTGGCGGGTTCTTCGGGGGTGAGGCACCAGGCTCGGGTGCGGTCTTCGGCGCTGTTCCTGGTGGGGCCGCGCTCCCGGGCTCTTTGGGGCCAACTTCAGGCTCGACTTCGGGCTCTGGCTGCGGCGGCGTGGGCGCGGCGAAGTGCACGACAAAGCGAATCCTCGCGGATACTGGCTGCTCACCGCGCAGCGCGGGTCGAAAGCGCCAGGCTTCTGCCGCGGCCTTGGCCTTGCCAGCGTACGGCTCGTCGCCTTGCAGTACCTTGACGAGGGTGACCTTGCCTCGTTCGTCGATGGTCAGCTCGAGGAGCACATCCGCTTCAGCCTGCGTGCCCTCGGGGCGTAGCACCTCGGTGTCACTCAGCGGCTTGGGCGGTACCAGCGGCGGGGGTTTGGGTTTGCTTTGAGCTTGCTTCGTGGCCGCGTCGTTTGGTTTAGCGCTGGTGGGGCGGACCGAGGTGGCTACCAGCAACGCGCCTAACCCCCAACCGAGCCAGGGGAAGCGAGGTCGCACGCGGCGTCGGCATCGTGGCCATTCAAAGCGACTCAGGCGCGACCTACTTCCGACTGCCTAGCTCCACCAACCAGGTGTGGAGGGGCAGCATGGCTTTGAAGTGACCCAGGCAGAACTTCGTGAAGTTCGCGGTGTATAGATCTTTCGGCAGCGGCGTCTCCAGCGTCGCGGTGATGCCGTCGTGGCGCAGCAGGTCTGCCCGGGGATGATCTGGCGGTAAGCCGCGAGGCACCCGAGCCAGGTTTCGACCGCCAATGGCGTAGCCCGCCTTCTCGACCTTGGTCAGCACCTTCTGCAGGTCCTTGGCGGTCGCGTCGTCAAGAATTGCCGCACGGTATTTCCGCAGCCAGTCCTTGTCGAGCTTGTGGAGGCCGACACCCATGATCAGCTCTCCCGGCAGCAGCCTGAAGAACAAGCCTGGACACGCGAAGTTGCGCCCCTCGCCCTCCCAGAACCACAGGTCCAAGTGGTGCTTGTACGGCGTCTTGTCTTTGGAGAAGCGGACGTCGCGGTTGATGCGGAAGATCGATCCGTTGACCCGCGGCTCGGCGTGCAGCCCTGGACGCCACTTCTCGAGAGCGGGGGCGAGCGCAGTGACGAACGCTTTCGCGGGTTCGAGGTAGTGCTCCTCGTACTCCGCCCGATGAGCGTCGAACCACGCCTTGTCGTTGTGCTCCTGAAGCCCCTGCAAGAACTTGATGGTCTCACGCGAAAAACCTGCAAACTTCGCCACTTCGTAGCTCCCCAGTCGCGCCATCGCGACTCGTTTTCCCCGCCAGAAGATAGCGTCCCAGCGCTTCACAAGTCGAGGACGCTCGGGGGCGCGGGTGCGGCCAACTGGATTCGATGCCTGATCCAAGCTAACAGCCTCGCACCCATGGCCGAGACCGCCCCCGAAGCGCCGCAGAGCGGCACCGACTCGCCTTCTAGTCCGGTAAACGCCGTAGCGGCAGAAGCGAGCCCTAGCGCGCTCACGAGCCGCAACGTGACCCACGTCGAAATCGAAGGGCGCGACGTGTACATCGTGGGGACCGCTCACGTTTCACCGAAGAGCGTGGAGGAAGTGACGCAGGTGATCCGCGAGGTAAAGCCGGACACCGTCTGCGTGGAGCTGGACGCGATGCGCCACGAAGCGCTCGTGGACGAGAACCGCTGGCGGAAGTTGGATATCTTCGCGGTGATCCGCCAACAGAAGGTGCTGTTCCTGCTGTCGAGTCTGGTACTGAGCTCCTACCAGCGACGCATGGGAGACAAGCTCGGCGTGAAGCCGGGTGCAGAGCTCCACGCCGCCGTGCGCGAGGCGGACGCCCTGGGCGCCAACTTGGTGCTCGCCGACCGCGACATCCAGGCGACCCTCAAGCGCACCTGGGGCAACCTGAGCTTCTTCAACAAGCTCAAGGTCCTCGCAGCGATGAACGCGGCCTTCTTTGGCTCCGCCGAGATCGACGAAGAACAGATCGAAGAACTCAAGGATCGGGACGTCATCAACGAGATGATGCACGAGTTCGCTCAGGCGATGCCTCAAGTGCAGGTGCCGTTGATCGACGAACGCGATCGCTTCTTGATGACCAAGATCGCCGATGCCCCGGGGAAAAAGATCGTCGCGGTGGTCGGCGCCGGACACGTGCAAGGCATGCTGAACCAGCTAGGCAAACGCGCAGATCTCGAAGAGCTCTCGAAGATCCCGCCGCCAGGCATCGCGGGGCGCGTCCTGAAATGGGTGATCCCGCTGATTGTGCTCGGGGCCTTCTACTATGGCTACGTCAACCACTCGACGGAGGGACTCAAGCAAATGATCTACGCTTGGTTGATCCCCAATGTGGTCGGAGCGGCGGTCATGTCGATCATCGCGGGAGCGCGACCGCTCACCGTGCTCGTCGCCGGGGTCGCTTCCCCCATTACTTCACTGAACCCGACGATCGGGGCAGGTATGGTCGCGGGCCTGTGCGAGGCGTGGCTCCGTAAGCCGACGGTGGAGGACTGTGAGGGCGTCGCTGACATCACCGGCTTTGCGGAGATGCGCAAAAACAACTTCACCCGCGTGCTCTTGGTGGCCGTGTTCGCGACCCTGGGCTCCGCTATCGGAGCCTGGATCGGAGCCGCCTGGGTCGTGAAGCTGCTGTAGGAGGGTGCAACCGTGTCCGAAGAAGCGCTGCTGGCCGCAAACTCCGCGTTCTATCGCGCATTTCGCGAGCGCGACTACGAAGAGATGGATGCGCTCTGGGCGAGGGAGTCCATCGTCGCGTGTATTCACCCAGGCGCTCCGGCGCTCTACGGGCGTGGGCCCGTGCTCGCGAGCTGGCGCGCCATCTTGAGCAGCCCCGATTCCCCACGGATTCATTGTGGCAACGAGCAGCCGACTCTGCTGGGAGAGGCTGGCATGGTGACTTGCGTGGAACGCGTGGGCCGAACCCGGGTGGCAGCGACGAACCTGTTCGTACTCGAGCATGGGAGCTGGCGCATGCTCCACCATCACGCATCTCCCATCGGTGCGGACGAGCCGGAGCCGTCGCCGAATCGAGACTTGAACTGATGTACACGGCGTCATTCGGTGGCGCAGACCTAGCCGCCCTCTCGGTGTTGGTCGTGATGTGCGCGCCTATCTTGGCGACCACGCTCTGCATCATCGGCACGAACCGCGACTGGAAAGAAGTGCCGCGCATCGCGAAGACGGCCATTCGACTTGGGTTCGTGGCGATCGCGCTGGGCCTGATCGGTGCCATCAGCGGGGTCATCGCAACGCAGCAAGCGACTCAGGCGCCCGGACTATCGCCGACAGATATCGCGATCCTGAGGTCGAACGGCTACCCCGAAGCCGCCTACAGCTTCTTCTTTGGTCTGTTGGCGGGGCTCCCGGGAGTCATCGTTGGGCGCAATACTCTCAAGCAGCTGAGCTAACTCATGGCTGGGGTGTTGGAAGTCAAAGCGGGCAACTACACGGTGCGCGGGATCTCCGTCGGCGGCGTGTACACGAGCCTCCAAGTGCCGGAGCTCGACGCGGTCTTCGACGCTGGGATCACCCTGCGCAGCTTCGCGGGTACCGACAACGTGTTCCTCAGCCACGGCCACGCGGATCACCTCGGTGGACTGATTGGGCTGCTGGGGATCCGCGGCATGATGAGCAAGCCGAAGCCGCGAGTGTTCATGCCCAAGCCGGTGCAGGAACACCTAGACCAGGCGCTCGAGCACATGACCAAGATCCAACGCTACGATCTGTCGGTAGATGGCGTGGGCGTCGAAGATGGCGACGAGCATCAACTGAAGGCGGACCTCCACGTCCGCGCCTTCAAGACGCACCATCCGGTTCCAAGCGTTGGCTACCAGTTTTTCCGCCGGGTAAACAAGCTCAAGCCCGAGTTCAGGCAGCTGGAGGGCGCAGAAATCGGTCGTCGCCGCAAAGCGGGGGAGCAGCTCTTCGACCAGGCGGAGCATCTGGAGCTGGCCTACGCTACGGACACATTGCTGCGCGTGATCGATACTCATCCGAGCCTGCTCGAGACCCGAGTGCTGATCATGGAATGCTCGTTCCTCGACGAACGCAAGGAGCTATCTGCGAGCCGCGCCGGCTGTCACATCCACCTGGACGAGCTCCTGGAGCGGGCTGACGAGTTCAACAATGAGCACCTGGTGCTGATGCACTTCAGTCAGATCTACAAGCCTGAGGAGGTGCACCAGATCCTCGAGCGGCGCTTGCCGAAATCGTTGTGGGAGCGCACCCACGCATTCGCACCGCGCCGAGGTGCCTTCTTCTGATCGGCTCTGGGTTTTTTGGGGGGGAGGATGGCTGACTTCGAGAATCCGTTCGAGCGCTACATCCGGCTCAGCGCCGAAGAGCTCTCCCAGCTCGCGCCGTTCATCAGCCAGGCGTCCTTCTCGGCTGGCGACATCTTGTTTCCACACGGTACAATCTGCCGCGATTTGATCATCCTGCAGAGCGGTCTGGTGCGCGTGTACTACCTGCACGAAGCACGTGAGGTGAACCTGCGCCTGATCTGCGCGCCGGCGGTGGCGACCGCGCTGTCCAGTTTGATCAACGGCGAGCCAGCTGAAGAATGGGTCGAAGCCGTGTCGGAGCTCCGTGGTTCCCGCCTGCGCTTGCTCGATTTCGAAGCAGCGCACCCCGGAGCGCTGCTCCAGCGCATGCGTCGCACCCTCGCAGAGCAGCACTACCTGAGCATGGAGCGGCGCTTGCGCACCCTGCAGTGGAAGTCTGCCGAAGAACGCTACGCCTACTTCGTGCGCCACATGGAGCCGGACATCGTGCAGCGGATGCCCGGCTACCACGTCGCGTCCTACCTGGGAGTGACTCCGGAGTCCCTGAGTCGCGTCAGAAACAAGCGGCGCGGCGCTTCTTGATCGATGTCAATGCGCCCCAAGGCGCGCCCATCTAAACTCTGTGGCGGAGGTTGACGTGAGCAGAACCCTGTTTGGCCTGGCCTACTCCCCATGGACTGAGCGAGCTCGTTGGGCGCTGGATCATCACCGCATCCCTCACCGCTACCGCGAGCACCTGATCCTCCTCGGTGAACCGGCGCTGCGCTGGCGGGCCCGCAACACGGGCGTGCCCAAGGCCAGTGTGCCGTTGTTGGTCGACGGCGACTTGATCATCGGCGACTCCCTGGAAATCGCTCTGCACGCTGACGCCGTCGGTCGAGGCGAATCGCTCAGCACGGCTCACCCGGAGTTCGCCGACTTCAGTCTCCGGGTGGAAGGCGCCTTGCGCGCAGCCCGCGCCTTGGTCACCGCCGCAATCCTCGCGGATCCGGAGGCCCTGCGGGAGAGCGCTCGGGCTGCCGCGCCGGAAGCGCTCACGCCGATGCTTCGCCCCGTAGCCGCGACCGCGGCCCGCTTTATCGCGCGCAAGTACTCGGCAGACCTGACCGCCAATGGACGCAACCGTGCGAGTATCCGCGAGGTACTGGGCGAGCTGCGCCAGCGCAGAGCCGGAGCGCCTTACCTGCTCGGCGATCGCTTTAGCGCCTTTGACATCTGGGCCGCCACGCTCTTGCAGGCTGTGAAGCCGGTCTCTCACACCTACATTCGCCTGAGCCCTGCGGTGGAGCAGGCATGGAGCCAGCCAGAGCTTGCGGGTGAGTTCGAGGATCTGGTCTCCTGGCGCGACCGGATGTACCAGCTGCACCGCCGGGGTCCCGCGGCAACCGGAGCAGCCGCGAACAAGCTTCAGAGCGCCAGCACCAGCTACTGACGCTTCGGCTATGCTCGGCCTGTGGCCTATGCAGATCGCTTCCGCCTGAGCGCCCACGCGGTGGTCGTCAACGCGGAGCAGCATGTGTTGCAGCTCCGCGCAACCTACGGGGACAAACGTTGGGGGCTCCCAGGGGGAGCCCTCGAACCAGGTGAGACACCTGACATCGCCCTCCGCCGAGAATGCAGCGAAGAGCTGGGCGTCGCGATCAAGCTGGGCCCCCTTACAGGGGTCTACTATCACGCGACGCACGAGAGTCAGGTGTTCATCTTTCGCGCTGACCTCCCAGCCACTCCGCTGATGCTCTCGCCGGAGCACTCGGAGCTGAACTATTTCCCCGTGGCTGCGCTATCCGCCGTTCAGCGGATCCGCGTGGAGGACTGTATGAGCTACGACGGACGCGTGCGCTTCAAGCGGTTTTGAGGCACTCCGTTCCTCAACGAGCGTTCCTCAACCAGCGTTCCTCAACCCTCCGGCGGCAGCAACACGCCATCGATCACGTGGATGATACCGTTCGAGGTCTCGATGTCCGTGGTCGTGACCTCGACCGTGCCGTTCAGGATCACCTTCCCGTCGACCACCTCGATGGTGATGTCAGCGCCGTTGACGGTCGTCGCCTTGTCGAGCTTCACCACATCGGCAGCTCGCACCTCACCCGCGACCGCGTGATAGGTGAGGATGGCGGTGAGTTGGTCCTTGTTCTCGGGCTTCAGGAGTGTGTCAACGGTTCCCTCGGGAAGTGCGTCAAAGGCCGCGTCCGTGGGCGCGAAGACGGTGAAGGTGCCAGAGCGCAACGTGTCTTCAAGCCCGGCTGCTTGAACGGCCGCGACCAGGGTGTTGAAGTTGCCAGCTGCCACGGCGGTGTCGACGATGTCCATCTGCTGTGCCTGGCCACCGCTTCCACCGCTGCTCATGCCACCGGTGCCACCGCTACTGCCGCTCGATGAGCTGTCATCATCAGAGCAGCCGCTCATGCCCAGAGCGAGCACCGCCGTAAGAGTAGCTGCCAATCGAGTCCAACCAGTGTTCATAAACAAGCGCATGAAATTGCCCTCCAGTGTGAAGACGCGGCGGTGCCGTACGGAGAGCGCACCAATGCACTCACCACATTCGTCGTGGAGTCCCGTTCGGCCGCGCGGCTTTGCGAGTTTGTGCGCTGAAACGCGCTGACCGCCGCTCAGCAGGTCGATTAGGACCAGCCGCGCGACGGTCAAGCGTTGAGGAGCAAGAAGTTCGGGTTCTTACTTGAGCCGCTCAACGTCCTTGCAGCTGAGCTTCTTGGTCTCGCACTTTTCCCGGTAGGCCTCGAGGGCGACCTGCTTGTCGCGCTTCTCGAGCTCCTTGCATAACACGCCAGTGTCCATACAACCCTGCTTGAGCACGCCAATGAAGTTCTCGGGATCGAGCTTGGACAGCCGCTCGCACGACAGCGCAAGCTCCGCGTGCCCCCCGCGGGTCTCCGCAGCGCTGACCTTCTTTCCGCCGACCCAGCGCGTGCCCATGCGCAGGCAGTGGTCCAAGTAGAGGTCCTTGGCCTTCTGCTTGTCAGTCTTCTCCAGGTAGGCGCCGTAGTCGAAGCACATGGCTGCCTCACGACCACCCCAGGCGCCCTTACGGCAGGCCGCCTCGTACAGCTTGAGCGCGCGCGTCTCGTCCTTCGCGAAGCCTTCTTTCCCCGCGGCAAGATTGCTAGCGAGGCGCTGGCACTGCTCGCCTGGGCAGCCCTTCTCGTAGTAGTCCGCGGCCTTGGCCAGGTCTTTGGGCGCGCCGAGCCCCTTCTCGTAGAGCGTCCCGAGCGCCGAGCAGGCGTCGGGCTGGACACCTTTGTCACCATCACACGCGCGCTCGTACAGCTCCTTCGCGCGGGTGAGGTCCTTCTTCAAGCCGTCGCCGTCGCGGTAGTGATTGCCGGCCAAGGTGCACGACCACAGGCTGCCCAGCGCGCAGCCTTGCTCCCAGACGCGCACGCCCTTCGGGACATCGCGCTTGACCTGCTTCGGTGCGGGCAGGCGCATGTCCGCTAGCGCCTTGCGGTCGGTCGCGTACATCGAGCCGAGCTGGTGGCAGTAGTAGCTCTGACCGTTGTCACACAGCTTCTGGTACATCGCGAGCCCGCGCTCGACGTCTGCCTTCACTCCGATGCCAGCGATGAGCAAGCTCCCGTAGCTAGCGCACGCGTGGGGTGAACCAAGGGAGCAACCGCGCTCCGTCATCAGCGCGCCCTTGGCTTCGTCCTTGGGCACCGAGCGTCCGTCGATGTACCAGCGCCCAGTATTCCAGCAGGTGTAGTCGTCTCCGAGGGCGCAAGCCTTCTCCAGGAGCGCCAGGCCTGCAGCCTGATCGCTGCTCAACTTGGAGAATCCGTATCGGCTGCAAGCGGGTGCAAAACCCGCGCTGCACGCCCTTTCGTAGAGCGCGTTGCGTTCCGTGTCCGACTTGGCAAAGCGCGCAGAGCGGAAGCAGCTCTCAACGGAGCCCTTGGCGCACTGAGCCTTGCAGCCAGCTTCATCTTTTTCGTCGCACAGCTGAGGCGCGCCGGCTTCTGCGCTGGGCGCACATTTCCCCTCGGTAAGGGACCACCCCTCAGGGCACGGATTCTCCACTTCGGTGGGGAGCGCGGGCGCGCCGTTTGCCCAGCTGGGATCTGGCTCCGCGAGGATCGGCTCGAGCATCAAGCGCACGGTCGCAGCGCACTTGCCCGGTGGCTCGCTAGCTCCGGGCTTCGCCGTTCGGCAGTCCTGGAGGTCACCGTCCTTGTTCTGCATGCTGCGCTTCGTCTCGCTCTCCCCCCCTGCCCCGACCGAGAAGAGCTCCACCGCGGCTCGTACTTTGCCTCGCTCTCCGCGGGCCATCGCGAAGGCTCCGATGTGGGCTCCGCGCACGAAGTGAGTCGCGCCGGCGCACTCACCCTTGAGCTCCGGCTTGGCAGCGTGTGTGCGCAGGCTGCCTCTGCGGCCGACCAAAGCGATGGCCAAGTCGATAGTTGCGCTCCCCTGCAGCTCCCCCTCCATGTTCCCCACGGAAAGGGGCAAGTTCGCCCACAACTCAGCCTTGTTCTCGATCTGAATCATGTCCTCCTTCGGAGTGACGCCGGCAAACTGGTAGGACCCTGCGAGGCTACAGCTCTCAAGCAGTTTCATGCCGTCGCAGCCATAGGCCATCACCACCACGCCCTTCTGCATGGCCACTTCGAGGTCCGTGCGCGTCCCCGACTTCCAGTCGACGACGAGGGGCTCCACGGTCTTGTTCACGTTGCCGCAGGTTGGCCCCGTCGACTTCTCTGCGAGCGCCTCGTTCGCCGTTGGCGCATCAGGCTTGACCGCTTCAGCGGGCTGACTCGCAGCGCTGCAGCCTGCTAGCGCCAAACATAGAAACAAACCGGAGTAAGACTTCGAAGTACGCATCATCGTCCCCATACGTATCAGCAGTGGTTTTGCGTGCGCGAAAAGCTACAAGCTCGCGCACCGTAGGCCGAACAAAAAGCGCCGCTCAGGTGCAGCAAGAATCCAGCGCGGCGAGATCACACGAGCGCGTCAGTCGAATGACGTCGGCGTCGGTCGGTCTGACTGAGGAATGGAACCGTAGTCGAACTCCGCGCCCTCTGGGAGCTCTGACAGGCGGTTGGAGAGCTCGGTGTGGTAGTCGAGCAAGTCCTCAGCCGGCATGTCCCGCAGCTCGCGCTCGTCCGCGTCACAGCAGAATGGCGGGTACACCTGCAGGAGCCGACCCGGAACCAAGCGTGGGCTGCTCTGGAGGAACAGCTCGAGCGGGTCAGTGCACAGCATCTCCGCAGGGTCCTCTATTGCCGCCTGGAAAAACTCCGTGAGGCTCATGTCCAGGTGCTCCACTTCACCCATCTCGGCGAAGAGCTGCACGACCTCGCCGTCTCTCAACAGGTATTGGTCCCCAACGCAGTCTTGAGCGAACGGTACGTCCGTCGGCTTTACCTCGGGGTAACGCTCGTGGAGTGCCCCCGCGCCTTTCCAAACCTCGCGCAAGGAGTGCCAGCTTGGCTCATTGCACGCACCGCGTACGTGCAAGCCACCCGCGAACGCGATGAACCCGTTGCGCTCCTTCAACAGACGAGCCAGCTCCCCCGGCAACTCGCGCAGCAGCATCGGATCGCCCCGCTCTTCATCGTTGTAGGGCGGTCCCTCGAATACGATCCCGTCGAACTCCATCAATCGCCTGGTTGCTTCATCGTTTCGCCGGGCTGCGCTGCTCGCCGAGCACGGAAGTACTCCGGCAAGTCATCGTAGAACGCGGCGCTGTCGTTCGGTACGTAGTCCGGAATACCAAGCAACGGCAGCGGGTACAAATCGCGGGTGCACTGAACGCGTTGAGGCAGCGCCTCGGGTGCCCACTGGTCCACGAAGCTGCGTGCAGAAAACGCAGTCGCGAGCGCGTCAGGAGGCGCCTCGATCAACAGCGCGCGCCCCATCAGCCCAATGTACGGCTCGATGAGCGCGTGCAGTAGCGCGTGCCCAACCACCAAAAAACGCGCACTTTGCTGCAATTCCGTGCGGCGCTCGAAGAACAAGCGGCGCCAGCGCAGCTCGCGGAGGTCATCGTGCAGGCTCGGATCCGAGCTCAGCACCAGCACGCCGCATTCGTCCAGTTGCGTGGCCACGTCGCCCAGTCCGGTGCGCTTACCGGGCTGCTGGCGCAGCGAAAAATCTTCAAGCTGGAGCTGGTGGATCCCAAGCTTGAGCTGCGGGTAGTGCAGCCAAACCAACGCGTTGAACAGATCGTGCCAGCTATCCGGGCGGCTAGGCACGGCGCGCTCGGCGCGAATGAAGAAGTCGTATCCACCCGCTTGCTTGATCGCTCGCTCGTCCTGCTCCACGAAGCGCACGGGCGGAGGCGACTGTCCGCGCGGTAATTCGGCGGCCCAGCTCTCAACCGACGGGAAGGTTGCGTGCTGGCTGAGTCCAGCGAGCACCTCGCAGCAAAACTGATCGTATGCCGGGCTCAACTTCGGAAACTCGGCACGCCATCCGCTGGGCGGCGGCGCCCACGGTCCTGCCTGGGTGCGCTCAGATCTCACGCACCAGGATGAAGTAGTGATCGAGCGCCTTCTCGCCCTTGTATGCCGCGCCGATGGAGACGTGATTCGAAACCCGGCGCATGAAGTCGCGAGTGCCGTTGAACACGAAGCGCTGTAGGCCCTTCGTGTTGGGTACCACTTCAGGCCAGCTGGGCGGCACCTCTCCATCTGGCACTTGGTAGTAGTCGACCACGATCGCACCGCGACTTTTCCACGCGGGCTCATTCGCGGTGCTGCGAGCCACGAAGTACCCAGGCCCAATCAGCTTGCGCGACGGCGAGTGGTTGTAGCCAAAGAGCCGCGACGAACCATCGCGTGGCCGGCAGAAACGCTTCTCGAAGAAGCGATGCTTCGGCGGCAGCGGCAGCGTGTTGCGTCCCCGATGGTGCACGGGCTCCACGGCGTTCATCTCCTCGGGCACGAAGTGTTCGAGCGTGATTGGCTCAGCCGCTTCCGCGAGGCGATACAGCGAGCGTTGCCCGCTTCTCCCCAGCTCGAACGCGACTTCCAAGCGCTGACTCGACGACGCACGATCGAGCCACTCGGTGATCTCAGGGAGGGGCGCTCCCGCCTTCAACATCTCGCTTAGCTGCATGGCATCCAACCCGGCAGGGAGGCACTGCCGGGGCCCGGGATGCTACGCGGCTTGGCCCCTCGAGGCGCGGAAAAAGCGCTGCAGACGCCGATTCCTGGGGGTCAAGCGGGACGATCTTGCCCAGCCGAAGCGGGATCAGCAGCAACCCGCGCGCCAGCTCACACAGCGCTCGAGTCTTTTGGGGGGGAGGTGGGCTGACCGTGCTCTGCATCAGCCCGCGCCGCACCGTCCCGGCTCACGCGTTGGAAGCAGTCAGGCGGACTGTTGCCGCACGGCAATGGTCGACAGTCTCACGCTGGTCCCGTCCCAGATGATGCCGAGCGCCTCCGACCGGCCTCGCCCGAGCTCCCCTAGCGCGTAGGACAGCGCATGTGCAAAGCTGGTGTCGCGCTTCATCTGCACGATCTTGAGCCGCATGCAGACCGCATCGGCGTCGTTGGCTAGATCCACGTCCGTGTAGCCCAGGACCTGAGCCTTGGCGGCTGCGAGCTTGAGTTGGTCGATCAGGTCTTCGCTGGTCTCACCTGAGAAGGTGAGCGAGACGCTCTTGCCGAGTAGTGTCATTGGTTCCCCCTGTCCGGGCAGTATACGCCGACCCAGCCGCGCGAGCCCGAGCTTCGATGCGATGGCGCGTCCTGCAAACTGGATTCCCGCAGTACCAGAATCAGTCGAGGATCAGCTTACGGGTTACGCGTGGTTAGCGCGCACTCCGCGCCGCTGATCTTTACGCAACGTCGGTGCCAATCGAGTGGCAAGCAGGCAACCGTTCGTGAGCCACTCTCACTGCGTGCAAGTGATGTACGGCGTACCGAGCGCCGGGTAACGATAGATACCCGCGTAACACATCTCGGCGAGACTGCTATCACCGAAGAAAACCGTTTCCCCACGGTCATTGTAGTAGGTGCAATCGACCTTGATCTGCTCGCCAGCCTTCAGCTGAACCAGCGGATCCTGCAGGTGATACTGCTGGTCGTCGAAGGTGTAATCGGTGTCCACCATCTGCTGGCTCCCAGCGCTGGTTTCAGCGCTCACCTGCATGTGGATGCCGAGCTGGTGCATATGGGGGATCACCGCGAACACCGTTACGTCACCGGTCATGGTGCAGTGTCCGGTTTGGGTGTTCTCGCCGGTGTCGATAACCAGGCCTTGATCCTTACCAGCGAGCAGCATCTCCGCTTCGTTCTCCACGTCCGCTGGGTCCACCCGACGCACTTCGATGCCGCTCGTCCCTGAGAGCTTCGCCGGGCTCACGTTGAACAGATGCAGGTTGAGCAGGAGCTTTTCGCCTTTTGCCAGCTTGACTGCAACTCCCTGCGGAAACTCGAGTGGGGTGGTACCCACGCCGGACCCGTAGATCATCACGGGGCCGTTCGTCCCTGCGTCGCAGGGGTAGATGCCGTCCGCTTGATTGCCGGTCTCCCGGCTCAACACGGTGTGGTGCGTGCCATTCGGAGCGATGGGACGGAAGCCCGACACGTACATGTCTTCGGGCACGGTATAGACCACGCAGCGGTAGCCCTCGTCAGCCGCGGGCAGCTCCCAGTCGCCGGTCATCAACTCCGTCCATTCGCCGCTAGTCGCGCCACCCCCACCGCTACCGCCGCTGCTTCCGGCGCTGCCGCCCATCGCGGTTCCACCTTGACCCGAGCCTGCGGAGCCGCCTTGCGCCGAGCCACCTTGGCCCGATCCGCCCTGACCCGATCCGCCGCTGGCGCCAGTGTTGGAACCCGAATCGCCACAACCCATCATCGCGAGGCTCAAGAGCACCGCGGTCCCACCCAGCAACGTCCCACGCATGGGCGGGATCATGTCCGGTTTCGCGGCCGGGTGCACTGGCGTTCGGTGTCCCCTGGCTCGCAATCCGGAGCTCCTCCCCCCCAAACAAACCATGGCGTGAGCTCTGCTGCTCACGTGCGCAGTGGCACTGAGCGCTGGCGGATGAGCAATTTATGAGCGATCTCCAATGCTTATTAGCGGTCAGTCGACCATAGCTTCCCTTGAGAGATAATTTACTAGCCTCAACAATTGGCGTCGGTAAGCTGCCAGCCCTAGCCGATGAACCCGCCGAGCAACAAGAGCCAAGGCTCCCTCCGGGAGGACTCGAGCCCCGAGCGTGGTGCGCCGGATTTGGAGCTCGTGAAGCCCGCGGAGTCCACAGACCCTCAGCTACTGAAAATCCACGCGGCAATTCATGCGCTGCAACGGCTGACTGAAGTGTTTCAGCGCCGCCGTGAGCAACTCGCGAGCAGCGTCGGCATCACCGAGCGCGAGTGGCGTGTGCTCGATGGGATCTCGAGCGAAGACTTCATGCCCAGCATGTTCGCACGGCGACGCGAGTCTACCCCGGCGGCGGTTTCCAAGATCTTGAGGCAGTTGATCGACAAGGGCCTGGTGAGCGTCACCGTCTCGAAAGCAGACGGTCGCCAGCGCGACTACGCGCTGACCCCGAAAGGCAAGCGCACGATGCTGCGGCTGCGCAAGCAACGGGAGCGCGCCGTGCAGGACGTTTGGCTCGGTCTGGACGGTGACCAGCTCGCCACGTTCACGAGCTTTGGCTTCGATTTGGCGGCGCGCCTCGAGGAATACGCGGGCCTCGGCGATCAGACATCTCGCCCAGCGGCTACTGAGCTGGGCGAGTTCAAGGATTGAAAATGGGAAAAACCCTTTACGAGAAGGTCTTCGACCTGCACACCGTGCGGCGTCTCCCGAGCGGTCAGTACCAGCTGTTCATCGGCCTGCACCTGATCCACGAGGTGACGACGCCGCAAGCGTTCGCGATGCTCGAAGAGCGCGGGCTCAGCATTGCGTATCCCCAGCGCACGTTCGCGACGGTCGACCACATCATCCCGACTCACAGCTTGCTGCGACCGTTCAAGGACACACAGGCCGAGGCCATGCTGAGCGCCCTGGAGGCTAACGTGAAGCGCCATGGGATCCGCTTCTTTTCCCAGGAGAAGCTGGAGAACGGCATCGTGCACGTGCTCGGACCAGAGCGCGGGCTGACTCAGCCGGGCATGACCATCTGTTGCGGCGACTCCCATACCTCGACTCACGGCGCCTTCGGCGCGCTGGCGTTCGGCATCGGCACCTCGCAGGTACGCGACGTGCTCGCCACGCAGACGCTCGCGGTGAGCAAATTGAAGGTGCGCCGAGTCGAGGTAAACGGAAAGCTCGGCGTGGGCGTCTATGCGAAAGACGTGGCGCTGTTCATCATCAACCGCCTCGGTGTGCAGGGCGGGGTGGGCTACGCCTACGAGTTTGCTGGCGATGTCTTCGAAGCGTTCAGCATGGAAGAGCGCATGACCGTCTGCAACATGAGCATCGAAGGTGGCGCCCGCGTCGGCTACGTCAATCCCGATCAGACTACCTACGAATACTTGAAGGGTCGGCCGGCGTCTCCCCAGGGCAATGCCTGGGAAAGGGCCGTGGCCTACTGGGAGAGCATCAGGAGCGACGCTGACGCCCAGTACGACGACGTCGTGCGCTTCGACGCCGCGGAGATCGAGCCGGTGGTCACCTGGGGCATCACTCCCGGGCAATCCATCGGGGTGAGCGGCTCGATTCCAAGTCTCGAGGCATTCCCCGAGACGGAGCGCGGAAACGTCTCCCAGGCATACGACTACATGAAGCTCGCGGCGGGCCAGCCCATCGCAGGGCTGCAGATCGATGTCGCGTTCATTGGCTCCTGCACCAACGCGCGCATCAGCGACTTCCAGGTCGTTGCCGAGTTGATCGAGGCGCGGCGCAGCGCGGGTCAGCCGGTGCGTGTCGCGCCCAACGTGCGGGCGCTCGCGGTGCCGGGCTCCCAAGAGGTAAAGGCAGAGATCAGCCGCCGTGGCTACGATCGCATCCTCAAGCAAGCTGGCTTCGAGCTCCGAGAGCCCGGCTGCTCGATGTGCCTCGCAATGAATCCGGACCGACTTCACGGCGACGAGCTGTGTGCGTCCTCGTCGAACCGCAACTTCAAGGGTCGCCAGGGCTCGCCCGACGGTCGCACTCTGTTGATGTCGCCGGCCATGGTGGCCGCTGCGGCGTTCACCGGAGAGGTCACCGACGTGCGCAGCTTGCTAGGAGCGAAAGCATGAGTGGCAGCATGAAACGCGCCGAGTTTCGCGGTACTGCGTTGCCCCTTCCCGGCAACGACATCGACACGGATCGCATCATTCCCGCGCGCTACCTGAAGAGCATCGTCTTCGACGGACTCGGAGAGCATGTCTTCGCAGATGACCGCGCGGCGCTCGAGCGTCAGGGCAAGCGTCACCCCTTCGATGAAGCCGCATACAAGGGCGCGACGATTCTGCTGGTCGGCGACAACTTTGGCTGCGGCTCGTCGCGTGAGCACGCGCCCCAAGCCATTCATCGCTTCGGCATTCAAGCCATCGTGGGCGAGAGCTTCGCGGAGATCTTCTTTGGCAACTGCATTTCCGTGGGGATGCCTTGCGCGACGGCGACGCCAGCGGACCTCGCGGAGGTGATGCGACGGGTGAGCGCGGATCCAAGACTGATGCTGCACCTCGACCTCGAAAAGCTGCGCCTGCGACTTGGTGACCTGGAGGTCACGATTCAGGTGCCGGAAGGTCCCCGCCAGGCGTTCATCAACGGCACCTGGGACAGCACCGCGGAGCTACTCCAAGGCGCGGCGCAAGTGGCTGAAGTCGCCGCCAGGCTGCCGTACGTCAACGAGTGGCAATGACACTGAACCCAAGAAAGCAGCGAAAGCGACACCTCCCGGAACTAAGGCATGCAATGTCAAAGGCCGACGCGAAACGCTCCGCAACGGCGTGGCAGGAACAGGACGAGGGAGATTCAGTACAGGTTGTGTGGAGTGAATGAGGAGGCTCGGTCGAATGCTTGACGGGCCAGCAAGCGAAGGAGCAAAGGCAGGGCAGCGGAATGACGCGAGCAACACCCCGGATGCGAGATGCGGTTGAACGGATGCGGCTGAACTCATGCGGTTGAACGAACAGGCAGGCAGGACGACGGCACCGATGTGTGCAAGACGCGCTTCACGTTTCCGCTTGAAGCGACCCATGACGCGCCGCATACTCGGTTCCTATCAGCGCGCGGTTGCGCTGACCTGGAACGAGAGAGATGAGCAGCCCACTCGCACCACTTACGACCTGTGCACGAGGGACTGGGGAAAGCCCAGTAAGCGTCGTGCCTGCTGCTCGGACCGAGCTGAATCATCGTTAACCCACGGTGACTCCCCTTCGGCCGAACAGAGGCCGGCGTAGGAGGAACCGATGGACGATGTAGTTCGAATCTTCGACACGACGCTGCGCGACGGTGAGCAATCACCGGGCTACGGCATGACGGCGGAGCAAAAGCTGACGCTCGCCCGTCAGCTCGATGAGCTCGGCGTCGACGTGATTGAAGCGGGCTTCCCCGCGGCAAGCCCCGAGGATTTGGAGGGGGTGAGGCAAATCGCTCGCGCGGTGAAAGGCGCCACGATCGCGACGCTCGCCCGCTGCAACGACGGGGACATCGAGGCCTGCGTTCGTGGCCTCGAACCCGCCGACAAGCCGCGTCTCCACCTATTTTTTGGCACCAGTCAGCTGCACTTGGACGCCAAGACCGGCCTCAACAAGCAGGACGCGCTGGACCTCATCGTTCGCTCTGTGCGTCTCGGAAAGAAGCTGTTCCCCGAGGTGGAGTTCAGCCCAGAGGACGCAACGCGCACCGACAAGGACTTCCTGGTGGAGGTCGTGCAAGCGGTGGTCGATGAGGGCGTCGACGTGGTGAACATCCCCGACACCGTGGGCTACACGGTGCCCGATGAGTACTTCAAGCGCATCCGGCTCTTGAAGGAGAACGTCCGCAACATCGACGACGTGATCATCTCCACCCACTGCCACAACGACTTGGGCCTCGCCGTAGCGAACTCCCTGGCTGCCATCCAGGCGGGAGCGCGCCAGGTCGAGTGCACGATCAACGGCATCGGAGAGCGCGCCGGCAACGCCTCCCTGGAGGAAATCGTAACCGCCTTACGTATCCGCGGGGATGCACTTCCGTACACCACCAACATCAACCACGAGAAGATCTTCGAGACGAGTCAGCTCCTGAGTGCGCTGACCGGCGTCGGCGCGCAGCCAAACAAGGCAATCGTGGGACGCAACGCGTTCGCCCACGAGTCAGGCGTGCACCAGCAGGGCTGGCTGAAGGATCGCCGCACCTACGAGATCATGACGCCGGAGTCGGTGGGCGCGCCCCCGGCGCAGCTCGTGCTCGGGCGCCACTCAGGCCGACGCGCGCTGGCCGCTCGCCTGACGGAGCTTGGGCACCCGATGACGGGAGCGCAGCTGAACCACGTCTACGACAACTTCCTGAAGGCCTGTGAGGTCGGCAAGGCGCTCGACGACGACGAGCTGATCCAGCTCGCCCTCGACAACCGCCCGCCGCCGGAGCCGCCGTACACCATCAACTTGGTTCAGGCGTCTGCAGGCAGCGTGAAGCCTGCTACGGCCACCGTTCAGCTGACCCGGGACGGGCGCACCTTCGCTGCGTGCGCGCTGGGCGATGGCCCAGTGGAGGCGGCGTACAGCGCGGTCGACACCATCACCGGCTACGCTGGCAAAGTCGTAGAATACGAGCTGCGCGCCGTGGGCACGGGGCGCGAGACCGAAGGCGAAGTTTCCGTGCGGGTACAAATCGCGGAGAAGACCTTCAGCGGCCGCGCCGTGGACACGGACATCGTCGCGGCGTCGGTCAAGGCGTACCTGTCAGCGGTCAACAAGGCCCTCGCGCTGCGGGAAGCGATCAAGCCTCCCCAGGTCGCGGTCGCCGAGAAAGCGCCGCAAATCATCAGCCAATAGTCCTCGAAGCGTCACGAGTCGTACATGAGTAGTCAAAGCCCACGTCCCGATGAGAGCCTGCGCGTCATCTCCCTCCCAGGAGACGGCGTCGGCCCCGAGGTCACCCGCGCGGCAGTGCAGGTGCTGGAAGCTTGTGTGAAAGCCGCTGGTCGCAGGCTCGAGATGATCGAGCTGCCGATCGGCGGCGCGGCCTACGACTCCGATGGGGATCCGCTGCCGGAGCGCACCGAGAGCGCGTGCAAGCAAGCACACGCGGTGCTGCTCGGGGCAGTTGGAGGTCCGCAGTACGACAGCCTCACCCCCGACAAACGCCCTGAAAAAGGCTTACTACGCCTGCGCAAGGCGCTGGGGGTGTTCGCCAACCTGCGCCCCGTGAAGATCTACCCGAGCCTCGTCGACCGCGCGCCCATCAAGGCGGAGTATCTGCGCGGAACCGATATGGTCGTCGTACGCGAGCTGCTCGGCGGCATCTACTTCGGTGAGCCACGGGGCTGGGATCGCGAAGTGGGCAAGGCGTTCAACACCATGATCTACAGCGAGTCCGAAGTGATCCGCGTCGCGCGCATCGCCTTCGAGCTGGCGCGCGCCCGCGGCGAAGCGGGCGGCAAGAAGCACGTCACCAGCGTCGACAAGGCAAACGTGCTCGAAGTCTCTCGCTTGTGGCGAGAGGTGGTGAGCGAGCTGCAAAAGAGCGACTACCCCGACGTCGAGCTAGCGCACCAGTACGTCGACTCCGCGGCCATGGACCTGATCAAGAACCCGGGTCGCTTCGACGTGGTGGTCACGGGCAACATGTTCGGAGACATCCTGACGGATGAAGCCGCGGTGCTCTCTGGCTCCATCGGGCTCTTGCCCAGCGCGAGCCTGGGCGACGGCCCTGGCCTCTACGAGCCAATTCACGGCTCCGCCCCAGACATCGCCGGCAAGGGCATCGCAAACCCCATCGGCACCATCGCCTCAGTTGCCTCCATGCTCCAGAGCAGCCTCGGGTTGCCGGACCAGGCAATGCGCGTCGAGGCCGCTATCGATTCAGTGCTCCAGGCAGGTCACTACACGGCCGACCTGGGCGGTGATATTACCACGCAGAAAATGGGAGACCTGATATGTCAAGCGCTCGAGGCACAGTGAGCCAAGGAAGCGCCGCGCGCCACAGCAGTCGCCCGCCGTCTTCGCCGAAATCGTCGAAGGGCAATGGCAACAATGGCAGCGCCGCTGAAGCAGCCGAAGCCGCGATCGATGCACCGGTAATGCGGGGAGCGAAGATCCTGGTAGAGAGCCTCTTGGCAGAGGGTGTAGACACCATTTTTGGCTACCCCGGTGGTGCGATTCTTCACGTCTACGATGAACTTCACCTCGCGGAGGGCAAGTTGCGCCACGTCCTCGTGCGCCATGAGCAGGGCGCTGTGCACGCCGCGGAGGGCTACGCGCAGTCGACGGGTCGCGTCGGCGTGTGTCTCGTCACGAGTGGTCCTGGTGCGACCAACGTCATCACCGGCCTCGCCAACGCGATGATGGACTCGACGCCCATCGTCGTGATCAGCGGTCAGGTGCCGACCTCGATGATCGGCAACGACGCCTTCCAGGAGGCAGACATCGTCGGCATCACGCGTCCTTGCACTAAGTACAACTACCTCGTGCGCGACGTCTCCGAGCTCGCAGGTATCATCAAGGAGGCCTTCTACCTCGCACGTAGCGGTCGCCCCGGGCCCGTACTGATCGACCTGCCGAAGGACGTGACCGCCGCAGAGTTCCCCTTCGTGTACCCGGACTCCGTCGACCTGCCTTCGTACAAGCCGACGGTCAAGGGGCACCCGATGCAGGTGAAGCGCGCCGTGGAGATGATGCGCGAATCCGAGCGTACGGTGCTGTACATCGGTGGCGGGGTGGTCAACGCCAACGCCCACGAAGAGATCCTGCAGCTGGCAGAGCGCCTCAACCTCCCGGTGACGCCCACGCTGATGGGCCTTGGCGCGTTTCCTTACGGACACAAGCAGTGCCTGGGCATGCTCGGCATGCACGGCACCTACACCGCCAACATGGCGATGGCGGAGGCCGAGCTGATCGTGAACATCGGAGCCCGCTTCGATGACCGGGTGACCGGGCGCCTGGACTGCTTCGCAAAGAAGGCGAAGATCATCCACGTCGACATCGACCCCACCAGCCTGAACAAGAACGTGAAGTGCGATGTCCCGATCGTCGGTGACGCCAAGACGGTGACTCAGCAGTTCTTGGAGGAGCTCGACGCGAACCCCGGGGACGCGCCGACGCGCACGAACTGGTGGAGCACCCTCGACGAGTGGCGCACCAAGCACCCGCTCAAGTACAAGGACCGCCAAGACTCCATCATGCCTCAGCGCCTGATGGAGGAGATCGCAGACATCACCCAGGGTGAGGACATCTGCGCCACCGACGTGGGCCAGCACCAGATGTGGGCCGCCCAGTACTACCCAGCCAAGAGCGGTCGCTCCTGGCTCACCTCGGGTGGCCTCGGCACCATGGGCTACGGTCTCCCCGCGGCAATGGGTGCAGCCCTCGCGAACCCGGATCGCCGCGTGATCTGCATCACCGGTGACGGCTCGATCCAGATGTGCATCCAGGAGCTAGCCACCTGCGTGCATGAGGGGTTGGACGTGAAGATCATCATCTTCAACAACAACTACCTGGGCATGGTGCGTCAGTGGCAGGCGCTGTTCTACAGCCGCCGCTACTCATCCGTCGGCATGAAGTACTTCCCCGACTTCGTGAAGCTGGCTGAGGCCTACGGCGCAACGGGTCTCCGCGCGGAACACCCCAGCGAGCTCCGCAAGGTGCTGGAAGAGGGCTTGAACACCAAGGGCACGGTGATCATGGACATCATCGTCGAGAAGGAAGCCAACGTTTATCCGATGATCCCAGCCGGCGCGGCGCACTACGAAATCGTGCTCGAGCCCGACGACAAGGATCACGACACCCGGGAGCTAGCATGAGCGCCGAACGTCACGTCCTGAGCATCCTAGTCGAGAACCGCTTCGGCGAGCTGGCGCGCATCGTCGGCTTGTTCAGCGGTCGCGGCTTCAACATCGACAAGATCACCGCCAGCCCCACGCTGGATCCGCGCTACTCCCGCGTGATCCTGGTGACCCGCGGGGATGACGCGATCATCGAACAAATCACCAAGCAGGTGCACAAGCTGATCCGGGTGCGCCGCGTGCATCACGTGGTGGAAGGCAAGCACGTGGAGCGCGAGCTCTGCCTGGCAACGGTGAACGTACCCAACGCCAAGAGCCGGGAAGATCTCGAGCGCATCATCAAGCTCGTGGGCGCTCGAGTCATCGCCTACGCCCCTACGGCGTTCACGCTGGAAGTCACGGCCTCGAGCGCCGAGGTAGACAATTTCATCGAGCTGCTCAGGCCGCTTGGGATCCGCGACATGGTGCGCTCAGCTCCCATCGCCCTGCAGCGTCCACTCAGCGAGACCGAAGCGCCGTCGAGCAGCTCCGCTGCCTGACCCAGCAACCCTTTTTGACATCTAATCCGCGCGGAAGATGCGCGGCAGCCAACCTCTCGGAGAATAGACAATGAAAGCTTTGTACGATGCCGACGCGAACCAGGGCCTGATCAAGGGCAAGAAGGTCGCCATCATCGGCTATGGCAGCCAGGGCCACGCTCACGCATTGAACCTCAAGGACAGCGGCGTCGACGTGCGCGTCGGCTTGCGCGACGGCAGCAGCAGTAAGGCGCGCGCCGAAGCTGAAGGCCTCACCGTGGTGAGCCCAAAGGAGGCCGCGAAGTGGGGCGACGTCGTGATGATGTTGGTCCCTGACGAGTTGGCTCCTGACATCTACAAGGAAGAGATCGCTCCCGGCCTCGAGGCAGGGAATTACTTCGCCGTGGCTCATGGCTTCGGCGTCCACTTCGACTACATCGCGCCGCCCGACGGCGTGGGTGTATTCCTGGTGGCTCCCAAGGCTCCCGGTCACACCGTGCGCCGTGAGTACGCGAACGGGCGCGGCGTGCCGATGCTGATCGCGATTCATCACGACGCGAGCGGCGACACCAAGGACGTCGCGCTGTCCTACGCTTCTGCGATTGGCGGCGGTCGCGCCGGCATCCTGGAGACCAGCTTCAAGGAGGAGACCGAAACCGACCTCTTCGGCGAGCAGGCGGTGCTGTGCGGCGGGCTCACGGCGCTGATTCAGGCGGGCTTCGAGACGCTGACCGAGGCGGGCTACGCGCCCGAGATGGCCTACTTCGAGTGCCTTCACGAGCTGAAGCTGATCATCGACCTCATCTACGAAGGTGGCATCGGCAACATGCGCTACTCCGTGAGCAACACGGCGGAGTACGGTGACCTCACCCGTGGCCCCCGCGTGGTGACTGCTGACACCAAGGCCACCATGAAGCAAATCCTCAAGGAAATTCAGACGAAGCAGTTCGCCGAGGAGTGGATCTCCGAGCACAAGGCAGGCAAGCCGAACTTCAAGCGCCTCGAGGCCGCGGGCGCCGAGCATCCCATCGAAGGCGTCGGCAAGAAGCTCCGCGCGATGATGCCCTGGATGAAGGAGAACCAGGCCGTGAAGGAGCGCGCTTCCGAGAACTGAGCCGCTGCAGAGAACTCAGCCGCTCGGACCGCCAGTCGCACGCTGCGTGCGCACATCGTCACCAGGCCGCCACGTCCCCCGACATGGCGGCCTCTGACTTTTGTGTGACGTCAGCTTTCGTGCCAAATCGATAGTCAGCGATGCAGGCGGCGGTGGGCCTTGGTTGCCGCGGAAAGCGGAACATTCAGCGACGGACGGTGAAGTTTCCCACATGGGTTTTCCCGCCACGGCGTCGTGGAAATTGCAGGAACGGTCGGCCAAATCCGAGCACTCAGATTCAAGCCAAGGGCTCGCGCGGCCGTAGTCCCCGTCCAAGACTATGCAGATGCGCCTCCCGCCCTTGGTCACCGTGCTGCTCGGAACGGCGAGCTTGCTAGCCTCCGGCGCTGCCTGGGCGGAACCTACCCGGAGCTTTCCACTGCCCGAGGCGAGCAAAGCGACGCCGGAGCCCAGCACCCAGAGCTTCACGCCGCCTGCGCCCACGCAGACGCCAACCCCGAGCACGGTACCTCCGGCCACCAACTACTACTCGGGGTACGCATATCCCCAAGGATACACGGGCAACGGCTACACGGGTTACTCCGGGAGCAGCTACCAGGCGCAACCAAACCAGACCTGGCAAGCGCCCGCCCAGGGCCCGGTCGCGGATCAACCGAGCGAGGCGCCCAAAGCCGAAGACGCGAAGCGCGGTCCGTCGAGCGTCAGCATTTCGCTGAGCTTGCTTCACCTGATCGGGCCGCTCGCGGAGGGCACCCTGGAGCTACGCCCGTTCGACCACGTGGGGATCGCCGGCGTGCTCGGACGCGGCAACTTCAAGGTGGACGGGACCGACTACAGCGCGTGGGAGTACGGTGGGCAGCTCAACATCTACTCGAGCGCCTTCGACGGCCTGGCAGTCACCGGTGAAGTCTTTCGATTTTCGGGTGAGGGTGAGCCCGAGCCCGGCGTGAAAGGCAGCGGGCGCGGCACGCTCCTGAGCGGCCTGATCGGCTACAAGGGGATCACGAGCGGCGGCTTCACGCTGATCGTACAAGGGGGCTTCACCCGTGTCCTCGCGGAAGTGACTGCTGAGCACCCTCAGCTGGGCAGCGCCAGCGAAGATGCCTCCACGTGGCTGCCCATGGCGAACTTGAACCTCGGTTGGACGCTGTAGCTCCCTCACCCTCAAACCCGCGCGCCAAGCTCAACGCTACTTGAGAGCGTAGTAGAGGCTCTGAGACACCAGGCGGCTGAGGTTCGCCTCGTCGAGCCACGGGAAAGCTTCCAGCAACGCGTGGCGCGCTTCATCAGCTGCTGCACTCCCCTCCAAGCCGTCGCGCTTCAGGGCCTCACGACCGACCCTCAGCGCGCGCTCGAATACGCGCTTCGCGTGTGCCTGGCAGCCGTCGAGCTCTCTCGGAGTTAGATCCGGACGGATCTGCGCGAGGCGCTCTTGGATCGGCTCCAGCCAGTTTTCGCCCCACTCAAGCGCGAGGCGAAGGGCTAGGTTCGCTAGCTCTGGATCAGTGGGCGTATTCAGCGCTCGAACCACACGGCAAGAGTAGCCGAAGCTTGCTAAGCTCTGAACTCGGGCTGATGCAGAATCCGTACGCTGCACCTGAAGCCGAGGAGGCTCCGCAAGTCCTGCGCTTTCAGACAACGGGCCTGGGCGGTGTGGCGCTTGGCGGGGCGGCAGTCTTCGGCTGCGCTGAAGTCCTAGTCGGCTTGGGAGCCGCGTTTCTGCTACCGGAGTCGCACCGTTGGGTCACTGAGCTTGGGCAAAGCCTGCTGGAATTCGGCGCAATGTTCTCGCTTGGTGGGCTCGGACTGAGCCTCATGAGCGTGGTCCCCTTTCTCCACGCACACGCGAAGAACGCCTACGCGCTTGGGCTCATGCAGCGCGCGCCTACGAGCGCTCACTTGCTCGTGAGCCTACTCTTTCCGGTCGGCTCGTTCAGCCCCGCGACTGTGTCGCGCGAGCTCGCCAAGGCGCTAGAAACGGAGGAGCGCGCTCACGTGGCGCTCCTGCTGTGGTGGCCCCTGTTCTGGATCGCCGTCGCGTTCCACGTGCTCGCGGTGTTCTCCTGGCCCGAGCCGTGCCTGATCGCCGGCGCGATCTGCGGCGTCACCTCCAGCGTGTTTGCGTTCAGTGTGTTCCGAGACATCGAGCGCAGCGTCCTGGCGAGAGTGCGTGGTGAGCCGCGAGGCTGATCGAGGACGGGAGTCGATGCAGAATCCCTACGCGGCACCGGCAGCGGAAGAGGCATCGCCTCTCGACCAGCGCCCCAAGTTCGAGCCGACCCGCGCGGGGTGGGGAGCGCGCGCGGCAGTGGTGCTGACAGGTCTGGGACACGCGGTGGCTGGGGTCTTGGCCGTGGCCCCGGCCCTCAACTGGGTGGGTGTTGGGCACGCCTGGCTCGGTGTCGCTGCAGTCGCAGCGTTCGTCGCGCTTCCGTTTCACGCAATTGGAATGCTGCTGGGTCTCGGTGCGGTCATGCCCTTCTTCTACGATCTGACGAAGAACGCCCACGCGCTCGGACTGAAGTCGCCATCGAAGACGCCGGCAGCGGCGCTGATCGACTTCATCCCTCCATTTTCCGCGTGGTTACCTACGGAGCTAGGTCGCGACCTGGCGCGAGGACTCGAAGCAGACACCAAGTACCCCGTCGCATTGGCAAACTGGTGGAACCTGTGGCTCGTAGCCATTGGCAGCTACTTCATCGCCCCATTCCTTGGGTGGTACTTCGGGCTCGCGCTGTTCCCCGGCGCCGCCTGCGGCGTCACCGCGTGTGTCTTCGCGTTCCGCGTGTTCTGGAACCTCGAAATGGGCATGCGCGCAAAGGCCGGGCTGCGCACGAGGCGTTTGATCTAGCGCTTCTCGACCCGCAGGGAGCGCAGCGAGTAGCCGCTGTCCGCCGCCTACCTTGATTCCTCGAGGAATTGACCGATGCGCTCGGTCATCGCTGGCACCGCCAGGGGAAAGCTCATGTGCCCACCATCGATCCAGAAGATGGGCGGCTTGTTCCAGCGTTCCCACTGCTTCTCGACCATCTTTGCGTCGATGTACACGTCCTCCCGTGCTTCGATCCAGAGCTGCTTGTGGCGCTCGAGCTTCGGCTGGTAGTTCGTGATGCGCAGGCGCTCGAAGAGCTTGGTGCGCGCAGCGTGGTCGATACCCCACTTCTCGAGGTCATGCTTCATCCTCCAGAGGATCGGCGCGTGCTCCACGGCGTCTTGCAGCTCGAGGTGACCGATGATCGGGATGATGAAATCCGGGAGCGGATCGACGCAGCCGGTGATCATGGTCAGGGCACCGCCGAGGCTGATTCCAGTGACACCGACGCGCTCGTAGCCATGACCGCGCAGCCAGTCCATCAGCGAGCGCGTATCACACACCGCCTGGCGCACGCCTTCGATCGAGCGCACGAGATCCGCGGTCCAGAAGTACTCACCGCTGAAGAGCGCACCACGGGGGTTCCGCTTGCCGTGAAACGGCAGCGACACGTGCACGATGTCGATCGGCAGCTCCTTGGTCCAGGCGCGGAACAGCGTCGCCTCTTCGACCCAGGAGCCCGGCTCGAGCCAACCATGGACGTAGATCAGGCACGTCGGCCGCACCTGCTTTTCCGGGCGGATCCAGCGCGCCCAGGCGGTCAGGTTCCGCTTGTACTCCCCGCGGTGACGCCGCGCGTACTTTGGGCACAGCACTTCGTGGGAGCTGGTCCAGGTCAGCGTGCTGGTCCTCAACGCCTTGTCGACGAGGCGGCGCTCGACCTTCATGTCCGTGATGGGCGGCGGCTCCGGAAACAGCTCGCTCGGCTCGTTGTCGAGGTATGGGTCCAGGTCCGGGAGGGTGTTTTGCTTGGCGCCCCGAATGTGGAGCAAGCGGCTCATGCCACCCACGACTTGGTCGATGTTCCTGCCGTATCCCATGTCGCCGTGGTCTACCCCAACCGACGCGATCTGCCCCAAGAATCGGCTGAATCCGCCAAATTTACCGACGTTTTGCGGCCATTGCGATTTTTGGGGGGTGAGGTGCAGCGCTCAGCGCCGGTAGCGCCGCCGCATCCGGCGCCAGCTCGAGCTCCGACGGCGTCGACTCCGAGTCTTCAAACCGCAGCAGCGCTGAGCTACGCTGGTGAGTTCCTCGGGGATACGTATGAGCGATTCGGTCATTGGCACTAGGTGGTTTGGTCTACTCTCGCTGTTGCCGGGATGTGCGCCCAGCGCTACCGCGCCGCAGCCAGCCCCACTTGCAGCAAGCGCGAGAGCGGAGCCGGATGGAGTCGCACCCGGGGAAGCCACTGCGCCAGAACTTCTGGGCCGCCGGGCCTGCATGGACGCTACCAACGCCAACGAGCCGCTGCTTGCTGCCGGGGCGAGTGATCGAGAAATTTGGGCGTGCTACGGCGGCGGGGGGCCAGACACCACGAGCTGCGTGTTCTTCGACGCACGCGGATCTATTCTCCGCATAGCAAATGACCAGCAGCTCTCCGAACAACTCGGTTTCATCAGTCAGACCGTAGAAGACGACCGGAGGCTCAACATCCGTGAGAAGGACGGCGCGCTCAATCTGTGCACGAATGTTTCAGAAGATTGCCGCCCGCTGCCAGCTTCGATCCAACCGACCCCCGGCATCCTCCCGACCGTAGCGCTCTCCGCCGACCGGAGCCGTGCGCTGCTGCTAGCGTTCGAGTACATCGGTGACGACGCCCACGTGCGAACGTGGGTCCTCAACTATCCCAAGCTAGATGTCATCACGACCCAGCTCTCTCCAAGGTCCTTCTATGCGGACTTTGGAGACTGGTACGCGATCTGGCCCGGCAAGTTCGCCATCCTCTCGGCGGTCCTCTGCTGCGGTCCCGCCGGGCATACCCTGCTGGTGGATCCAAGCACCGGGGAGTGGGAACGCTTGTATGGATATCGCGGGAGCGTGGCCCCGCTCGGGGGTTCGACCTTCACCATACTCGACG
>JBFXBK010000029.1:0-41792 GCA_050183255.1 Polyangiaceae bacterium | reverse complement strand
GTCTTCGTCGTCGTCGTTCGATTCGTAGGCTTCGTCCTCGTCCTTCTCGTCCTACGCGTCGTAGTCTTCGTCATCGTCCTTCTCGTCGGACGCTTCTTCGTCTTCGTCTTCGTCCTTCTCGTCAGACGTCTTCTCGTCGGATTCTTCGTCCTCGTCTTCGTCTTCGGACGCTTCTCCGTCGTCGGCTTCGCGCTCGGTTGCCTCAGTCGACTCGGTCGCCTGAGCGGCGCCCGCGTCTGAGTCTTTGGATTTGCCCGCGCTCTTGCTCTTGGCAGGCTGTTGCTTGGCCTTCGACATGGCGCGGGAGCGTAGCCGCTCGCACTGGCTTGGCGAGCACAAAGGCCTCGGTTTGGCGTCCGTGAGACCGCGAATTCCGGGGAAATCTCAGCGCCCAGGCCACACGGGGGCGTGCTGGTGGGTTCTGGCGGCCCTCCAATGTACCTCACCCCCAAAAACGGAATGGCACTGCGTGTCATGTTCCTGTGGGCAACGCTTGCAGGTTGGTTCTGGGCGCCGTGGCGAACGTGGCTGAGCGCTTCATCCAGCGAGCGTGCTGCTGGGTGAGGAGCGCCCCTAGGTAAGCAATGCCTGCTGGCCCGGCTAAGTGTGGGCGATGACAGCTCCCGGGGTGGTTTGCGTATCCCCAAGGCAAGAAACACCAACGCTTGAGCGCGCCCCCTGCGAGCCAGCGTGCCCCGGTTGACTATTCGCGGTAAACTCGTAGTTTCAAAGTCTGCGTTGCGCTGGCTCGTGTCGGTGGGATGCAGCCCATGTCGCCATGCCGCTGATTAGCAAACGAGATCCTAGAGAACGCATCGCCGTGCGTCAGTTTGCTGGCACGGCGGCGTTGAAGTCTCAGCTCTCTCAACCGCTTCGCGTCGCTCACCTCACGGACCAGCATTTTGGTCGCGTGACGAGCGACGACCTGCAGTGGGCGGCAGCACAGCTCACCAACGAGCAGGCGCCGGACCTGGTGGTGCTAACCGGCGACTACGTCGCGCACAGCCTGGATTACCTGGGGCTCCTGAGTGAGGTCGTGGGATCCATCGACGCACCAAAGGTCGCGGTGCTGGGCAACCACGATCACTGGGCTGGCGCGCGACAGGTTCGGGGAGCGCTCGAGCGTGCTGGCGTGCAGGTGCTGTCGAATGACACGGCGGTGTACGACGTGGGAGAGCAACGACTACAGCTCGTCGGCCTTGATGACGCGTACACGGGACACGCAAACGCTCAACGGGCGATCGCGAAGATGGATCCCACCCTGCCGACTCTCGGGCTGAGCCACATCGCAGAAGAAGCGGACAAGCTCTGGCCCCACGGCGTGTCGCTGGTGCTCTCCGGGCACACCCACTCCGGACAAATCACCGTTGGCGACTTGCACAAGTGGACGCTCGGGAAGATGGGGGGCCATCGCTACGTCCACGGCTTGTATGGCTGTCGCCAGGCAGAAAAGGCGGAGGGCGCGGTCTACGTGAGCGCCGGTATTGGTGCGTCAGTGTTCGGCCTCAGGCTCGGCGAGCGCGGTCGCCCAGAGCTGGCGCTGTTCGAGCTGGGGAAAGACGCTGCCGATGTGGACGAGCACCACGACGAGCAAGCGCCCCACCCTGGACGAGCACCTTCCGTGCGGAAGCAAGAGTTGCGTGTGAGCGCCGTGCACAAGAAACGCCGCAAGCGCGAGCGGCGCCTGCGGCGGGACGAAAGCTAACTTGCTCGGCGGTTCAGCTCGAGTACTTCACGGAGCAGCCGTAGGCTTCGGTCGTGGGGGTGCGTACGGGCTTGCCGGTCTCGATGTCACTCAAGGCTTCATCGACGTAGTTGATCAGTTTGCCGTCTTTCGGCGACCCGCCCTCACCGTCCGGTGAGTTGTCGATGGCGCCTGCGTAAACGAGCTTGCCCTCCTTGTCGATCACGTACATCTGCGGCGTGTGGCGAGCGCCGTAGGCCTTACCTACCTTGCCGTCCTCGTCTAGGAGCACTGGGTTCTTCATCGCGAACTCGGTGGCACCGTTCTTGTTCGCCTCAATGCCGTGCCCCTGTTTCCCTGGGGCACCGGAATTGATGGAGAGCCAGACGACGCCTTTGTCCATCTGCTTCTTGGCGGTGTCCACCAAAGAGCCCTTGGTGTGAGCTGCTTTGACGAAGGGGCAGCCCGGATTGAACCACTCGAGCACCACGATCTTGCCCTTGTAGTCCGATAGCTTCACCGCCTTGCCGTCGAGATCCTTCAACTCGAAGTCAGGCGCGGTGTCACCGACCTTGGCAACCGTTGCAGGCTTGGACGTGTCCGCCGCGGGAGCGTTGGCAGCGGCTTTGGTGGTGGCCGTCTCTTCGGCCTTGGCTGGCGTTTGAGCCTGCTTATCGTCGCAGGCCACGCCGGTGAACGCCGCGATCAAAGCGGCAACCGATAGAAAACGAAACATGCTGCTGGGTGTAGAGCCGATTGGCCGCTGGCGGTAGGGTCAAGGCGACGATTGGCCAATCCGCCCCGACCTTGGTGCTAGTGGTTTCAAGCACTTCGCGCTAGCGAGAACCTCGCGCTCAGCGCGAGAGCATTGTGTGTACCTGTCGAGGTGGAGAGAAATGTCACGTTCGGAGCAGACCTGGGGCAGCAGCGCGGTCGTGATGGGAGTGGGTCAGCTGGGCGCGGTGTTCGCGGAAGGCTGGCTCAAAGCCGGGCGCGCGGTGCTGCCGATCACCCGAGCGGTGAGCGTCGCGGAGATGACCGATCGCCTGCCGTTGCCGGCGATCGTGTTGATCGCGGTGGGCGAAGCTGCGCTGCTCGACGCGCTTCAGACGTTGCCCCCGGGATACCGGGAGCGTGCGGCTCTGGTGCAGAATGAGCTGCTGCCGCGTACGTGGCGCGACGTCTACGGTCCGGAACCAGACCCTAGTGTCGCGATCGTCTGGTTCGAAAAGAAGCCAGGTAAGCTGACCCACAGCATTCGCCCGAGCGTGTTGCACGGACCCACCGCGGAAATCCTTGCGGAATCCCTTGAGCGGCAGTCACTGCCTTACTTCATCGCGGATTCAGTAGAGGTCAGGGACTTCGAGCTGGTGCTCAAGAACCTCTACATATTGGCGCTGAACTTGGGCGGGTTAGCGCACCCCGGAAGCGCCGGGGAGCTTTGGCGTGACCACCAAGACCTCATGGCGCCACTCTGTGACGAGCTGATCCACCTGCAGTCAGCCTTGCTCGGTCGTGCTGTCGACCGGGAGAAGCTGCTCTCAGGGCTCGCCGCGGCGATCGCCGCGGATCCGGCGCATGGCGCTCGCGGTCGCACCGCGGAGGAACGACTCCGCAGGGCGACGGCGCAGGCCAGCGAGCTCGGCGTGCCTGTTCCAGTGCTCGAGGCTCTGGCTCGCGCCCACCTTGGCTAGGGTTCGCTCAGATTTGGTAGTCGGTGTAGCGGACGCGGCCGAACCGAATGCGCTCCCACATACGTTCGTGGCCAAAGTAGAGCCCGAGCTTGGCCAACGTATCCACGAGACCGATCTGCAGCGCGTTATCCAACTTGCCCGTCATGAGATAGACGACCGTAGTTGTGATCAGCGTGGCGAATACTCTCCAAGAGAGCGCTTTGACGATGCTTCGAGCGCGGGATTCGTAAGCCATGAATAGCCGATTAATTTACTCAACTATGCGCCCTACGAACGGCCGCCACCGATTCTATGGAGGCAGAGCGGCCACAATGCAAGGTCTTTGCGAGGGAACCCCTCCGTCAATTCTTGAGTGATTATGTCAATAATTCCAGAGTCCGTATGCATTGGGATGACAGCGGCTGGCTCGTTGGGGCTGTTGCTTGCTGAGCGGAAGAAGAGCCAGCTCGGCAGCTGGCTCACCAAGCCGGTGGCCGCGCTGGGGTTCGTGCTGCTTGGCCTCGTGCGGGCCACGTACGCCACGCCGTATGACGCGGCGCTGGTGGTCGGCCTCTGCTTGTGCATGGGCGGCGACGTGCTGCTGATCCCCAAGCAGCGCGCTGCGTTTGCCGCAGGGATATTGAGCTTCTTGCTCGGTCACGTGGCCTTCGTGGTGGCCTTTTGGCAGCTCGGTCTTTCGAAGCTCGTGGGGCTTGGAGCTTTCTTCGGGCTGCTTTTGCCTGCTGCCGTGGTGCTGCGCTGGCTTCTGCCCCACGCGGGCAATCTGCGCATCGCAGTGGTCGCGTACGTCGTCGTGATCACGACTATGGTCGCAACCGCATTCGCTGTAGCTCATGCAGCGCCCTGGGGGGTCTACGTTGGAGCGGCGATGTTCTACTTCTCCGATCTCGCGGTCGCCCGAGAGCGCTTCGTCAAGCCGAGCTTCTTCAACCGCCTTTGGGGCACGCCGCTCTACTTCGCCGCGATGTTGGTCATCGCCCACACGTTGCCGGGCGCCAGCAACCCGTAAGTGCTGAGCTCGGGGTGTCTCTCGAGCCCGCTAGCGCTGCGAAAGTTGCAGCGAAAACGTTGACAGTGCACGGTGTAACGGTTAGAAGTGATGCATTGAAAGGGCGTACTGCTATGACCGACTCATTCAACGACTATTTCTCTCAGCTGGTGCGCCATGAAGGCCGCGGCGCGCCGCTGGTCGCGCACCTGCTGGGCACTCTCAGCTCGCTCCTGCTCGCCGCGGTGCTCTTGCGCTTTGGACTGGTGTTTTTCCTGCCTGTCGCGCTCTACCCGCTGCTCCAAGGCGCCATGATCGCGGCCTGGCTCGGTGAGCGGCGCCGCGATTCGGAGCACCCGAGCTGGTCGCTCAAGGCTGAGCTCAGGCTGTGCTGGATGTGGATCAGCGGGCGCTTGCGACGGGAACGCGCGCCGCAAGCTCGATACTCACGCTGAACCACAAGCTGCAGAGCAGCGCCACCACCATGCCCGCGCTGAAGCCGGCCCACACTGGGCCGGCGCCATGACGCACTTCGTGGAGCGCCGGCTGAGCCAGCTGGGCGCACAAGAGGCCTAGCAAGACCAGCGCGGGGCTTGGCAGTGCGGCGGCTCGTAGCCCCGTCCGCCGCGGTGTCGCGCTACCCACTTCTTGTGCCGCGCGGATACAGAAGCAGCTGCTGACCACCCACACAGCAAGCACCCCCGCGACCAACCCGGGAGTGCCGCCCAGAGGCAGCGGTAGCGCGGCGAAGCGGTATGCCACGGTGGCCCCAGCGAGGCCGCCGAGTACACTCAGCAAGAGACCCGCCATCAGCGCCCGACGCATCACACGCCAACCGCGGGCGGCGCGGGTGTCCCAGCGCTGCTCCAGCTTACGACTCGCCGCTACCACGACCCCCGCGGCGGCTCCGATGAAGAGCATCAACAGGGTGAGCTCCGCTGTCGTGCGCACGGCGGCTCCAAGCTGGCTCGCGTTCTCTACCAGGTAGGCCGTGCCAAAAGGCGTCGCGCCAGCGACCGCACCCAAGAGCCCCCAGGCCGCGCCCAGCTCGAACGCGTTGGGTTGAAAACGTTCGGTCGGCTGGCCAAGGTCGCTGGCAAAGCCTAGCTCGAGACTGTCTCTCGCGTACTCGTAGCCTGCGGGAGCGCCCGCCTGTCGAGAGCGAACCACCATGGGTCCGCTTCAGACGCATCAGGCGGCCAGATGCTTTGGCGCCGATGTCAGATGTTTGTGAAGCGCGCGTTTTGTGGGGTATCGCGCCGGCTCAGCGCGCCGGAGGGAAGCTCGAGGCGCCCAACATGGCGCTCAACTCTCCCAAGATCTCGGTTTCGTCTTCACCGATGTTCAGTTCTTGCAGCAGGCGCCTCACCGACTTCAGCACCTCGACGCGATGGTCTTTCAACAGCGCGAGATTGGGTGGTGGCAGCGGCGCCTCACCCCGCAGGTAGGTGTCGAGTTCAGCGATGTGCTCCGGATGGAGCCCCAGATTTTGGGCGTATTGCTTGAGCCGCGAAGCCTCGGTTTCTGTCACTTCGTGGTCTGCCCACACGACCTGCAGGAAGAGCTTCACGAGCTCGAGTCCGTAGTTACGAGTTGCCACGCTGAGCGGAGGTTGCGTCCCCATGTAGTCTTAGGTCTCACGCCTTGAAGCCGACCGCAAGGGACGCGGAAGGAGCGGAGGGCGGGTCGCGTTAGGGAGCGGATGGCTCAGGGGGATCGGAAACTCGGACGTCGGGACCTGCTGCTCGGCGCGGCTGCGCTGGTTGGCTGCGAACCCGCGCCTTTGCTTCGCGGTCCTACGCGTCGCCCGAGGGCGCAGACAGCGAGCCCCGCATCGGCGGTTCCCAGCTTCGCAGAACCTCAAGCGCCTGAACCCACCGTGAGTGAGCCTTCGCAAACGGCTGAAGCGATCCCGTGTGGTCTCGCAGCGCTGACTAGCCGTTGGCCGGAGCTCGGGGCATTGCCGTGGAGAAACGTTCTCGAGGTCGCGACACCACTCGTCCCGTTGCCGGTGGAGGAGCTTGGGTTTGCTGAGCTGTGGCTGAAGCAAGACGCTCAGAGCGCGCCTGGCTACGGTGGCAGCAAGCCGCGCAAACTCGAGCCGCTCTTCGGCAGTGCGCTGGCTCAGGGCATCGAAGAGGTTTGCACCTTCGGGGCGCTGGGCTCGAACCATGTCGCGGCGACCGCTGTGCACGCGAAGCGCCTGGGTCTGGCGTCGCGGGCGTATCTCTTACCGGCCCCTCTGGATGAGCATGGCCGGCGAAACCTCGAGCTATGCCAGCTGGCGGGCGCCAAGCTGCTCAGGGTAGGCTCTCAGCGCGAGGCCGAAGCGAAGGCACGACGCTGGCTCGGCCGTCGATCGACTGCCGCGCTATTTCCGTGGGGAGGTAGCAGCGCGGTCGGTGACCTCGGCTGTGTGGCGGCGGGGTTGGAGCTTGCGTCGCAGTTCGACCGAGCGGGCGTTCCACCTCCGGACTACGTATTCGTTGCTGGCGGGACCCTCGGTACCGCCGTTGGTCTCGCGCTCGGCCTGCGCGCGGCACAGCTCCCAACTCAACTAGTCGTGATGCGTGCGTCGAACCGCGCCCCCTTTACTCAGGCACACTTCGAGCGAGAGCTCCGCGCCACGCGTGGCTTACTGACAGCGCTCGTTCCCGCGCTCGCAGAGCGCCTCACCGGACCCGCGCCGCCGATCGATGACTCACAGCTGGGAGCAGGCTACGCGCTGCCGACCCGCGCCGGCCGCGCTGCGAGCGCATGGATGCTCGAGCACGCTGGGTTTGCCCTGGATTTGACCTATACGGGCAAAGCCTTCGCCGGCGTCTTGGCTCAAGCACCCCAGCTGAAAGCGAAGCGGGTCGTGTTCTGGCAGACCCTGGACCCCAGTCCGCAGGGCACGTGAGCGCTTGAATCTGGGTTTGGGGGAGAGGAGCTCCCGAGCCAAGCCGCCCCAGTCAGCGCGGGCTAGCGAGAGTTTGGAACAGGGGCCCCTCGAGCCGGTCCCTGCAGCAATTTCCTTGAGGTAATACGCCCTCGCACCACTGACTCGCGGCCACCCTTTCTGGTTTGGCTTCACTTCAACCAAGGTGGATCGACGCCCCGCCGGAATCGCTGCACTCAGATCCCGACGGTTTTGAGTGATTGAGATTTCAAGCAAATCGACCGTGGGTGCTCGAAGCCCAAACATCCTGGAGAGTTGAGTCCTCGACACTCAGGCTTGGGTAACGTTGACCGAACGTTGACAGCCCGGCTTCCGACAAGGGTTCTTGTTCGATGCATTCCGACAAGCTAGCTTGTTGGAATGCTGGGCCGACCGCCGGACGGTGCGACGGACCGCGCACGTCTGCGCGCGCGCCGGCCGTTCCATTGGGCTAACGCCTCAAAGCCCCAGCTGAGCCACGTCGCGTCGCGCGATTTCGTCGCCTGCGATCAAGCCGAGGTAGAGCAGCAGCAGCTCTCGGCGGATGCGCGGCAGAGACGGTGGAGTGGGGCTGAGCAGGCAGTGCACGATCAGCTCGTTGGTCGCGCCAGCAAGCGCAACGCCCGTCAGGCTGAAGTCGCGCTGCGCGGCGCGGTAGAAGCGCGCTTGGTTCTGCGCCTCCATTTCGATTACCCGCGCGAACTCATTGATGGTCGCTCGCCGCTTGCGTTCGACGCGGGGACTGACGCCGACCGTCTCCAGGCACACGATGCGCGCCGCTCTCGGATCCCCGAGGTAACCTTCCAAGAACGCGCTCAAGCCGTTCACAGGTCGGAGCCTCGCATCGTCGACTTCGATGGCCAACGCGTCCAACACGCGTCCGCGCACTTGGGTCGTGACGTGGTTCAACACCGCGATGAGCAAGTCCTCGCGGGTCGCGTATGCTTCGTAGAAGTGCCGCGCGGTAACGCCTGCGTGGCTGCAGACGCGCTCGATAGACACGTTGGCGTAGCCCTCCGTGCCGAACAACTCGAAGCCGCTTTCCAACAGCCGTTGAGCGCGCTCCCGCTGGCGTTCCGCAGCGCTCAGGCCGCCGTAGGCGCGCCCAGCTTTGGCTTCTGCCGCGGCACGAACGACGCGTCTGCGAGCTGGCTTGCTCGGCTCGCCGTTGCTCACCTTGGAGTGTTTCCGTGCCTGCGTCTGGGGGGCCTTTCGCGCCGTAGCTTTGCGCGTCGCCGCTGCCTTGGGCTCTGGCTTGGCGGCGCGGGCAGAGTCGCGAGCGGTTGCTCCGCGCTTCGTCCTGCGCTCGGCGGTGACTTTCGACGTCATGGGATAGCTCATGATGCTACAGCGCTTTTCTCCTGTTGTGGCGGTCAGTCGCTGTGTCCGGCGGCGACGGTAGAGGATGCCGCGTTCCCGATGGCGCCGACGGCGCTGTTTATCCGCGTCGCCCGTCAGGGCAGGCGCGTAGCCTTGCGCGTTCGAGGCCGTGATGAGTCCATGGAAGACGAAACGGCCGAGGCCTACTGCCTCGGCCGTTATGCTTTGAACGCAGAGCGGCGTGGAGCGGGCCTACATGCCCGAGGCGACGCGATCTCCACTGGCCATCACGTCACTGTTTCCTGCCGGCTCGCCGTTCTCGAGCGGCGGCGGCGTCGACTCGCGCCGGGTCTGATACGCGCGGTACTCGCTCGGCGAGCACTCATTCCAGCGGCGGAAGGCCCTGCTGAACGCCGAAGCCGACGAGAAGCCAAGCAGGAACGCAACGGAGCCGAGCGGCGTGTCGGTTTCCTCGAGGTAGCTCTCGGCGAGCTCCTGGCGAACCCGCTCGAGCAGTGCGGTGTAGCTCGTCCCTTCTGCTGCCAAATGGCGCTGCAGGCTGCGCAGGCTAGTGCCGAGGCGCTTAGCGACGCGCGCCGGCCCGGGGTCTCCCGCGGGAAGCAGCTCGACGAGCACCGCGCGTACCCGACGGGCCAAGCTGTCAGGACCAAAACGCTCGAGGTAGTGCTCCGCGACGTGGTCGCTCGAACGGCTGAGTTCGCCATTGCCGGGCGGCAATTGGGCCTCGCACAACGCGCGATCGAAGCGCAGGCAGTTGCGCGGTGCAGAGAAGTGCACGGGGCAGCCGAAGAAGTCTGTGAAGCGTTCCCACGCCTGGGGAGCGGCGCGCTCGACTTCGACGCTCAACGGCTTGGCGTTCGGACCCGCGAGGCTCTTCGCGAGGAGCGCCCCGACAGCAAGCAGAGCATCCACGGCTTCGGGTGCCATGCGTTGCTCGCCGAGGCGGATGTGGAGCTCGTAGAAGCTGCCTTGAGGGGTGAAAGACAGGTCGGCGGCGTCGGTGACCATGCCGAAGTAACGAACGATGCGCTGGAACGCGTCGCGCAAAGTGGACGACGCTGCGAGGGAGAAGCCCAGGGCATTGAACGTGTTGGGCTTGACGTACTCGGCGACTGCGAGGCCGAAGCACGGATCTGCCGTGGCGCCGACGGCGATGCGCCACAGTTTGGTGGTGGTTGCGAGCGGGATACGTTCGCTGGACTCCAGTTGGCTGGTTTCGATGCCCGCGCGCTGCATGAGCGAGCGGCTGTCGAATCCGCGAGCGTCCAAGGCAGCTGCGATGGCGAGGCCCCAGCTGGCGATAGCGGAGGATGTGGTCATGGGCTGGTCTCCTGGTCCGGTTGCGGTCTGGGTTGGCGGCTCCGGGGGGCGCGGCGGCGCGAGAAGGCAGGCAGGTGCTTCGCCGTGGTTTCCGGGGCCGAACCCGGGCACGGGTTGGCGCTGGATGAGCTTGCTCCCGAGGCGGAGCGAAGCGTCAGTCTTGTAACCCTGCGGAAACGCTGGGTGGGCGTTGGTTGCAGAGATTGTCACAGGGAGGGGTGGCGCTCGTCGCTGTGACGCAGAGCATTGTGGAGGGAGTAGGACTAAATTTCCACCAAGAAATCACTCGGTGATTGCCTTTTTGTTTCGGGCTCGCGCGTATCCGTGCGGTAAGCTTGAGGTGCCTCTTTTTTCGTGTAGGCGAACATCCTCCCTCGCGTTGACACATGGTTTTCAGCTGCCGCTGGTACGCGTCGTCGCGCAGTACGTGGTCCCAAGTGAGTCCAAGGTTCTCGGGTACTTGTCGGGTTGAATTGCACTCCGGCGGTCGTCCGGCCGCTCCCTCACCCCCAAACCCTGCGCGCTAGAATCGAGCGACTGCTGCGCTGGGAGCGGCGCTTCCGGTCGTGGGGTCGATCCCGGAAGACAGCCCAACGGTCGTTAGGTAAAGTCCCGCGGGTATGGAACGGCTTTCGAGTGTGAGCGCGCGGCTGACGCGTTGGATCGCTTTGGGGGGGATCGGCCTCGGAGCGGCGGGTTTCGCCGTGGCATGCGGTGAGGACTCCGAGAGCAGCGGGGGGAACGGCGGCGCTAGCGGGAGCGCGGGCAGCGGTGGCAGCGCTGGAGCCGGAGGCAGCGCCGGCGCGGCGGCCGGGGGCACCGGCGGCAGTTCCGACACGTGTGTGGCTGCCGTGAGCAAGGGGCCCTGGTCGACCAGCATTGCCAAGGACTCGGCCGTCATTCGCTGGGAGAGCTGCGACCAAGGGGCGAGCGCCGAGCTGAAGCTGACGCCGGAGGCTGGCGGTGCGGAGCAAACCTTCCAGGCCGAGGTGACGCCGTTCGAGATCCAGAATCGCTACACCAGTATCATCCCTGCGGAAATTCCGGATGATCTGCCGGGCACCTACTACATGCACGAGGCCAAGCTCAGTGGGCTGGCATCCGGCTGCTACACCTACACGCTCACCGCGGACACGTCACGCAACGGTCGTTTCTGTACGGCAAGGGCTAGCGGCGAAGACTTCAACTTCATGGCGATCGCCGACACGAACCCGGGCCTAACCGACAACACGGAGCTCATCCTCGAGCAAGTCGCGCGCAAGGGTTACGACTTCACGGTCCACGCTGGTGATATCCAGTACTACTCCTCGGGACTCGAGACTTGGGCCTCTTGGTTCCCATCGATGCAGCCGATGTTGTCCCAGGGCGGCTTCTTCCCCGCGATTGGAAACCATGAGAGCGAGAAGCCCGACGAGTACGATGCGTACTACACGCGCTTCTTCGGCAACTCCGGCTTCGAAGGCACCAGCGCGTACTACGTGTTCGACACCGGCGGCGTGAGCTTCTTCAGTCTGGACACCGAGATCCCCCTGCAAGACGGCGCGGACCCGGCTCAGTACGATTGGTTCGCAGCCAAGCTGAAGGAGAAGAGTGAGGCGGCGGGTTACCGCTTCAGCGTCGTCTACCTGCACCGTCCATTGATCACCTGCGGTGACACGGGCTCGCTCTTGACGGAGCGCTACCTACTCGAGCCGCTATTCGAGCAATACAACGTGCGCCTCGTACTCCAGGGCCACATGCATGGCTACGAGCGCTTTACCGTTCCGCTCACCTCACGTGACCTCACGTACGTCACCACGGGCGGCGGTGGGGGCGCCATCGGGAACGTGGACGAGAACATCGATCGCGAGTTCTGCAATCAACGAGTCGCATCGGGTGCTTTCAACGAGGCGCTCTGGGTTCAGGTCACGCAGACGGAGATCAAGGCGCAAGCGATCGACCAGACCGGCACTGCGAAGGACGACTTCACGATCCCGCTGCAGTGAACAGAGCGTCCACGGCGCCGCGCGCGCTGGCCTGAAGTTCGCCTTCGAGTCGGCTCAGGTGATGCTCCAGGTGCACGCGCAGGTCTGCAGGCGCCGTGTCCGCATTCCCCGATTCAGCGTCCCGTGCGTATTTCAGCGCGCAGCTCAGGTGGATGTAGCTGTTGGTCGGCACCGCCATCAAATCTGCGTCGTTGTGGCGCACCAGGCGCAGATCGCCTTTCTCGATGAGCTCGTGGCAGTGCTGACAACGCGCGCGTCCCGACGGCGCTGCTTCAATCGCCGCCAGCTGGCAGAGGCAGGGGAGGCGTTGCCCAGCCTCTGCTAGCAGAGTGAGCTGAGAGCGCTCCGGAATTTCCTCAGAGAAACTCTGTTCTGCGACCAGAAACGCCTGCGGGCGCTTGATGGTGCCACACGCCAGGTGATACCAGAGCGTCGCGTCGCCCTCACCGTAGGGGTTATCCACTTGCTCGCCGAGGCGCAGCTCCCCTTTGCCGATGCTCTGACGACAGCGCCGGCACTTCGCGCGGCCTGACTTGGCGGCTTCGATCGTCGCGCGCGGAACCTCCGCTTCTTCGTTCATGGCGGACAACTCTAGCCCTTGCGGCTGGCTCCGGGAAGCTGGTCAGTCTTCGAGGCTCTTCTTCCGGTAGTGGTAGCCGTATACCTCCTGGAAGCCGTAGCGCCCGTAGAGTTTCAGCGCGGGAACGTTGTCTCGCTCCACCTGCAAGTAGGCGTACTTCGCCCCGCGGCGCTCCGCCCAGCGACATAGCGCACCGAGCAGGGTCGAAGCCGCGCCCTTGCGCCGCGCTTCAGGCACCGTGGCCATGTTGAAGATCCCCATCAGCTCTCCGTCGCACACACCGAGCCCGCAGGCGATGGGCCCCGCGTCACTCTCGACGCTGCCGAAGCCGGTGCGCCCTTGGATCCGCTGGAGCAAGCCTTGGAACTCTTCCTGGCTGTCCTTGAACCGGCCGCGTTGAACAGCGACCTCCATGAAGTCCGGCCCTGGCGAGAGCTCGATGCATGCGTTTCCGCGAGGTGTTAGCTGGATCACCTTGGCGATTGGGGCCACTTGGATCGCAACAGGCGCGTCCACTCGGTAACCTCGCGCTTCGAGCACCGCCTCCAGGCCTGGCTCCGCGAGCGGGGTCATCTGAAACAGCACCTGGCTCGCGCCGAGCTTCTCGTAGAAGGCCTCGGCTTCGACCACCTGCTGGGCCAGCTCAGCACTCGACCTGGTGCCTTCGGATACCGGCCAAACGCTGTTCGCGCGTCGCGTGACCTCGCGCATGTAGCGGAGACGCCAGCCCCGTAGGTCGTTGACGCGTTCAGCTGGCCACGCCGCGTAGGCCGCCTGCTCGAGCGCCGCGACAGTGGGGCGCGCGGATTGTGGAGGGGAATCCATTGGTCGGTGCGGCTATAGCAGCCGCACTGGTCGCTCGCTGTGGCAATCGTACCCAGTGGGCCTCGGACTTGGCGGTCGCGCCTTTCCAATCGCGCTTGCTCAAGTATGAAAAATCATTCATATGAAGGCTTCGTCATGCATGGACACGCACATGGAGGCCATGGCCACGGTCACGGCCATGGCCACGGTCACGGCGGATCAGCGGACTCCGCCGGGCGCAGGGCTTTGACCTGGGCCTTGGTGCTGAACGGCGTGTTCTTGGTGATCGAGGTCGTGGTTGGCTTCATCACGAATTCCCTCGCGTTGCTCTCCGACGCTGCACACATGGTCACCGACGTCGGGGCGCTCTCGCTGGCGCTCGCGGTCGCCTTCCTCGCCCGTCGTGCTCCGAGCCCGACTCGCAGCTTTGGGCTGCTGCGAGCCGAAGTGCTCGGTGCCTTCGTCAACGGGATCATCTTGGCCGTCGCCTGCTTCTCAATTTTCCGGGAGGCAATTGAACGCATGTTCGGGGAGCCGGTGCACGTCGCGCCATGGCCGGTGATGATCACCGGCTTGATCGGCTTGGGGATCAATCTAGGGAGTGCCTGGCATCTGTATCGCTCGGACTCCGAAGGGCTCAACGTGCGCGGCGCGCTGGCGCACATGCTGGCTGACGCGCTGGGCTCTGTCGCGGCAGTCATCGCCGCCGGGGGTGTGTGGCTTGGTTTTCCGCTCTCCGACCCGATTGCGAGTCTCGTGATCGGTGGGCTGGTGCTCTGGGGAACTTGGCGTCTGCTCAAGGACGCGACGCGCGTGCTGCTCGACTTTGCGCCTGCTGGGGTCGACGCCGAGGCTGTGCTGCGCGAACTGGAGGCCGTGGATGGCGTGACGGATGTGCACGAGCTGCATTTGTGGTCCGTCGATGGTCGCGAACCCATCCTGTCGGCTCACATCGTGTATGACGACCGTGTCGCCGCTACCGACCTAAGGGTACGCGTCGAGGAGCTTTTGTCGCGACGCTTTCAGATCCGGCACACCACGCTCCAGACGGAACCGCGCCCTTGCGGCGCGCCTTGTGCGTTGTTCCAGCCGGTCCCGAGCCACGTGGAGGCGGAGTCTTGAAGCGGCCCGCTCGCGCCGCGTTGCGGGTCGAGCGTGAGGTATTGCCGCGAGGAACTCCCGCGCGCTCGTTGTCCGCTCACGCGTTGGAGAGTGCCGTCGATCTCCTGAGCGCGATGGCGCACCCCGCGCGGCTACGGGTGCTGCTCGCGCTGAGTCGGCGCGGGCCCCAAAGCGCGGGCGCGCTGGCGGAGCTTTGCGGGCTCGAGCAGAGCGCGGCCAGCCACCAACTCAGGGTGCTGCGAGACGCACGCCTGGTCGCTGCCGAGCGCGATGGGAAGCGAATCATCTACCGGCTCGCCGATGATCACGTGGCGCAGATCGTTGAAGACGCGCTAGCCCATGCCGCCGAGGGCTAACCTTTAAGTCGTTGTAATGATTGGTCGAAACGTCTCCCTGCGGAGCGGGGCAAGCAGGCCTCGTTGCGCCTTGAACAATCTGTGATAGTGATATCACTGAAAGTGAGGTGCCCATGAAGTGGCTTGGTGCAGCAGCGCTGGTTGGTTCGGCGATCTGGGTCGTGGGGTGTGGCTCGGAGTCCGCGGAGACTCCCGGCGAGGCGGATACGAATCGTCAGAGTTATGAGTTCAGCACTCGCGTCGAAGTCGGTGAAGAGGTGCAGCTCTGCAAGTTCATCCGTATGCCGAGCGACGGGCGTGAGCTGTCCATCAGTCGCATGGAGCATGACTACACGCCGGGCAGTCATCACTTTCTAGTGTTCCGCACGGAGCTGACCGAAATGCCCGAAGGCGGCGATGTCTTCACGCCCTGTGCTGAAGGCGGGGGCGGCGCTGGGTCGAGCTGGATGAGTCAGGTGCGAGGCATCGTGTACGGCGCTCAGTCCGAGGTGGGTGAGTTCGACTTCCCAGACGGGGTCGGCATGCACGTCTCGCCTGGTGAGTTGATGCTGGTGCAAGCGCACTATCTGAACACCTCGAACATGGCGCTGGACGCCAAGATGAACTTCCACCTCGAGTTCGTGGAGGCCGCCGAGGTGAGCCAGGAGGCTGGCGTGCTGTTCTTCTTCAACCCCAAGATCCACTTGAACCCGAACGCTCAAGGGAGCGCTAGCCTCTCCTGTCCGATCAGGTCTGATATCTCTCTCGCGTTCGCAGCGTCGCATATGCATCGTCGCGGAATTAGCTTTCACGCGGAAACGGATGACGTCGCCTCGCCAGCGATGCAAGAAGGCGCGCTCTACACCACCACCGACTGGGAAGAGCCATTGCCCAGAAACTTTGGCGCTGACGGTGGCTTGATCCATGCCGGGTCGACCATCTCGTATACCTGCGACTTTGCGAACGACACGGCCAATCCAGTCGTGGCTGGTGCGAGCGCTGACACCAACGAGATGTGCATGTTCGTCGGCATGTATTGGCCTCGTCAGGATCAAGCCATGGAGTGGTGCTACGACGGCGTCACCGACGGCGTAGGCAAGCTCGGTGGCGCCGAGACGTTCGACTGCTTGGCGGGGTGTCGTGGCTCTGCCGACGCCGATGCTTGCTCTGGCGCGTGCTGGGACAACGCTTGCCCAAACGTCGCCATGAAGCTGACGGGCATGCGCGACTGCTTGAGCACCTGCGGCCTGACATGCCTTGGGGGCTTGGACAGCGCGGCGTGTGCGAGCTGTGCAGCGGACACCTGCCCGGACTCCTACGCAGCGCTCGTCTCGGCCAAGTGTGAGTGAGCCCACGGCGCCTGAGGATTGGTTCTGTGCGGAAATAAACTAGAAGTAACCTCGCGCGCCGACGCCCAGCGTATCTTCACTGAGCATCGGCGCGACGGCCACTTCCATGTCGCCAGCAGGCTTTGCCTCAAGCGCGTGGGAGTAGTGGAACAGGTACGGCACTCCAAGGCCTGAGGCGAGCCCGATGCCTGCGCCGATCAGCACGTCGGAGGTCCAGTGCTTGTCTGCGACGATGCGTAGCGTGCCGACGGTGGTGGCGCTCGCCATGGCCAAGCCGCACACGCCGTAGTCGAGCGCCGGATCGCCATACAACTCGAGGTAGGCGTGGTGCATGCACACGAGGGATGCCGCCGTAAACGTCATGGACGTGTGGCCGCTGAACGCGCTCTGGGTGCGGCCTGGATCGTTCGGGTTGCACGCGCCGTCGTAGTTAGGGTCGGCGTGACACTCTTGGAGGCTGGGCCGCCCACGCCCCACGGCTTTGACGGGGATGCGCGTTGCCAGGAAGGCGAAGCCGAATGCCTGCCAGTTGACCAACGTCATCTGCAAGGCGACGTCCGTGTTCCCGTCGTCTGTTGCCAGGGGCGTGAGCAGGGAGTCGAACACCGCGAAGCCCTGCGTCGAGTACCACATCAAGTCGCTCACGTGAGCCGCACGTGCTCGGCCTGCGTGGCTGTGCGCCACGAGCCGGGAGCGTGAAGCGTCGTCGAACAGGATGCCGCGGCGCCAGCCCCTATCTGCAGTCGTCAGACCAAACTCGAGCCCAACGCCGGCAGCGGTTTGCGCCAGGCTCACACCGACTTGCCACGCGGCAAAGCGTGGGTATTCCCACGTCAGCCGATGCTGCTCCTCTCCCCCAGAAAAGTCGTCGAATGCCGACGGGGGGGAGCCCAGGTTCGCGCCATATTTCTGCGGGGAATAGCTCTCTTCAGGGCTTGGCTGGGCTGCGGCACTCGAGGTCAATAGCAGCGTCGCCACGCCCGCGGCGGCGCGCCACATCCAACGCTGACTCGTTCGCACACCGCTGATTCAGCAAGTGGCGGACCCAGCGCACAGGTCACAAAGCCTGCGAGACTTTGGGTTATTGGGCTGAGTTCCGTCGTTCGCGCGCGTGACGCCGTGGCTCGGCTGAGGAGCCTCGCCTCACTCGAGGCTACCGCCGCGCGTGACGTAGCAGCGCAGCACATCCATCGGCGTGACGATGCCTACGAGCTTCCCAGCGTCGTCCACCACCACGAGACGATGAGTGCCTGTCTCGACCATGCGCTTGGCTGCGTCGAGCACCGTATCCGTATCCCGCACGGCGAACAGCGCAGGCGTCATGGCTTCGCCAGCGGTGGTCTGGCCGCTCTCTGCCGCCGACTCTCCCACGCGGTCCGGATTGTTCAGGTCGGTCCGGGACACGATGCCGAGCACATGTCCCTCGCCGTCCTTCACCGGCGCGCCGCTTACCCCGCGGATACGTAGCCCCCACGCGATGTCTTGCACGCTGGCGTCGGGTGACACGGTCAGCACGTTGCGGGTCATGATGTCAGAGACGAGCACGGTTCTTCCTCCTTCGCGCGCTGGCCCGCGGCTCTCACCTCGGTACCCAGCACACGTTCCCTGAGCAACCCGCGTGCCGAAGTGCTCACGCCGCAGCGCCTGCTTCGCGATCAGCTTGCGGGAGCGCAAAAACCTTTCGTGTTTCTGGGGGTGAGGAGCGGCGTCCGTCGCCGGCGAGGTCCAGGTCGAGACGCAGGGTGTGCGCAAGCCTGCCCCGAGCTTGGTTTCTGCCGCACCCGTTGCGCGATCACGCCGCTGGGCCCCAGTGCGTCCGGATCAGGTAAGCTGCGCCCGTGAGTCGAGATCCAGCTCCGGGCGCAGTTCACATCAACGAGAACGGGGTGCGCCGGACGCGCATCGTGGTGACGGGCGGGCCGGGCGGAGGCAAGACGACCGCGGCGGACCTGTTTCGACGCGAGCTCGGAGAGCAGGTGATCAACGTCCCCGAAGCCGCCACCATCATGTTCGGCGGCGGGTTTCCGCGGTGTACCGAGCCGCGGGGCCTGCGCGCCGTTCAGACGGCGATCTATCACGTGCAACGCAACCTCGAAGACGTGCAGTCCTTTCGCTATCCGGAGCGCATCCTGCTCTGCGACCGCGGAACGATCGATGGCGCCGCCTATTGGCCCGACGATGGCACGTCGTTCTTCGAGAGCCTCGATACGTCCCTCGAACGGGAGCTCGAGCGCTATGACGCCGTGGTGTTCTTCGAGACCGCCGCCGCAGGCGGGCTCGGCATCGAAGGCGGTAACCGCGTGCGCATCGAGAGTCAGGACGAAGCCGTCGCCCTCGATCAGAAGTTGCGCCGCCTCTGGTCACAGCACCCGAACTTCACGCTGATCCCTCACTCACCGAGCTTCCTCGGCAAGATCACGACCGCGCTGTCGACATTGCAGCGGCTTGTCGCCGAACTAGCGCGGCGACGCTGAGCGGGTCAGGCGCAGCTGTCGCACAGGCCGCGCACCTGGATCTCTAGGTCGCTGCCTTTGAGCGCCTTGGGTGCGCCACGGGTTGGGGAGAGCGTGACGCTCTCCACGGGGAGGCACTCGACGGCGCCGCAGGAGGCACACACGAAGTGGGCGTGGCTGTCGTCGTGCTCGTGGTGGTCACCTGAAGCGAGCTCAAAGCGCCACACGTGGTCGCCGAGATCGCTGCGACGGACCAGGCCCGCGTCCGTCAGGTCGATCAAGTTGCGATAGACAGTCGCGCGGTCGAAGCCTTCTTCGGCCAGGCCGTCCGCGATGTCGCCGTGGCTCAGCGGGGTGGTCGCGGCGCCCAGGGCGCTGAGGACTCGTACGCGAGGGATCGTCGCGCGAAGCCCAGCAGTGCGCAGCGCTTCGCGCAGTTCGCGCTGGTTGTTTGCGGGCTTGGCCATGGGAGAAGTCTAGGAACAGCGCAGCCCTGTTGCAACTGCAACAGCTGCGAGACAGGCCCGCTGGATTCGTCGTCGCCGACTTCAAGAGGCCACGCAATTGCCCGTCCGAACTTCACAGGCGTGACTTGTTGGTTACGCTAGGCCATTACTCTTTGCTGGGAGCTTGGCGGCTGGCGAGACTCCCCCCCGAACGTTATGAGAAACACGTGGTTTGCCCTGGGTGGCATTGGTTTGGCGGCCTTGGGCTTCAGCGCGTGCTCCTCCGATGGGGAGAGCGGCGGCTCCGGTGGGAATGGCGGGAGTGCTGCGACGGCCGGTAGCGGTGCGACGGCCGGCTCGGCGGGCAGCGCCCAGGGTGGAAGCGGCGCCCAGGGCGGTAGCGCTGGCAGCGCCCAGGGCGGCAGCGGAGCGGGCGGAGCAAGTGGCGGCACCGGCGGAGCGAGCGGCGGCACCGGCGGTGGCAGCTCCTATATCCCCACGGAGATGGGCCTGCGGGTGGCCTTCTTCGGCGACCAGAGCCTGTCCCAGGACGCGAAGGATCTGCTCGGCGTGATCCGTGCGTCGAACGTCGACATGGTGATGCACATGGGCGACTTCGACTACAACAACGACCCGGCAGCTTGGGAAAAGCTGATGAAGGATGGCCTGGGCGATATCCCGTGGTTCGCGGTGGTCGGCAACCACGACACCAGCAAGTGGACCGAGTACCAGCAGGTGATCCAGCGTGAGCTCGATACCATCAGCGGTGCAACCTGCGTGGGCGAGGTCGGCGTCAAGCACTCCTGCACCTTCAAGGGCTTCAAGTTCGTACTCAGCGGTGTCGGCCTGATGGGCAGCGGCCACGAAGACTTCCTGCGTCAAGAGCTGGGCGTCAGCACCAACATCTGGCGCATGTGCGGGTGGCACGTGAACCAGCGTGACCTCCAGCTCGGCGGCAAGGGCAACGAGGCGGGCTATGGTGTCTACCAACGCTGCCAGGCTGAAGGCGCGTTCGTGGTGAACGGGCACGAGCACAGCTACGGACGCACCCTCACGCTGACCGACGTGGGCAACATGGGGCACGGGGCGACGGGCGACTGGGATCTGATCAACCTCGCCCAGGGGCGCACCTACGTGATCGTCAACGGCGCCGGTGGCATCGGGCTGCGCGACTATGAAGCCAGCAACCACGACGACGACACCTGGTGGACTTCGGGCTACGCGAGCAACGTCACGATCAACGACGGGGTGCGCACCGCCTCCGCCAACATCGGTGACGCAGCGGGCGTCGTCATCATGGAGTTCGGCGTTGACGGCGACCCGCGCAAAGCGCGCGGTGAGTACCGCACGGTGAAGGGTCGGATCATCGACGAGTGGGAGATCCATCAAGACCCTACCGGCTACGGCACCAACGCCAGCGGTGGAACCGGCGGCACTGGAGGCACGAGCCAGGGTTGGGACCCGCAGCTCTGCGCGCCGTTCTGTAGCAAGTGCGCGTCCTGTCAGGCGACCCCTGGCTTCGATGAGGGGGACTGCCGCTACCAGTTGAGTAGCGGCTTCGACCTGAGCGACTGCGAGCTCGGCTGCTCCGAGGGGAAGACGCCGTCTTTCGACCCAGCCACGCTTCCGAGCGGCTATCAGACGATGGACTGCAGCGAGTTCGACAGCAGCATCTGAGGGGCCCCTCGGGCAGATCCCTGGGGAAATGCACGGCGGGTCTCGACGTCTGGGCGTGCCGGACGGACGCATGGCCGGATCCTGGTCTTGGCTTTGAAGTTGCGCGAAGCGGCCTTCTGGCGAGAAACTAGGGCGGCGGCCTCCGCGCGTCGCGCAACGTCGCTCATGTCGCGAGCCGCTGAAACTTCGCTGAAACGGGCCCCCGTCTACACCTGCCTTGCTCAGTAGCAAACGGTCGTTTTTTTAAGGGTTGCTCACGGGTTCAGTGGTCTCCCCAAACTAGCAAAAAGCCTGCTGTAACCGCAATTCTCGGCGAGTAGTGTTGCTGTAATTTTCTTCAATCGTAACAAACCAGCCGGACGGCCGCATTTGGCCCATGGAAGTCCTTTAGGTTTGAAATACAATCCAGCGTGCTCAACGCCGGGAGCACGCACCCTCTAAGCAGTGTGTCCCGCGCGCGACGCGCCCCATTAGTGCCCATTTAGCGCTTTTTTTGGAGGTTATTCGATATGTCCAGCTCAGACAGCAATCTTTCCACCGTGGAAAATGAAGAGTCTTCGGGAGAGCTGTTCGCGGATCTGCCTGCCAAGAGCAAGCGCGGCGGCTTCGCCCCGCCGTCGAGCGGCCCGCGCAGCCAGGTGTCCGCCGCTGCGAGCCTGGTCGGCTCCACGCGCCCGTCGATGCCTTCTTCGAGCGGCGTCCACACGATGAGCCCGGTGCCGCCGCCGCCTCCTAGCCGTATCCCCGCTCCACCTCCGAGCGCCGTTCCGGCGCCGCCCTCGGCTCGCATTTCTGCGCCGCCGCCCCCGCCCTCCAAGGCGGTCGTCGCGGAGGCGGAGTACATCGAGGACAACGGAGACGACGCCACGCCGGTGCGCGCGCCGGTGGACGGCACGCCCACCGTGAAGTTGCCGGACGTCGCCATCGTGCGCGCCATGACCAGCAGCGTCGCAGCTCCTCCGTCGGCGCGCCCGGTTGCTCCAGTGCCGCCGCCCCCAAGCGTACGCAGCGAGTCGTCGATGGTCCCGCCCCCGTCAGTTCAGTCTCAGCACGTGGCTGAGATCCCTCAGGTGGCCAGCGTGCCGCGCGACATGCTGCACAGTGCGCCTCCCACCTCGATGTCCCAGCCGCCCCCGGCGCCTCAGCCGGCGAAGGGTGGAGCGAGCAAGCTCTTGGTCGCCGCCGCCGCGGTGCTGGTCCTGGCAGTGGGCGGACTCGCCGCCAAGCAAGCCGGCGTCGCTGGCTTCGGCGCCAAGGACGGCACGCTGCTCGCCAGCGTTGCGGGGCCCGGTGGCTCGGCGATCGACAAGTTCGAGCTCTTCGTCGATGGCAGCAAGCGGTGCGAAGCGTCGCCCTGCAAGGTGGACGGACTCAGCGAGGGTGAGCACTTCCTCAAGGTGATGGCGCCGGGCTACGAGAGCTCGGCCGCGATCTCGATCAGCGTGAAGGGCGGCGCGACCACCGACCAGCGCGTGGATCTGGTGCCCAGCAAGGACGGCGCCGCGGCCGCCAAGGCAGATAGCCCTGCGGAAAAGCCCAAGGCTGACGAGGCGCTGAGCCTGGAAGATCTCGGCAAGAAGAAGCAAGCCGAGGACACCAAGGCGGAGGACGACAAGGCGCCCTCGAGCTCTGGCGCTGCCTCCAAGGCAGCTCCGGGCAGCAAGGTCGGCGCCAAGGAAGAGGCGCCCGCCAAGGACAAGGACGAGGCCAAGGACAGCGCGGCAGCCAGCGACAAGGGCATGATCAACATCTCCTCGATCCCGCCGGTGAACGTGGTGGTCGATGGCAAGCCGATCGGCATGGCGCCCAAGACGGTGCGCGTTGCCGCTGGCTCCCACACCATCGTCTTCATTGGAGCCGAGGGCCGTCAGGTGCGCAGCGTGAACGTCAAGGGTGGCGGAAGCACCTCCGTCGCCGTGAAGTTCTGAGTTATATCCGCGCCTTCGTGCGCGGAAACTCGAACCTCATGAGCCCCCGACCTGTGGCCGAGTGCCGCGTCGGGGGCTTCGTCGTTTGTGCGACTTGGGCGCCACGCCCGCGCGGTCTAGACTCGGCTGATGCGAATCATCGTGGCGTGCGGGGTGCTTGGGGTGTTGGCGTTCGGGTGTTCGGCAGAGGAACGCGAGACCGGCGTGGCGTCAGGCGGCTCCGCGGGTAGTAGCGCCGCTGGCAGCAGCTCCGGCGGGAGCACTGCCGCAGGCTCTGGTGGAGACGCGGGCAGCGCTGGTTCGAGCACCTCGGGCGGAAGCTCCGCGGGCGGATCGAGCGCAGGTCAAGGCGGCGCCGCGGGTTCTGCGGGCGGCGGTGGAGACGCCGGCACGGGTGCTGGTGGCGCGGGCGGCGCAACGGGCGGTTCCGCGGGGATGGGGGGCAGCGCAGGCAGCGGCGCGGTCACCTGCACGGGCAACTGCTTGCCTCCGGCTCCGAGCGGCTGGTCCGGCCCCGTCGCAATGTACGAGGGCAATACGCCGCCGGCTTGCGTCGGTGACTTTGCCGGCACCGCGCTGACTGCGAAGTCTCAGTTCGAAATCGGGCAGTCGCACTGTGCGTGTGATTGCGACCCGCCAACGGGGGTGAGCTGCGAGAGCGCGAGCATCTGCAAGGTCAGCAACTGCAACACGCTGTGCCTTCCCGACTACACAGTCTCACCCAACACCTGCGCTTCTGGCGGCGGCCCAGGGACTTTCAAGTTTTCCAACACTCCAAAGTATACCTCCACCGGCGGTTGCCAGCCTCGGGCCACGACCACGATCGACCCGTCAGGCTTCCGCAACGACGTCGTCGCCTGCGACATGGCGGATCCCGGCGGAACCTGCAACGGCGGCGCGGTCTGCACGCCCAAGCTGGGCGCAACCTTTCAGTCGGCCTGCGTGATCCAGGCGGGTGACGTGGCCTGCCCAGCAGGGCCCTACTCGGTTAAGGTGACCACCTACGCCGGCTTCACCGACGATCGGCGCTGCACGACCTGCACCTGCGGAGGCGCAACGGGCAAGTGCAACGCTGAGATAGCGCTGGTCAGCAGCTGCTCAAGTTTGCCGATCCTCTACAATACACTCGCGCCTGGGGAGTGTAAGACCGTCTCCTCTGGGACTCCTAACCTCGACTACAGCGTGAATCCCCAGGGATCTTGTCCCCCGTCGGCTCCCGGCACCACCGGGGAGGCCAAGCCGACCGGCGCTGCGACGCTCTGCTGCCTGCAACCGAACTGATGCCGCGCGCCTTGATGCTTGCCGGCACTCACTCGGGGGTCGGCAAGACGACGCTGTGTGCGGCGCTCGCGCGCTTGTGTCAGCGCCGCGGCCTCGTGGTGCGCTGCTTCAAGGTGGGGCCCGACTACCTCGATCCGAAGCAGCTCAGGGCCATCGGCCTCACGTGTCACAGCCTGGATGCCTGGCTCATGGGGCGGGAGGCCATCCAGCGGACTTTCCTGGCGGAATCTGCGGACGCCGATGTCGTGCTGGTGGAAGGCATGATGGGCCTCTTCGATGGGGCGGAGCCGACGAGCAACGCTGGCTCCAGCGCGGAGATCGCCGCCTGGCTTGGCTTGCCGGTGGTGCTGGTAGCTGACGCGAGCGGCGTCGCGCGGAGCTTCGAGGCGCTGGTGCGGGGCTATGTCGGGTTCGCGCCGGAGCTCGACTTGGTGGGAGTGATCGCGAACCGGGTGGGCGGCGCCGGGCACACGGGGCTACTGCGGCAGCTCGAGTTGCCGACGGAGCTCTTGGGGGGCATCGTGAGGCGCCCGGAGCTCGCGTTCCCCGAGCGGCACCTGGGGCTCAGCGCAGACTTCGAGGGAGCTGCGGATGAGCGGTTCTTCAGGGAAACGGTAGCGCGCATCGACGCCTGGGCGGACGCGGTGCAAGCTGACCTGGGCTTTGATGAGTGGCTCGACGCTCGAGCAGCGCGCCTCACCCCCAAACTAGCCTCCGAATCGGCCATCAGCGGGGGATCGGGGGGAGAGGAGCAACCCACAGTCAACGCAAAGCCGGTTTCTCCAAGCCGCGTGCGCTGCCGCATCGGAGTAGCCCGAGACGCGGCGTTCAGCTTCTATTATCCCGAGAACCTGCGGCGCCTCGAGGAACAGGGGGCGCGCTTGGTCGAGTTCTCGCCCCTCGACGGTGAGCTGCCTGAAGTCGACGCGGTGTACTTCGGAGGAGGCTACCCGGAGCTCCACGCGGCGCGCCTGGCTGCCAATCAGCGCATGTTGGCTGCGCTGCGAGACCATTTCTACGCGGATAAGCCAGTCTACGCTGAATGCGGCGGCCTGATGTACTGCTGCGAGGTGCTGCGCGACCTGTCCGGCGCTGAGCACGCGCTGCTTGGTCTGTTGCCAGCCAAGGTCGTGATGTGCGAGCAGCTGCAAGCCATCGGCTACTGTGAGCTGGAACTCGTGGAGCCGTGCCTCTTGGGTCAGGCGGGAACACGCATGCGCGGGCACCAGTTCCGCCACTCACGCCTCGAGTGGAATGGAGAACCGAGCCGCAGCGTGGCGCGCCTGGCGTCTCCGCGAGGAGATGAGCTGGGGCGAGAAGGCTTCGTTTCCAGGCAATTATTCGCTAGCTACGTGCATCAACACTGGGGGCGCGACGCAGCGTCAGCGGAGCACCTCGTGGCACGGGCTGCAGGCGGCGTAGCGCACGCTGATTAGCGCTCGGGTTGGTCAGACCAGTTCAGCGCTGTTTCTGGATGCGAACTGGAATGCGCATGGGGCAGCGCCGCGCTGAAGTGCATATGAATCCGATACGTTAGGGGCGCGGTCGCGCGCAGCATATCTCAGGCCAATTGACCCACAACGCCGCGAATCTGAGCGATTTGCGCATAGACATTGCGGGCCTCAGAGCCCGCGGCGCGCCATGCTAGCGTCCAGAATCGTGCGCATCAGCTTGGAGCGCTTTCACCCGGTTCGACGCTCGTTGAGGCGTCGCGCGCTGTGGCTCATCGGCCTCGGCGTGCCTGGCGTTGTGTTTTCGAGCTTCTGGGTTCTGCTCGCGGCGCTGATGTTCGTCTGGGGTGAGCAGGCGAACCCTTGGGAGGATCGCGCGGTCGCGACCATCCTGTTCGTGTTCGGTCTGCTTCCGCTGTCCGTGACCGGCTTCATGCTCTGGCGCGGGATCGCGAACTGGTCGCGCGCTGGCCAGTACGAGCGCTTGATCGCGATCGCGGAGCAGAACCCCGGTGCGAGTCTGGTGAGCGCGGCGCGCATGCTCGGCCTGCCGGGCAAGCGGGTGACGTCCCTTGCACTTCAAGGCGCGACCTACGGCTTCATCACCGACATGGATCAAGCCGAGCTTTGGTTGGTGGGCCACGAGGCTCCGGATTCCGACGAAGACCTGTCGGTGCCTGGGGAAGACAGCAGCGGCATCGGACCACGGAAACACGTGCTCGGAAACGAGGTCTTGGCCCAGTACAACGCCCAGCTGCAGCAAACTGACCCTGGCGGGAGCATGGTCGGCGCGCTGCTCGGTGGGACGTATCGCATGGAGGCGTTGATCGGCGCCGGCGCCATGGGCGACGTCTACTCCGCGACCCACTTGCGCACTGGGCGCCGTTACGCGGTCAAGACTATCCGCCGCGATCTGCCAGTCAGCGAAGAAGCCCAACGGCGCTTCGAGCGTGAGGCACTGGCGGTGAACCGTATCGGTCACCCGGGGATCGTGGCGGTGCACGACTTCGATCGCGCCGCGGACGGGACGCTCTTCATGGTGATGGATCACCTCGAAGGTGAGACCCTCGAAGCGCGCTTGCAGCGCGTCGGCAAGCTGAGCTGGGACGAGACGCGCCGCTTCGCGCTGGATCTGGCTTCGGCGCTGGCCGCGGCGCACGCCCAGCGGCTGGTGCATCGCGACTTGAAGCCGGCCAACGTGTTCGTGCGCCGCGAGGCGGAAGGCACGGAGCGCGCCGTGATCCTCGACTTTGGCCTGGCGAAGCCCGTGGACGACGCCGTTACCTCACGGATCACCGCGACCGGCGCGGCGGTGGGGACTCCGATGTACATGTCCCCCGAGCAGGCACGCGGCGAAGTGGTCGATCAGCGGAGCGACATCTACGGTTTGTGCGCTGTGATCTACGAGATGGCGACCGGCGCGCCGCCATTCATGGATCAGACGCTCGCCAGCGTGTACGCGCGTCTGCTCACAGAGCCAGCAGCGCCCGCTAGCGCGCTACTCGGGAGCGACTGCCCCGCTGGGCTAGACGAAGTGCTGGCGCGAGGTCTCGCGAAGCAGCCAGGGGAACGCTACAGCAGCGTTCACGAGCTGGCGACCGCGCTCGGGAACGTCGGCGCAGGAGACCAGGCGCTGCGCACCGCCTGATGGCGGCGGCGGCCTGGCGATGAGCGCCAGCCCCAGAAGTGTTGAAAAGGCGCCGCGGATGCACGAACGTGCGGTGGTGGGTTCAACGAGGGTATGCCGGTGATCAACTCAGGAACCGAGCCCAAGACCCTGCTCGCCGGACTGGATACTGACTGGCGCTTGCTCGCGCTGTGGGGGCCTCCTGGCGTGGGGAAGTCGTTCTTGGCTCGGCGGGCATTTCCGTGCGGGACCGGTGAACGCTGGGTCTCGGTTGCCTTCGCCGTCAGCGCTGACGCGCAGGAGGTGAACCGACAGCTGGTTCGAGCGGTTTGTCCGGGGAACCTAGCGAGTGACGACTCGCCCCGAGCGTTGTGCGAGCTGCTCAACGCCGAGGCGCCCCTCGGCCTGGTGCTGGATGACGTAGACGATAGCGGCGAGTGGTTGGAGCAAGTGTTGCCGGAGCTGCTTCGAGGCATTCCGGATCTGAGAGTGGTGCTGACTTCACGGGCGCGCCCAGACGCACTGCTCCGGCAGGTGGTCGGGGCGCTTGCGGTGGAAGTCACGCCCTTCGACGAAGCCGCCGCAGCTGCGCTGTTCGGTAGCCTCGCGCGGCACTTCGGGGCCGAGATCTCTGAGGCGCAGGCGCCGTTCGTGCTTCAGCTGTGTCATGAGCTTGGAGGCCTGCCGCTCGCGCTGGAGCTTGCGGCTGCCCGCCTCGATGTGCTGCCCGTGCCGGCGCTGCTGCATCGCATCCGCTCCCAGGGCATGCAGCTCGCACAGGCCAAGGGCGCTGGGCGTCACGCCACCCTCGAAGCTGCGATCGTATCCGCCTGGCAGGGCCTCGACGTCGACTTGCAGGCGCTTCTGATGCTGATCGCGTGGCCTCCGCGTGGTGCGAGCGTCGCAGACATCGAGGCGGTGCTCGACCTGGTCGATGGGCCAGAGTTGTTGCCGCGCGGCAGCGATTGCCTGGAACTCAGCAGCGCGCTGCGGGGCCGCGCATGGCTGGCGCGGGACGCTGAGCGCCTCGTGCTCTCGCCTCCGCTGCGGCGCTTCGTGCTGGCTCGTGTGCCGGCTCAGCGGGCACAGGCCATCGAGCTTGCGTGGGCAGAGTACTTTGCGCTGAGTGAAACGGACACGCCGCTCGAGAACCTGGAGGCCGTGCTCCAGCGCGCCACCAGCGTTCCGCAGCTCTCGACCCGCTTCGCTGACGCGGCGCTGCGGGTGATCTCCAGGAGCTTTGCAGCACCCCTCGAGCTTGGGGGCACGCTCGGCTCTGGTCTCGAGCGCGTGCTCGCGAAGGTGATCGAGCGCTCTCACTCGAGTGGCGCCGCGCTGCCGTTGATCTGCGAGGCGATGGTGCTGCAATCCAAGGCTCAGCGCGCCCGAGGTGACGCTCAAGGAGCCTCTGCCCTTGCGCTGCGCGCCCTCGACTTCGCGCGCCGCGCCGGGCAACAGGACCTCGAGCTGGTCGCGTTGCTCAGCTTGTCGCGGAGCCTCGCGGAAATAGGCCAACGAAAGGATGCTCACAGTGCCCTCGAGCGCGCGCGCGATCTGGTCGGACCTGCCAGTGACTCGTGGCGCTCATTCGACCTCGCTGAGGGGTACTTCGCACTCCAGGAGTTGGACGCTGCCCGCGTTCAGGCTGAGCGTTGCTTGGCGCGAGCCACGCAGAGCTCTGAGAGTGACGCGCTCTGCCGTGTGGCCGCGGCGCTGTTGCTCGGCGACGTAGCGATCGAGCTCTCGGATGCGGTGTCGGCGTCACGCCACCTCGACGCTGCTGGCAACGGCCTGGCGGCGCTCGCCGCTGGTGCCGAAGTCTCTGGGGAGGTCGCCGCGGGACTTCTGACCTTGCTTGGGTTCTTGCGCGGTCGGGAAGCGCTGCACGCCCAGCGTCTCGCAGTCGCCGAGACGCATTTCCGCGAGGCGACGGAGGCCTTCCAGAAGCGGGGCTTGTCGAGGCAGGCTTCGCGTGCGCGCTATCACCTCGGGATCGTCCAGCGCGAGCAGGGACAGAGCGGCGCGAGCTTCGTTGAGCTGGAGCTCGCGCTCCAAGGGCTCGCGCTCGGCAGCCGGGAGTGGTGCTTTGGGGCGCTCCACCTGGCTCAGCTGGAACGTGAGGCGCGCGCGGAGTCGCGGGCGCTCGGTTGGTTCAGTCGGGTTCGGGAGCAGGCGCAGCGCACGGGGCGAACTGATTTGGTCGAGCTCGCGTCGGCGCTCTCGCGCGGTGGGCCAAGTCCCTTTGCTGCTGAGCGCAGCTTGCGGGAGCTCGATCTCCGAGTTCTCGAGCGCTGCGCCTCGCGCCGTCAGACGCAGTCGCTTCGCTCGGAGCCAGAGAGTTGGCTGGTGGCTCGAGATGGTTCCTGGTTTCGACCGCCAGGTGGGGACCAGGTGGCACTTGGAAAGCGGAAGTCGCTGGGCGCAATCCTGGCGGCGCTGGCGGAGGCGCGAGAACAGAGCAGTGGCTGCAGCCGGGCGCAGTTGATTGAAGCGGGCTGGCCGGGTGAGCGCATCCTGGAGGCAGCGGCCACCCAGCGACTGCGGGTTGCGCTTTCCACGTTGCGCAAGCTAGGGCTCGAGCCGTTGATCCGCACCTTGGATGATGGCTACGCGCTCGGCAGTGACGTGCCCGTCGCGCGGGTTTAGTGTCCTGTCTCCGTGGTTCGCTGCAAAACTCAGTTCGCTGCAAAACTCGCCCGCCCCGGCGCCGGACGAATCTCCTAACCCCCGGAAAATACGGGGAAACTAGGCGTGTTTTCGGCCGTTGATCACGCGCCGCCGCAGCTTTGATCGGGTTTGATGGGAGTTTAGCGGGGGGCGGTCGGTAGATGGCGATGAACCCACGACGGGGGCGGAGCGGCGAGCGCCGCGCTGTCAGCCGTGGCGTACGGCTTTGCCCGGCGCTTAAAGAATTACCACAGGGAAAATTGGCTACAGGCCACGCGGGTGCGCGTCGACGTGACGTGTCGCTCGGAAGGAGCATTCAAAATGGGAAGTATCGCAGCCATCATCGTCGGCCTCGGAATCATCGTCGTCATCTTCGGAGCCATGCAAAAGTACAAGGCAGGCAGGCTCTCCAAGGCGCCGTTCGTCTCCACGGGAGACGCAGCCATGAAGGGGGCGGCGCTCGCCGGGGCTCGAGGAGCCATCAGCGCACAGGGAGACGTTGTAGTTCAGCAACCACTGCGCTCGCCGGTAACGGGAACGGAGTGCCTCTACTACGAGCTCAAGGTCGTGGGAGAGTGGAAGGACGGAGACAGCACCAAGAGCAAGGACTACGTCGACGAGAAGGCGTGCGCGGAGTTCTTCCTCAATGACGGCTCGGGTGCGGTGCGCGTCGACGCGAGTCAGGGCGGCGACTTCGATCCCTTCAACAAGACCTTCGAAGAGACCAAGAAGGAAGGTTTCCTGGCGGATCTAAAGGGCGCAGTGGGGAAGCACGAAGCCATCCAGTTCGGACACTACGCCTTCGTCAACCCCACGCTCTCCAAGGCCAACAAGTTCACCTGCATCGAGCGCGTGATGCCCGTACAGAGCCGGCTCTATGTCTGCGGTCGCAACGAAGGCAACTTGATCACCGCTCCCAAATTCGCGGCCCTGGTGATGAGCTCCAAGTCTCGCGACGAGCTCATGGGCAGCGCCGCGAAGACGGCGAAGCTGTGTTTGATGGGTGGCGCTGCCGCCGCTGCGGCCGGAACGCTCCTGGGAGTGATCTCGACGCTGGTCAGCTGAGTCTTGACTCAGTGCAGCTCGGCCTCGGCCGCCGTTCCTCCTCGGAGCGCGCGATCGGGGCCGAGTGGCGTGCGTGGCACCGGCGTATTCGCTGGTGGCGCGGGCTTCGGACGCGCTGGACGCAGGCTCCGGGGAGACACCTCGGCTTCGACCTGCGCGCCGATCAAGACGGCCAGGGCAGACAGGTAGAACCACAAGAACAAACCAATCACGCCTGCCAACGCCCCGTAGGTGCGGCCGAAGCTCGCGACGTGACTCAGGAACACCGATAGGCCGACGGAAGCCGCGAGCCACAGCAGGGTACCCACGACTGCCGCGGGGATCACGTTGCTCCAGCGGCGCACGTAGCCATCGGGGGCATAGCGATAGACCGCTGCCAAGCCGCCGGCGACGGCGACTGGCAGGAACAGCTGACGCAGCACTTGAGCGACGCTTGCCGCGGCGCCGTGGAGCCCGAAGCGAGCCCAAACGCCCGGTGTCAGCGCGGCCCAACCCAGCATCAGCCCACCGAGCAAGAGCATGCCGAGAGTCATCAAGATCGCCAGGGCGCGCAGCCGCAAGTAGCTCCGTGTGTCGCGCTTGCCCCGCGCAAGGCTGAGGCCCTCGATCAGCGCCTGAGTCCCCGAGGAAGCACTCCACAGCGAGAATACCAGGCCAAGGCTGAGCTGAGCCCCGAGGGTTGGGCTGTCGACGATGCGCAGGAGTTCTTGCGCCAACAGCTGCCGGGCGCGCCAAGGCAACACCCGCGTCAGGCTCTGCATCTGCGTCACGACATCGTGGCGATCGAAGACGAGTCCGTACACGCTGATTGCCGCGATGGATAGCGGGAGTAACGCGAGCACACAGAAGAAGGCCACGCTGCCAGCCACCATCGGTACGTCGTTTTCTCGCGCGCGATTGATCACCCGGACCACGGCCTTCGCACTGGCTTTGAGGCGGCCGTCACCGCTGCTGGGCGCGCTCCAACTCGTTAGGGATTGCTCCACGCCGCTCAAAGAGCAACCCGTGTGCCAGCGCCTTGCTTCAACTTGGCGGCGTTTGACGCGCAGACGCGAGGCGAGTTGGCTCGCGTGAGGCGATCTGGCTGAGCGCTAGATCCCGCCGTTGAACGCCGCGACCTTGCCGCTCATGTAGCGGTTGTCCAGAGCGAGCCAGACGATGGAGCGCGCTGCTTCCTCGGCGCTGCCGAAGCGCCGCGCCGCGCTGTAGTTCAGGTACGCGTTGCGCGTCGTTTCCGGGAGGTTCTTCGATAGGCCGCCATCGAGCAAACCCAGGGTAAGCAAGTTCACGCGCACGTTGCGTGGGCCAAGCTCCTTGGCGAGCCCCATCGAGAGGCCGCTCAACATGCCCTGGCAGGCTGCGAAGGCGCTCGGGATGGGGAGCGACTGAGCGCGGTCCAGGGCGCCCACCAGCACGATGTCGCCACCGGCGGTCATGCTACGCGCGGCGAGCTGGCTAGCGAGCAACGCCGAACGGCAGATCACCGCGTAGGCCTCGTCCAGGCTGTCGCTGGTGGCGGCATCCAGCTCTCTTGTATCCAGCACCGCGGCGCAGTGGATCAGCACGTCGGGGGTAGCCTCTAGCGCCGCGAGCTCGCCGAACAGCGCCTGGATCGCTGCGGGGCGCCGGAGGTCCACCTGGTGAGCGCGCGCTGAAGTGACGCCCTGCAGCTCGTTCGCTCGCTGCTCCGAAGCGCGAAACGTGAAGTGGGTGCGCACGTCCCGCGCCGCGAGCGCCCGTACGACTTCGCTCCCGACATAGCCGCTGCCACCAAGCACCAACGCCGTGCGCGTCATCCTAGGGACTCCAAATAGTCGATCGCCTCGCGCAAGACGCCGGGGAGCGCGAACAGCCGCTCTTCGGGTATGTTGAAGCGTGGCTGCATGCGCAAGACGCTCCAGTCATGTCCGCATGAGAACGCGAAATAACCGTGCGGATACATGCGGTGGCACACGAGGGGCGCCATCACGCTCTTCTGCTTGAGGTCTGTGAAGCCGAAGTGCTCGAAGGAGAGCCAGGGGTGATCCAGGCTATCCAGCGACACACCGAGCATGAAGCCGGAGCCGCGCACCTCGCGCACCAAGGGAGAGCTCCTCAGCGCGGCGCAGAGCTCGGACTTGAAGCGCGCTCCGAGATCGACGACCCGCTGCATCAGATCCGACGTCAGCAGCTCGAGGGCGCTCAGGGCCGCCACCGCGCTCAGCGCATTGAAGCCCATGGTGGTGTTGTGGCTCTCACCGCTCGCGAAGTGCGCGCCATATGCCTGCTCGAACAACTCACGGCGGGTGAGCATCGCGCTGATGGGCATCAGGCCGCCGCCCAGGTGCTTCGCGAGCAGCGCGATGTCTGGCCGCCGCGGCCAGCGCTCCGAGGCCAAGAAGCCCTGTCCAGCACGACCCAGGCCGGTCTGGACTTCATCTGCGACCAGCAGCGTTCCGTGTCGCTCCGTCAACTCGCAGAGCGCTTCGATGTATCCGCGAGGTAACTCACGCACGCCGCCCTCGCCTTGAATTGGCTCGACCACGACGCAGGCGACGTCTTCTGCTCGCAACGCGTGACGGAGCGCGTCCACATCGCCGAACTCCAGGTGTGCCGCGCCCTCGACGAACGGCGCGAACGGGTCCCGCAGGTAGCCGGGGGACATCAGGCTCACGCTGCCATAGGAGCAACCGTGGTAGCCGCCCGTCAGGGCCAGGAGCTTCGGCCGCCTGGTGAGCGCGCGCGAGAGCTTCAGCGCGGCCTCGACGGCGTCGCTGCCGGTACAGCCAAAGAACGCGTTGTCGTAGCCGGTCCGCTCCGCGAGGCGCCTCGCCAGACGACCAGCGAAGGGATTGACCCGTGCCGGATACCAGGAGGGCGCGTCGCTCTCCAGGTACTCGCGCATAGCCTGGATGATGGGCGCCGGCTTGTGGCCAAAGGCTTGTGTGCCGTGGAGGTCTTCGATCCAGCCGGACTTGGCCGTGGCGATGCGACCTTCTTCCGTACGGATCACCTTCAGCGGCTCTCCTGCGAGGGACGCGCGCTCGGCGATCAGGGGGTTGATGAAGTCACGGTACTCATCGAAGCCGTGACGCAGGAGGTCTGAGTAGTCTTCCATCGCAAGCTCGAGAGCTTAAAGGGCGCCGTCCACGACGAGCTTCGCGCCGTGCATCAGCTGGTTTTCATCGCTCAACAGAAACACGCAGAGCTCCGCGAGCTCCCTCGCCGTGCCGAAGCGCCCGAGGGCACATTGCTCGAGGTACTCCTTCTTGCGGTGGAGCGGCAGCGCTTGACCCATGCCGGTCTCGAGCAGCCCAGGTGCGAGCAAGTTGACCTGGACGTTGTAGCGCCCCACCTCGCGCGCGAGGGCTTCGGTGAAGCCGCGCAGCGCCGCTTTGCTCGCGGCATAGTGAACCGGTGCCTCGATCACGCGCTCGGAAGCGAAGTTGCCGATGTTCAGAATGTGACCGCGCTTTTGCTTGATCATGTAGCGGAGCGCTGCGCGGCTCATCAGGTAGGCGCCCTTGACGTTGACGTCCATCACGAGGTCCCAGTCGGCTTCGTCGAGCAGCGCGATGGGCAACACCTGGGTGATGCCTGCGTTGTTCACCAACACGTCAATGCCTTGCCAGTCGCTCACCAGGGCTTTGATGACGCTCTGCACATGGGACGAGTCGGCGACGGAGCCTTTGAAGACGCGCGGCTCGCTGCCAAGCGCCGCGATCGCGCTGCGCGCTTCCTCTGCGTCTTGATCATCCTCCGAGTAGGTGAAGGCGACCCGCGCGCCTTCGGACGCCAGGGCTTCGCACAGCGCGCGACCGAGGCCGCGCGAGCCACCGGTCACCAAGCAGCGCTTCCCGCTCAGGCGCTCAGCCACCGTTCGCTCCTGGCTGGATCAACGGGAGACGGCGGCCGCCCTCGCGTTGCCAGCTCTTCGGTTGTTGCATGAAGCGGCTCTCTTTTTCGCGGTACAGGATGTTGTAGTTGCAGACGGGGATGCTGCTGCCGTCGGCGTAACAGTTGCTGTCGCAGCACTGCTTCACACGTTCGACGTCGAAGGTCTCTTCATCCATATGGGAATGGACGTACACCGCCTTTGCGGCGCGCTCGCTGATGCGGAGCGCCTCCTCAGCGCTGAGCGGCTTCTTTGGGAACAAGCGTCTGAGGAGCGACTCGAGCAGGTTCAAGGCGCGATCCGCGTCGGCGCCTGACAGCGCGGGGACATCGCTCCTCTCCCCCGAACCTGGATCCGAGCCCACCCACAGCTGATTGATGGCGTCCTTGAGCGCTTGCTCGAGGCGGGGCGTGGGTTCGAGATACAGGTGATCGCGCAGGCAGTCGACCAGAGTTTCCCGCGGCATGAAGCGGGTGAAGGGTAGCGGCGGGCCGCCTTCTGGATCCACGAGGAGATACGCAATTTGATAGCAGAGCGGGTGCGCGCACGGAGAGGGCACGAAATCGCTGCGTCGGAGCAGCCCGCCGGTGGTCTCCTGGATGCGATCGAGCACTTCGACCATCGAGATCCGCCCGCTGCGATCGAAGTCGACGCCACTCTGGCCGGTATAGGTGATGGTGTGCACCTCCAGGTGGCGCACGTTGGGTTGGCTCAAGCCGAGCTCGATGATGCGACCGATCTCGTGGTCGTTGTAGCCCTTGGTCATCACCGGGATGAGCGTCGTGTCCACGTCGTATTCCGCGAGGAGCCGTAGGCACTCGAGCTTCAGGTCGACCAGGTTCGCGCCTTGAAGCGCGTAGTCCGCGTGCTTCTCGAAGGAGTCGAAGGACAACGCGATGCGCACACCGAGCCTGGCGAGCCGCTCGAGCAGGGCGCGATCCTTGACCAGGCGGATCCCGTTCGTGCACACGCTCACGCGGTGGATCCCAAGCTCCTGGCAGCGCTCCACGATGTCCGCGATCTGCGGGTGCAACAGCGGCTCACCGCCGGTGAAGTTCACGAGGTCTAGATCCCCGCGGCTATTCTTCACCAGGTGATTCACCACGCGCTCGAGCTCTGCGCGCCCCATGTGGAAAGCGCCTTGGTTCTTGTTGTGCACGTAGCAAATCGGGCAGTCCAAGTCGCACGCGCTCGTGATCGTCACCACGGGTAGCTTGATGCTCTGGGTGTGGCTTGCGCAGGGGCCACAATCGAAGGGACAACCATGCTCGATGTCCCGCGCGACGTGAGGTGGAGGTGTGTCGACCGCCGCGAGCTGCTCCGTGGCTTGGTACCAAGCGCTGTCCGTCGAGAGGCGGACTTCAAACGCACCGTGATCCGGGCACGCCTTGCGCATCCACACCTCGCTACCGCGCTCCTCGATTTCCGCAGCGATACCTCGCTTGCAGCGCGGGCAAAGGCTGGTCGTGGTGCTCAAGCGTCGCGCTGCCCCCATGAGTGAGGAGGCTAAGCAAGGCTCGCCGGGGCGCAAAGCAAAAGCCGTGAACCCAAGAAAGCAGGCAGCTAGGAAGTCGCCGCGTGGCCGCGTAACATGCCGCCATGAGCGAGGTGGTGGGCGCCCAAGGGCTGAGCCAGGCTTTTGGCGATGTTCAGGCGCTCAAAGACGTGAGCTTCAGCGTCACTGGCCCGGGCCTCGTCGGCTTGCTTGGACCAAACGGCGCTGGCAAGACCAGCTTGCTCGACATCCTCGAAGGACTCAGCGCCTCGAGCGCCGGAGAGTTTCGCCTGTTTGGTGAGGCGTTCTCCGCTGGAAAGTTACCGCGCGGATACCCAAGGGCGCGGGTCGGAGTCGTGATGCAGCAGGAGGCGCGCCTCGACCGCATTCGCGTCGGGGAGTACGCCGAGCTGTTTGCAGCCATCCAAGGGGTGAAGCAGGGCGCGGAACGCATCTTGGAACGCGCAGAACTCACGACGCGCAAGGACCAACGGCTGGTGCGTCTTTCCGGAGGAGAAGCCGCGCGGCTCTTCATCGCGACCGCGCTGGTGCACGAGCCGGAGCTGGTGTTCTTGGATGAGCCAACGGCGGCGCTCGATCCGGAGAGCAAGCACCGCGTAGGGGATTGGCTGCTGGAGCTGGCGGCGGAGCGCACCATCTTGCTCGCGACCCACGACCTGCGTGAAGCCGATCGTCTGTGCCAGCAGCTGATTTTCCTGGTTGGGGGGGAGGTCAAGGCGTGGGGCAGCCGGCGTGACCTGGTGCAAAACGTACCCGCGAGGAAACGACGTGGGCTCGAGGTGGAAGATGCGTTCTTCCACTATTGCGACGTGACGATCCGCGCCGGGCTCGCCATTGCGCCCGAGTCGCCAGGCAAGAACCTACCCGACGCCGAGCTGGACGGAGCTTCGGAGAGCTGATGCGCGCGTTGTGGCTCCTGATCAAGCTGCGCCTGCTGGATACGCTGCGCAGCCCGAGCTCGACGGGCTTCGTCTTCCTGTTTCCGATCGTGCTCCTGGTCGTCGTCGGAGTGGTGTTCATGAACGGGCATCCATTCGAGCGCCGTACGCTAGTTCTTGTCGACGCACGCACCGCCGCGGCTACACCGGCTACCGTTGATATCCGCGCGGGCCTTGCCAGCTATGACGAGCTGTTCTTCGACTCGGAAGCGCAGCGCGACGCCGCCGAGGGCAAGCTCGCTTCGCGCATGGCGAGCGCCGTCCTGGTGTTGAGCGACTCCGGGACTGAAGTGCTTGTCGGGCCGCGGGAGCGGTTGTTTGGCGACGGACTTGCCCGAGCACTCGAACCGACGCTGGGCAAGTTGCCGAGGGTCGAGGTGCGGGCACTGCCGCGCTTCGGCTACGTGCACTACCTGTTCCCAGGCCTACTCACGTTCTCCGTACTCTTGAGCGGCTTGTTCGGCATGGGCTACGTGATGGTCTCGTATCGTCAGAGCCTGTTCCTCAAAAAGCTCGCGACGACGCCGCTCAGCAAGTCGAGCTTCGTGTTGGCCCAGATCTTATCGCGCAGCCTTCTGGTCCTGGGGCAGAACGCGTTGCTGCTCGCGGTTGGGCACTTTGGTTTCGGGTTGCCGCTCGGGATCTCCCAGGTTGGTTGGCTGACGTTGGTCTCCAGCTTGGGCCTCTTGACCTTCATGGGGCTCGGGTTCGTGCTGGCTTGTGTGATCCGCACGGAAGAGCTGATGATGGACATCATCAGCTCCATCAACGTTCCGATCGTGTTCTTGTCGGAGCTCTTCTTCCCCTTGGCGGTGATGCCTCGGCCGCTGGCCTTGGTGGGTGGCCTCTTGCCGTCCACGCAAATGGTGCGATTGTGCCGTGAGGTGCTGCTCCACAGTCACGTCGACGCACAACCGTTGCTGCCTGGGCTCGGCGTGCTTCTAGCCTGGACTGCGGCTACATTTGGCCTGAGCCTGTTGGTGTTTCGATGGCAGCGATGAGGGGAGCTTCGGGGGTCTTGGCATCGAGCGCGCTGGTGCTGCTCACTGCGCAGGCGTGCCAGGAGAAGCTGCCGAGCGGCGAGCCCGTGCGTTCAACGCCCACTGCGACACCCCCCGCGACAGAGGCGCCGGCCCACGTGACTCCGAGCGATCCAGCGCCGAGTGATGCGGGCACGCTGGCTCTCGAGGACGCGGAGGCTGTGACGCCGCCTCCGACGTCGGGTGACGCGGGAGCACTGCCGGCGATCATTCCGCCGCTCGAGCAAGTTCAAGAGACCTGCGTGCTCGCCATGGGACGCCCGGTGTTCTTCACCCAGAGCGCGACGCCCGGCGGAGGCGGCTTCACCGGCGGTGGAAACGTGTATCGCGTGTACGAAGACGAAGCGGCGTTTCGCACGCTGCTTGGATTGGGTCGCCTCGGTAGCGTCGACCCCCAGCGTCAGCGACTCGTGCGCATCAAGATCATGGATCGCCCGAGTTCGACCGTGACGGCGGTGGTCGATCGTGGCGACGCGGTGGTGATCAGCGTCGATGTGCCCGTCTACTGCGGCGGCGCGCGACCCTATTCGCCGGTGATTGATGTGGTGCTGCCGCGCTCCAACAAGCCGATCAAGGTGCAGAGCTGCAGTCACGGTAGCTGCAGCGGAATGCCCTTGCCGTAAGGAGATGAAGCATTGACGGTGGCTGAAGCAGCTGAGCCGACGGCTCCTCCGGCGGAGGCCTCTCCGTGGCTCGTCAGCGCGCCGTTCGACCTCTTGTGGTTCTTCGGCGGCGGGGTGTTGAGCCTGCTTGCGATAGCGCTCGCGCTCTACGCGGGCGTACCGATGGCGCTGCTGTTTTGGATTTGGCTGCTTGGCTTCGACGGACCGCACATGATGGCGGCTTACACGCGAACGTATGCGGACGGGCACGCGTGGCACACGAGGCGCCGCCTGCTCTTGATCACGCTGCTCGCGTTCTTGCTTGGCCCGGGTTGCTTGGTCGTTGATCGCCTTCTAGGGACCGACAGCTTCACGGCGTTCCTTGGAATCGCGACGCTGTATGGCCTCTACCACGTGATCCGTCAGCACTACGGCTTCATCGCGCTCTACTCCGCCAAGGTCGGCCAGCGCGATGCACTCAGCTATCGCATCGATCGCTACGCGCTCTATGTCGGGGCATGGCTGCCGTATCTGGCTTTCGTATTCACGCACCACAAGGCGCGCGCGTTGCTTGGTCTCGAGCCGTTAACCCAGCCGCTGAACGCCTTGGTTTGGGCGACCGCGCTGGGCTTTGGTGTGGCGCTGCTGGCGTTCGTCCTGAACTTCTATCGGACCCCTACGCGGAGCCTACCAAAGCTCGGCTACAGCTTGTTCAGCGTCGGACTGTACGGCTTGGCGTACTACTGGGTGGCTCGCTTCGAGCCGGTGTACGGAGCCAGCAACGGACCCGATCAAGACTTCTTGCTGCTCAGCGTCGTGCTGACGGTGTTTCACAACGTCCAGTACATCGCGCTGGTCTACGTGCACAACCGTTCGCGCTATGTTGCCACGGGGAAATCGACTGTGAGCGGTCGACTGGCGCCGTGGATCTCCAGGACCGCTCTGCGCTACGTCGCGGTCTGCCTCGGCTTCAGCCTGGTGTATTGGCTGCTCGCGGCGAGCTCGGCGATTTATCCCTCCTGGGGCGCGGTCCGTGGCGAGTTCTTGGTTGGCGCAACGCTCGGAGGCGTCAGCCTGAACCGACTCGCCCTGGCGTTTTGGTGGGGCCTGGCGCTCCACCACTATTGGCTGGATCAGCGGATTTGGCGCATCAAGGAGGACCCAGAGCTGCGCGTGCACCTGGGGCTAGAAGCGCCGCGCCCTTACCAGGGCGCCGGCTTATAGTCCTTGAGGAAACGGCCCCAGACGTGATTGCCGGTGTTGAAGCCGTCGATGATGGGGTCGACGATGCGGGCGGCGCCGTCCACGATGTCGAGGGGCGGGTGAAAGCCGTTCTCTTCCCGCTTGCGCTCGGCGATGTGCGCCGGATCTTCGTCGGTGACCCAGCCGGTGTCCACGCTGTTCATGTGGATGCCGCTCTTGATGTAGTCGGCAGCGGCGGTGCGCGTCATCATGTTGAGCGCCGCCTTGGCCATGTTGGTGTGAGGGTGCTTGTCCGTCTTGAAGCGGCGGTAGAACTGCCCCTCGACTGCGGACACGTTGACGATGTGCTTGTCTTCGCTCGTCACGCGCTCCATCAACGGCTTGAGGCGCGCGTTGAGCACGAAGGGAGCGATCGCGTTCACCAGCTGCACCTCGAGTAGCTCGACGGTGCTCACTTGATGCAGTGGCAAGCGCCAGCTGTTGACCGCCCGCAGGTCGATCTGTTGCTCGTCCTGGTCCAGTTGACCCGTGGGGAACAGCTGGCCACCCCGATTGAAATCCTCGGGGATCAACTCCAGCTGAGTCAACGCGGCGGACATCGGCAGTTGTTCGGAGCTGTTCACCAGCCCTGGCTCACCGTTTGTCGCAGCTGCACCCGCGAGGAGCCTGGCAGCGGGGCCAGACAAAGCGTGGTCGCCGCGCTCTTGGTCCAGCAGGTGCTGATAGAAGCCTGGCGGGCGCCTAACGGTCTGGCAGGCATTGTGGAGGATGAAGTCGAGGCGCTCCTCGGTGTGCTCGATGTGGCGCGCGAAGGCTTCGACGCTCGGCGTGTGGCGCAAGTCGAGCCCGTACACCGTGAGCCGGTGCCCCCACTCGGCGAAGTCAGCTTCCCGCGCGTAGCGCCGGGCTGCATCCTTGGGGAAACGCGTGGTGACGATGACTCGCGCGCCGGAGCGCAGCAACAGGATCGCGCCTTGGTAGCCGATCTTGACTCGCGCCCCGGTGATCAGCGCGGTGCGCCCACTCAGGTCAGCGCTCTGGCTACGCTTCTGAAAGTTGAAGTCGCCACACTCGCCGCATAGCTGATCGTAAAAGTGGTGCAGCAGCTGGTAGGGTTGCTTGCACACATAGCAGACGCGCTCTTTGTGGAGCCGCGTGGGCTCTTCGGCTTCGGGCGCTCTCAGGTCCTCGCCGCTCTTGAGCGCGGGAGGAGTGACGAACACCACTTGCTCCCGCAGCTTGCGGATCGGCGCTTGGTCGAGCTGAGCCTCGAGGGTCTCGCGGCTGTGGCGGCGGCGCTTCTTGCGCACCGCGCGCGCCAGCACGCGTTGCTCGTTGCGCTCCGGGCGGGAAACGCGGCCAGCGGCGATCAGCAGGCGCTGGCGCGTGTCCTCGTCCAGCTCCGCCAGCAAGGCGCGGTTTTGCACGATGGCTTCCAGCGCTTCGACGCAGGCTTCGAGCGCGTCGACGTCGACGACGTTAGCGCTTTCTAGCTGTTTCTTGAGGGAGCTCACTGACTCGATCCGCTTCCAGTGCAATGCCGGCGGGGCGTCTACAACGAGCGCGGCCGAGTGTCGAGGCGCTGGACTGGCGATCCATCCAGGTGGAGCGACGTAACCTCGCGCCTGCTCTGTGCGTGGACTCGCTGGAGGTCCCCAATGCAGCAAGAATCCTTGGCGTCGACACCCGGGGGGCAGCGACGCACGAGCGACGTGCCTCACCCCCAAACCCCTGGCTTGGTGCGGATGGAGCACACGAATGCGCCGCGGCTGGCGCCCTTGGCGCGCGGAGGCGGCGTGCTGACGTGGCTGATGAAGCGCTTCTTCCGTTGGAAGTTCGGGCGGGAGATGGCTCCGCTGTCGCTGCTCTTTCCGCGCTTTCCCGGCATGGTGTCGGGGCACC
>JBFXBK010000028.1:0-43008 GCA_050183255.1 Polyangiaceae bacterium | reverse complement strand
CGCCACACCACCACCGGAAGCGCACCAACGAAGGCGGCGGCAGCTAGCAAATCCGCCACGGTCATGTTGGCCGCGATGGCGCTCATCAACTTGAGCGGCTCCCCGCCGCGCTCACCGGACTTCCACTGCGCGAGCTGCGCCTCGGTGTAGCTCGGGTGTTGCCCGGCCAGCACCGGGAAGTTGACTCCTACGCCGACTCCCGTGGGGCATGGCACGTCTTGCGGGCGACCACGCCTTTGCTGTTACCCTCCATCGCGAGCTTCTTGCCGAGCGTGAGACGGTCCTCCTCGGCGTGCGCGTTCCCCACGACGAGGGCCACCAACGGGGCAAGTGCGCCAAGCACCACCCGCAAGCGGGCTCTGGAGCGAGTTGAGGGTTGCGACATGACAGCTCGGTAAGCAACCCTCGTACCAGGGGTTTTTCCCCTGATTTTTGCGGGTTCTTGTGGCAACTGCTACGGGATGTAACAGAGCCTCTGGAACGTTTGAAACACTACGAAACACCCCCGGAGAGCGGCACTCACACGCTGCACCTCCCCCCTAGATCCACACGGAAAGCACCTTCGGCGACTAGCCAGCGGCGCTCTTCGCGGGACGCCTGAGGGCGGTGGTTCCTGATATCCTGCGCGCCATGCGCACGAACACCTTGGTGCTGAGCCTGCTCACCGCGGCCTGGCTGAACGCCTGCAACAACACGACTCCGCCGAGCACTCAGCCAAGCGCTGAGACCCCAACGGCATCAGCTGCCGAGCCCGAGCCCAGCGCAGCGCCGACTGCCGCGGCTGCCACAGAAGGTGCAAACGTAACCGACACCCTCGAGACGTCGGCAGGGCCGGTCACCTTCACGCCGATCTACCACGGCACCCTGGCCATCGGCTTCAAGGGCAAGACCATCGTCGTCGATCCATACTCTTCCGCCCCCAAAGGTTGGCTACCGAAGGCCGACCTGGTGCTGATCACTGACATTCACCCCGACCACTACGACCCCAAGGCGATCGAAGAGGTGAAGCAGGACGGCACGATCTTCGTTGCCCCGAAGGTGGTGACGGACAAGCTCGAGGGAGCCAAGACGCTAGCGAATGGCGAGGAGACCAAGGAGCTGGACATCACTATCCGCGCGGTACCCATGTACAACGTCAAGCGCGGTCCGGAGGAAGGCAAGCTGTTTCACGACAAGGGCCGCGGGAACGGCTACGTGCTCACTTTCGGAGACAAGCACGTGTACCTCTCGGGAGACACCGAATGCACCGATGAGATGAAGGCGCTCAAGAACATCGACTTGGCCTTCGTGTGCATGAACCTCCCCTACACCATGCCGCCGGAAGAAGCCGCCGTGTGCATCAAAGCGTTCAAGCCGAAGAGCATCATCCCCTACCACTATCGGGGCAGCGATCTGGGCAAGCTCGAGAGCGCCCTCGAAGGCACCGAGGGCGTGAAGCTTGAGAAGCGAGACTTTTACGTGGGCGGCGAAGAGAAGAAGAAGTAGCCCTTCAGTCGTCGTCGTCAGCTGCCTGTACGGGTACCACTGGCAGCTGCGGCGGTCGATCCAGCTCGATACCCCGCGCCTTCGCGTACTCGAGAGCGTTCCGCAGGCTCTTCTCGTAGATGTCGTGCTCCCGCGCGTCGTCCTCGTCGGCGTCTTCTAGCTCGCCGCGATGGGGCTTCGCGCCACGTGCAATTTCTCGCGCTAGTTCCGAGTCGGCCTCGAGCTTGCCCTTGCGGTACCAAGCGATCACGTCGCCGAGGTACGCGTTGCGATCGGGTCCGCTGAAGTCCATGGTCTGAGACCAGTCAGCACCGGGCAATCCCTGGGGATTCACGGCATCTGGCACCTTGCGCGCCTGAAGCTCGTAAGGCGAGCTGTCCTTGTCCATCGTGAATGCGTCGTACAGCGGAGTCGCCAGGGCGTCGTAGCGGTTCATCGGAGGGATGCCGAGGATCAACTCGAAGGTGCGGAACAGCGAAGGGAACGAAGTGTGTACCTTGCTGGTGTAGCCGCGCTTCGCCCAAGGGCTCGCGATGACCAAGATCGAGCGGTGGTAGTCCACGTGGTCGGCGCCCATTTGGGTGTCGTCCTGGACGATGAAGATGGCGGTCGAGTCCCAGAACTTCGACTTGCTGATCGCATCGACGACGATGCCCGTCGCGTAGTCGTTGTCGGCAATCATCGACTCCGGCGTCGGCTCGCCTGCACCAGTGCCCTTGGTGTGATCTCGGGGCAAGAGCAGGTAGGTGAACTGGGGGAAGTCTTCTTCACCGACCAAGCGCTCCACGACGTGGTTCGCTTTTTCTTCGTCGGCGACGTCCAGGTTGTAGAACGCACCGGGGAAGGTCAAATCCGCATGAGAAATCACCGTCTCATCGCCATACTTGCCCAAGGTGCCGACCACTTCACCGAAGTCGATGAAGCTCTTCTGGTGCTTGATCAGGTGCGTGAAGAACGTGCCAAAGTCCGGCTGGCCACGATCGAGCGCGCCGTCGCTGGAGAAGCCTGGATGGTTCCGGTAGTCCTCGAACCAGGTGCGCTCGATGTAGTCGTTCACGAACGACGAGGTGAGCCAGAGGTGGCCTTGGATGCTGGTCTCGCCGTCATTGTAGAAGTTGTCGTGGTTCACGAACTGACGCGCGAGGGCGCTGATGTTCGGAGTCACGGCTTGGCCAAACAGCGCCTTGCTCGCGTCGCCGTCACCGCCTTCGTACTCGCCGAGCAGCGTGTCGTACGTCTTGTTTTCCCGCACGATCAGCACGATGTGCTGGATCGGAGTTTCGCCCCCTGGTTCCGTGGGGACAGGGAACACCTTGTCGCACTGAAACGGATACACCTCGCTCGGTCGGCGCACGTTCGCCTCGACCTGCGCGGTGCTGGCTTCCAGATCCAGCGCGCTGAGGTCGACCAGCGATAGCGTGCCGCTCATGCGCTCCTTGCCGCTCTCGTCGCCTTCGTCGTAAGTCGGCAACGGACCGATGTTGCCACCCTTCCCGTTGGCCACCAGGATGGCGCTGCCCAAAGGCGTCAGCGCGACGGCCGTTGGATACCAACCCGTCGGGAACGCACCGAGCGCAGCCAGCGTACCACTGTCGAAGACGCTCACGGCGTTGTCCGCTGCGCGGGCCACGTAAAGCTTGCCGCTCTGGGGATCCAACGTGAGTCCGGTGGGGCTGCTCCCCGGCAGCGGATTTCCGCCGGGATCCATCAGTCCAGGTTCGCTCACTGCCACCGACCCGGAGAGCTCGCGCTTGCCGGTGTCGATGCGGACCAGCACGTCGCCATCGGACACAGAAGCGAACACCGTGCTTTCGTCAGGGGTGACTGCCAGTGAAACTGGGTTCCCGCCGACGTCGAGCGTCGCCGCCACCGTGGCGGTGTTCACGTCGACCACCATGATGGCGTTGCCACCGAAGCCGGTGACGTAGAGCTCGTTTCTCTGCGGCAACTCCGCGATCGCGTAGGCTCGCGTCGGCAAGTCGATCGTGGTCGCAACTTCGAGGGTCTGTGCGTCGAGCTGGACCAGCTGAGAGTCGAGGAACTTGCCAACCCAGATCTTGGTGCCGTCGGACGAGAGCACCACGCCCGCTGGGTAGCCGCCGCCGATGTCCACCTGATCCGCGGCGGTGAGACGCCCGTCATCGCCCACGTCGTAGGTCTCGAGCAAGCCTGAGAAGCCCCCACTCGCCAGCAAGCGCTTGCCGTCGGGCGAGAGCGCGAGTCCGTAGAACGCCTCGGTGCGATCGATCTCCTGCAAGATCGAACCGTCAGCTGTGGACACCACCTGGACGGCGCGCTTGCGATAGCCGGTGTTCGCGATGTAAGCGATGGGCAGCGTGGGATGCATGCGGATGTCCACCGGGAAGCCGCCCAGCTCCGCTTGCTTGCCGGTCGGCGCGAGGACGCGGCCACCCGGCAGAATCGTCAGGCCATCGGCGGTGCCGGCCTGGCGCCGTGCCTCGGCAGGCGGCTCCGGGGCCTTGCAGTCGGTCTCCACGGCCTGAGACTTGGTGTCTTCTTCGCTCCCACAACCGAACAGGCTCAAGCCCGCGAGGACGATGCCCAGACGACAAACACTGCGAAACATGGCCGCCGGAGAATACGCCGCTCGTCGCTGCACGCTCGTGACGAAGAGACCTTGCGACCGTCACTATCCGTCACGAATGTTACGTTTCAGTGACCGATACCCTGGGAATGAGCAATGCATTGGCGGCAGCTGTCACTTGAGGTGACCGGGGCCGCCGTGTCAGCGTCTCACGGATGTTACCGAGCCGCAGCCTCTGCCTGATCCTCTTGGCGCTGTCACCCAACGCGCTGGCGGAGCCAGCGGACGCGTCTGGGCTGACGTTCAACCTCGAGCGTGACGACGGGGATAGCCGCAAGGAAATCGAACAGGCAGATTCCGCGGCGGCGCCGGAGCGCGCGTTCTCCTACGTCGAAGATCCATCCCTTCCCAAGCCGATGCAGCTCTTGGCGAGCTACTCCGCGGGCTACGCTTCCACCGGCGCCACGCGACCACTCGCCGCGACCAAGCGCCGCGGCGGGTTGGTCAACGAGCTACACCTCGAGGCTTCGCCACACGAGCGCATCTCCGGCTTCGTCGGCGGACAAATCGCGCCACCCCTCGAAGGCGAACGCAATGCGCAGAGCGCGTTCGACGCCGGCGTGCGTGTACGGGTCACCGCACCTGACGCGAAGGACTTCCGTCTCACGCTTGGAGGCATGTTCGTGCGCGACTTCACGGAAGTGAACGCCGCAGCGCTACGCATCGACGCGAGCTACGACATGGGGCGAGTACGCCTGGCGACCATGCTGCACAGCGAGAAGGCCTTCGACGAGTCTCGCGACGAAGTGGACTTCTACGCCGCCACGGGTGTATCCGTACGGATGATAGACGCGCTGCGCGGTGGCCTCGAGTACGTCGCTCAGGACCTCGAAGCGGCATGGGAGCCAGAAGAGGCAGAGGGCGGCCTACGACACTTTGCGGGTGCCACCCTGGCCTGGGCCTACGAGGATCGCATCCTGATCACCGCGGGCCCGGCGATCGGTCTCTCGCAGGCGGCGCCCAATTTCCTGGGCCGCGCCAGCCTCACGTACGCCTTCTAGGACCCCTAGCTGAATCCTCAGGGAACTGCTAGAGCACGACGTCGAGCATCTGCAGCTTGGTGAGGTGCCGCTCGAGGGCGGTCGCGTACTCGTCGATTAGCGGATCCAAGTCGACGCTCACTTCGGTGCTCGTCGCGCTGTCAACGGTGCCGCTCAACGGGAGCTCGACCCCTGGCGCAACCAGCACGCCCGTCCAGGTGTCGCCGTTCTCGAGTTGATTCCGGGTGCAGTTCAGGATCAGCCGCTCGTTGCTGATGGCCTTGACCTTGCGCAGGCTGCCGTCGTCCAAGCGCACCCGCGTCTCCAGCGCGCTGCTGGGCTCGACCACGTAGTGACCCTTCTTGTTCTGCTCGATCAGCGCGTCGAGTTCCTCGAACAGCTGGTCGTGGAGCGGCGTGTCATCGCTCTCGAGCAGCGCCTCACGCATCCGCTTCATAGCTTTCTGCGTGGAAATTAGATTGTTGCGCATCTCCTCCAGCCGGCGTTGATCGCGGCGGACCTTGGAAGCCACCACCCGCAGCAGGTTATGATGGAACGGAAAGGCGACGTCGCCATGGGCTTCGAAGAACTGCATCAGCTTGTCGAAGCTCGCGCCGAGCAACGTCGCATCAGTCTTGGCCACCGCGGTCATGCTGCGCTTGGTCTGCGTCACTGCGCCGAGCTCGCCCAGCGGAGCGACCGGCTCGAGCACGAAGACCTCGGTCTCTCCGTCGAGCAGCGACACCCGCCCTTCGACGAGCAGGTCGAAGCGCTCGGAAATCTTGCCTGCTCGGAATGCCACCTCACCGGAGTGCAGCCGCCGTTCACTGAGCGCGCCGATCAACTCACCCAAGTGAGCCTCGGTCATCTCAGCAAATAGGGGGATGCTTCGCAGATCGGCGGGGGACACACTCATCAGGGACTCCTCCGTTCGCTGGGTGGGGCGCGGCGTGCCGCGGGTGCGAGCGGACGGATAGCCTACCTGAGCGCTCGGGCAGCGCGCCCTTAGATCCACTGACGGCTCACGCGCGGTTTGCAGTGCTCTCTCCCCCCACGAAATCCTGGAGCGGGTGAGCATCGCCTTCCCTCCCTGCCCAGCTAACTCCAGCGAATGCGTCTCTTTTTCCGGGTTTGGGGGTGAGGAGCGGCGCGCCAGTCAGCCCGGTTCGGCACAAGCGGGCCGAGAAACCGCATGCGGCGGGCTCCGGACCCTGGCATGGCCCGGCCGCTGGTACTAGTTTGAGCGCCTTCAAATGGGCCGAGTCGTTTGACCAGCACGAAGCGCGAGCGAGCCTGAACTCAGCTCCGCTCCGGAGTCACGATTAGACCGGCAGAGTGCCTCGACCGAGCAAGCTGCTTGGTCTCGAGGGCTTCGGCGATTAGAGAGCGACCACACAGCGACAACAGAGAGAACGCGATGCTGACCTGGGTAGCCAAGAAGTTGTTCGGCACGGCCAATGACCGCGCCATCAAGAAGAGCCGTCCGAAGGTGGACCTCATCAACGCCATGGAGCCGGCGCTCAAGAAGCTGAGCGACGCCGAGCTCCAGGCCAAGACCGCCGAGTTCAAAGAGAAGCTCGATAACGGCGCCACCCTCGACGACATCTTGGTCGAGGCGTTCGCGGTCTGCCGCGAAGGCGGGCGGCGCGTGCTCAACATGCGGCACTACGACGTGCAGCTGATGGGCGGCATGGTGCTGCACAACGGGTCGATCGCGGAGATGAAGACCGGCGAAGGTAAGACGCTGGTCGCGACCTTGCCGATCTACCTGAACGCCCTCGAGGGCAAAGGCGTGCACCTGATCACGGTGAACGACTACCTCGCGACTCGCGACGCCGAGTGGATGGGGCGCCTCTACAACTTCCTCGGGTTGTCGATCGGAACCATCGTCAACAACCAGAGCGACCGCGAGAAGCGGGACGCGTACAAGCGCGACATCTGCTACGGCCAGAACAACGAGTTCGGGTTCGACTACCTGCGCGACAACATGAAGTTCTCCGCGCTGGACTACGCCCAGCGAAAGCTGAACTTCGCCATCGTCGACGAGGTCGACTCGATCCTGATCGACGAGGCGCGTACGCCGCTCATCATCAGCGGCGCCCAAGAAAGCGCGAGCGACAAGTACCGGCACCTCAACGAGCTGATGCCCGGCCTGCGCCTCGACGAGCACTACATGGTCGACGAGAAGGGTTGGAGCGTGACCCTCACCGACGAAGGTGTAGAGCTCGCTCAGCAGCTGATCGGCATCGACAACCTCTACGATCCGAAGAACCTCGAGACGCTGCATATCCTGAACCAGCTGCTGCGCGCTCACACGCTGTACAAGCGCGACCAGCACTACATGGTCAGCCGCGATGGCAAGGTGATGATCATCGACGAGTTCACCGGCCGCGTGCTGGCGGGGCGGCGCTGGAGCGACGGCTTGCACCAAGCCGTCGAAGCCAAGGAAAACGTACCGATTCAGGAAGAGAGTCGCACCATGGCGACCATCACCTTCCAGAACCTGTTCCGGCTCTACAACAAGCTGGCGGGCATGACGGGTACGGCGCAGACCGAAGCCGCGGAGTTCCACTCCACGTATGAGCTCGACGCCGTCGCCATCCCGACGAACCGCCCCATCCAGCGCCAGGACGACGAAGACGTCGTCTACAAGACGGAGCGCGAGAAGTTCACCGCCGTGATCAACGAGATCATGGAGTACTCCGAGGCGGGCCGCCCGGTGCTCGTCGGTACGACGAGCGTCGAGAAGAGCGCTGCCATCAGCCGCATCCTCAAGAAGAAGAAGATCGAGCACAGCGTGCTCAACGCCAAACAGCACGAGAACGAGGCGTACATCGTCGCGCAGGCCGGCCGTAAAGGCGCCATCACCGTGTCCACCAACATGGCCGGCCGCGGTACGGACATCTTGCTCGGCGGAAACGCAGAGATGATCGCGCGCCTCGACTTCAAGGAGACCAATCGCCTCCCCGAGGCGGAGCCCGAGGAGTTCGCGGCGCTGGTCAAGAAGTACGAGAAGCAGTGCAAGGCCGAGCACGACGAAGTGATCGAGGCTGGCGGCCTGCACATCATTGGTACCGAGCGCCACGAGTCACGCCGTATCGACAACCAGCTGCGAGGCCGCGCAGGCCGTCAAGGTGACCCCGGCTCGAGCCGCTTCTACTTGTCCCTCGAAGACGACCTGATGCGTATCTTCGCCGGCGACCGTGTGAAGACGTTGATGGATCGCATGGGCATGCCCGACGACGAGCCCATCGAGCACCCGTGGGTCACGAAGAGCGTCGAGAACGCTCAGCGCAAGGTCGAAGAGCGCAACTTCGACATCCCCAAGAACCTGCTCGAGTACGACGACGTCATGAACGCCCAGCGTAAGACGGTGTACTCGCTGCGGCAGTCGTTGCTCCTCGGCCGCTATGAGCCGGAGGAAATCGACGAGACCGGCAAGGTCACTGGCGACGCTCGCAAGATCCCCATGGATGAGAGCATCAAGGAGAAGGTGGCTCCCGTCATCGCTCAGCTCGTCAACATGTTCGCCGAGGAGCCCCTGCAGACCCTCGACAAGAACGACGTTCCGCGGCCCCCGAATCGCAAGGAGCTGAAGAAGGTCAAGAAGCTGGTCGAGGTCGAGTCCCTGCAGCACGAGGTCTACCAGATGTGGGGCGTGAAGCTGGAGCTGGAGGGCTCTGCCGCACGGAAGCGCACCCCGCTTGAGACCTACGACGAGCTCGTGGATCTGGTTGCCGTTGGCCTGAGCGAGCAGCGCGAGCGCTTCCTCGATCTCATCGATCGCGTGGTCAGCGCGATCGTGGAGGAGAGCTGTCCTCCCAATCGCCAGCCTGAAGACTGGGACTGGAAGAGCATTCACCAAGGCTTCAACGAGCACTTCAAGGAAGAGCTCGCGAAGGACGTGGATGACATGGGTGAGCGCGAAGCGCTCGTCTGCACCATCTACGAGCGGGCGGAAGCGCTGTACCTCCAACGGGAGGAAGAAATCGGCGTGGAGAACATGCTGCGCCTGCTGCGCCACGTTTACCTTGAGGAAATTGACCGCGCCTGGGTCGATCACCTCTCGAACATGGAGCACCTGCGGGACGGCATCGGACTGCGCGGCTACGGTCAGCGCGACCCGAAGAATGAGTACAAGAAAGAGGGCTACAACCTCTTCGTGAACATGATGGCGCGCGTCTCCAGCAACGTGATCGCTCGCGTGTTCGACGCCCACATCCAGCGCCGCGAGCAGCTCGAGGCGATGGAGAAGGAAGCGGAGGCTCGACATCAAGCCGAACTCGAGGCGGCAGTCGCCAAGCACCTTGGTGAGCCTGCGCCCGAGGGCAGCGACGAGACCGTGACTCAAGCTCCGGCGCCGCCGCCTCAAGCGTCAGCGCCCAAGATCGGTCGTAACGACCCCTGTCCCTGCGGCTCGGGCAAGAAGTTCAAGAAGTGCCACGGCGCCGCCCTCGAGGATGATGACGAGGATGACGACGCAGACGCTGCCTGATCTTCGAACTAAGCGCCGCGGCCTCGCGACGTTTCTCACAACCCTCCCAATCGCCGCCTGGATACCCGCCGCCACGTTGATCGTGGCGGCCTGCGGCTCTCCCCCGCCGGCCAAGTCAGGTGAGACCACCCCGACTTCGTCGGCGTCCAGCGCGCTTTCGGCCACGCCGGTAGGCGTCGAGGCAGGCGAGCTCGCCCTGTCTCCTGCCGCGGGGATCGAGGACGAAAAGAACACGATCAACGTGTTCCGCAAGGCAGCGCCCTCGACGGTGTTCGTGACTCAGAGTCGGACGGTCGTCGATCCGTCGACGATGCGCTCGACTGACGTACCCACGGGTTCGGGCACCGGCTTCGTATGGGACAAGAAGGGCCACATCGTCACGAACTTCCACGTGATCCGTGGCGCCCGCATCTTGAGCGTGCGGCTGTTCGATCAGACCAGCTACGACGCCGTCGTGGTCGGTGTGGAGCCGCCGAAGGACATCGCGGTGCTGCGCATCAACGCGCCCGAGAAGAGCCTGATCCCACTCGGCATTCCACCGGAGAAGTACGAGCTGGTCGTAGGCCAAAAGACCATCGCCATCGGCAACCCGTTCGGCTTGGACCACACGCTGACCACTGGCGTGATCTCCGCGCTGGGCCGCGATGTTGGCGGCGCTGGCGGCGTCACCATCAAGGACATGATCCAGACCGACGCGGCGATCAACCCGGGCAACTCCGGTGGTCCGCTGCTCAATTCCTCGGGGCAACTCATCGGAATGAACACGATGATCTACTCCGCGAGCGGGTCGAGCGCCGGCATCGGTTTCGCGGTACCGGTGGACACCATTCGCCGCGTCGTGCCCCAGCTGGTCCAGTTCGGCAAGGTGGAGCAAGTCGGCATCGGCATCGAGATCGACCCCCTGGGCCGTATCGAACGCCGCTTCGGGATCCGCGGTGTGCTGGTGCTCAAGGCGACTCCCGGTGGGCCTGCGGAGCGCGCGGGCGTGCAAGGCGTCACCCAAGCGCAAAACACCTTCCAGCTGGGCGACGTGATCGTCGGAATCGGCGATAAACCGGTGGAGAGCTACGACGACCTGTACAACGCCCTCGACGGCTTGAAGCCCGGCGGGAAGGTCAAGGTCAAGCTCGTGCGCGGCCTCGGTCGTCCCGATCCCCAGGAGGTCAACCTGGCGGTCGAGCTGGTTGTGGTCAACTAGATCTGATCCGCGAGGATCAGCTTTCGACGCCACCATGCAACCCTACCAACCCCCGAAGGACGATAGCCCAGGCCTCGACGTGCCCGCTGGCGCGGACGACATCGCGCTCGCACAACCCAAGGCTGTGGTGAACGCCGCGGTGCTCGCGCTGTGCGGCTCAGGGGTGTTGTCGGTGCTCCTAGTCGCCCAGATGCTCGCGAATTTCCGCATCCGGGGGCTGCCAGCGATCATTCTGTACAGCCTGCTGTTCTTGGGAGTTGCGAACCTGATCGTCGGCCTGCAGCTGCGCCGCTTGGTGCGCTGGTCAATCACTGCGTCGATCGTCGTCTCGACCCTGACGGCGCTGGTCTCAGTCGCCTGGGGTCTCACGTCACTCATGGGTCTGGTGTTCAGCCTGCTCGCGCCGCTGAGTAGCCTCGCGTGCTGTGCGGCGTGCCTGCTGAGCTTTCTCGCGCGGAAAGATGCGTTGATTGGCGCGGGGGCGCGAGAGCGTTTGCGGAGCGGAGGATTCGACCTTGGCACGTGAGCTATTGGGGGAGTGGCTGAGCCGCGAGCCCTTCGCGCTCACGATGTCCTCGGGCTTCTTTGGCTTCTTCGCCCACGCCGGTGTTCTGCGGGCACTGGAGCACGCAGAACTCACTCCTCGCGCGGTGAGCGGCTCGAGCGCAGGTGCGCTCGTCACCGGCCTGTGGGCAGCCGGCCTCGGTGCAGAAGCCATCGAAGACGAGTTGATGCGCCTGGAGCGTGAGCACTTCTGGGATCCAAGCGTCGGCCTTGGTTTGCTACGGGGTGAGCGCTTTCGCGACAAGCTCGAGAGCTTGCTACCGGTGGCTCGCTTCGAAGACTGTCGGGTGCCAGCAGCCATCAGCGTGTTCGACGTCTACTCACGAGAGACGCGGGTGATGCGCGAAGGTGCTCTCGCTCCGGCGATCCGCGCTTCGTGCACCCTGCCCTTCCTCTTCCAGCCGATGTGGCATGATGGTCGGCCGCTGCTCGACGGTGGCATCCTGGATCGCCCGGGGCTCGCTGGCATGGGGCACGAGCGCTTGCTCTACCATCACCTGGCGTCGAAGTCGCCTTGGCGGCGCCGTGGCAGCGTGGCGCTGCAAGTACCTCAGCGCGCTGGGCTGTGCGCCTTGGTGATTGAAGAGCTGCAACGCGTGAACCCTTTTCAGCTACGGCGCGGTCGCAAGGCCTTCCGCCAAGCTGAAGACGCAACGCGACGCGCCCTCGAGCTGCCTGTGCATGCCGGCGAAGTGCGCGTTCGCGTTTCCGCGTGGTAATACAACCTATAGGTTCGCTGCTTGGACGGCAGCCACCACCGGCTCGGCCGCGAGCTTCTTCAGCACTTCAGGCTTCAGGCGCAGACGGAAGTAGAGCGATCGCCGGGGAGCCTCAGCCATGATGCCTTCCCAGGTTCTCCTGCGCGGCTTGCTCATTTGGTCCGCGAGGCCATAGGGCAGTCCCGTTAGCGGATCCGTGCGCTCGAGCAGAATAGCGTGCTGGTGCACTCGGCCATCGCCCTTCACGCCACGAATCGCGACGATGTCGCCGGGCTCGAACTCATCGGCATGCCGTTCGAGGAAGCCAAAGAACTCCTGACGCTTGGCGAAGGGGATGCGCTCCTCGTCCTTGAAGCGCACCCCATCGAACAGCTCCGTGTGCTCGAACCCAAAGTCTTCCAGCGCCAGCACTCCGCGCCGATTCTTGATGCCGTACGCGTTGAAGTCGAGGCCACCTTGGGCGCGCTCACGCTTGGCACTCCTGGGCGTGAACCAGGTCCCGGAGGCCCGCTCGAAGCTCTCTAGCACGAAATCTACGCAAACCTGCGGCGGCGTTGGAGTGCCGTCCGGAGCGAAGACGGCGTAGCTCGTATCATCCACACGGAAATAGGCCTGCCCGAAGCGATAAGCTGAGTACCACACCGGCCTGAGCTCTCCGTCGCGATCGGGGCCCTCTTCTCCGTGCGGGCGATCGAAGCGCAAACCGTCGCGTAGCATGGCGTCGACCGAGGCTCTCAGGTGAGCGAGCGCCACGCGTTTCCAGGCGCTTGCCTGGCGCAGCTTCGCCGCGCGCTCGCGGCGCGTCGCTGGTTCATCCAGGCAGCGCACGCTCACGCCGCCTGCGGTGCTGTGGTCCAGGACCGCGTCAAACCACTCGCCGCCTAGTCGTAGTCTCGCGAGGCTGCCTTGGGAGAGGAGGCGCGTCAGCTTGACGCGCTCCGCGCCGTAGTCGTTAGCTACGCCTGCGAAGTCGAGGGCCAGGAGCTCGCCTGGAGCGTCCGTCCCCACCCAGTCTCCAAACAGTAGCTCCGCCCGCTGCCCAGCAAAGGTTCCCGTTTGGTACTCGTAGTGCCTCGAACGCCCGCTGCCCTTGCTCACGAGCGCGTAGCGCTCTGCGCCGCGTTGCAGCGTGAGGTGGTCCTCATCGAAGAGCGCCTCGAGCTTGAGTTCGAACGTCAGGGCGAGCGCCACCAGGGGGCTCTTGCTGTAGACGTAGCCTTCGCGCAGCAACAGATCGCGCAGGGCCTTCTTTTCGCGCGGAAATGCACGCAGCAGCGTGGCGATGCGTCGCCGGCTCCAGGTCTTGGAGTCATCGCGATCTGCGTCCGCGGCTTTGCCTAACGCCTTCTGCAACGTCGCAGGCAGCTCAGCCAGGCTCCCTGGCTTTGGTTCGCGCAACCAGACGAACGGTTCGCCGCGCGCGCGCCCCAAGGTCTCGCTGCGCACGGGGCCATTCACTGGCGAGCCGTTGGTTGCTTCCGCGCCTAGCAGTTGCTGCTTCCGCGCCTGACAGGCGACCCGCGCCGTGTCTACGGCGGGCGTTGGCACGCTCGCGCTGGGAGTTGCGCGGGGTGGGACCGGTGGCTCACTCTGGCTGCAGGCGAGCGAGAGCAGCGCCGCGACCGGCGGCGCTAGCAGCGCACGAACCAGCGCGCCTCTCCCCCAAGACCTGCTCACTGGCGGCATTCTCTCATGAGAACGCCACAGCGTCAGGCAGCGTTCCCCGAACTCAGAGTGGGACGCCATCGCGCAGCGGGCGCTTGTCCACCGGCCCATCAAAGCGCGGCCGCTGCATCTGGCCCAGTGCACTGAGCCGCGCCCTGGGCAGCACCTCCGTCAGGCGTTCCTTCAGCGGAGGCGAGACGTCCACTCCAAGCGCCGCCACGTCGGGCTCGAGGCCTCTCACGAGCTCGGGAGCGTCGTTTGTGTGAACGACGTGCATGTGTCGCCCCACAGGCGCCAACATCAACCGCTCACCTTGAGTGTCGAGGCCTACGCAGCCCTTGCCCGCGAAATGCAGCTCCCCCGCATACGCCATGCTGTCGCGATACAAGGTCACGTCAGCCGCCTCGGTCGAACTCAACTCGCCTCGCGGAATGCGTGCCTCGAAGGCGGAGAGCTCCCGCGCGAGGCGCCGCGCCAGCTCACTGGCGGAGGTCACATCTCCCTGCACCACGAGGAGCCGCGGACTCAGGCAACCGCGCTGATCAAAGACGCCAATATCCCTTGCGAGAGCCTCAGCGGCTGCCTGGGGGGAGAGGCGCGCTGCATCTGCCTCGTACACCGCGACGCCGAATCCGGATCCATGGGGATGCAGTACAACGCCCGCTGGAAGCTCCCCGCGCAGGCTCTTCAGCGTCTCATCGCTGCCGTAGGCCCACAAGTGATCTCCGGGCAACGGCACCAACTCATCCACCACGCGAAAGGCGCCCTTGCTGGCCTCTTCGAGCAGGCGCACCACCAGCGGCTCACGCCGCGAAGAGCGAACGAACACCTTGGGAGAGGCGGCGAGGCCCAGCGCGACCGCGCGCAGACCGGCCACGAAGACGTTCGCGCTCAGGAGCACATGGGCGCGATCGACCTGTGGCACCGACTGACACAGCTCCAAGACCTCCGCGCTGCTCGCGTTGACTTCGAGGTTATGCTCCAGCGCGTAGGCGACGCCCTCCGGGCTCAGTCCCGTGAGCGCCGGCAGCTCGCTACGCAGCCGCTGCCCCAGAGGGTGCTTCGGGTCTACGAGTTTCTTTGCGGCAATTAGTAGCTGCCGCACCCGTGTCTCTGGACGGCTCACGCGGCCCCCTTGCTCGCTCCAACGATCCACGACTCGAACGAGAGCGAACAACCACGCGCCGGGCTGCCCTTACGACGACCGAGCAGCTCGATACCACTGAGCCCCTCTGCGACCGGCACGCGCCGCACCAGATCCTGAGTCAGGATTCCAACCGCGGAGTCGACGTTTCCTAGGTCGATGATCTTCGCCAGTCCGGTTTCGCCGTCCTTCACCGGCTTGAGGGTCACCGGATCGACCGGGATCACCCGGAGCCACGGCGGCTCCAAGTAAACACCGGGCGGGGCCGACAGGTCGCTACCGGGCAGCGTGCCTTCGTAGAGCTGGCTGGTGAGCTCCGTCATGCCGTACTCACCAGTGACTTGTACCTCGGGGATACGAAACACGCGGGCCACTTCGCGCCGAAGTTGCTCCGGTTTGACCTCACGGCTCTTGCCTTTGAAGCCGCCTGTGTACATCACGGCGGTGCGCTTGGGCGCGGGGATTTGTGCGCCGGCGAGACCATCGAGCATCGCGACCAACGCGAAAGACGTCGCCAAGAGCAACAGCGGCTCTTGCCGCTCGAGCGCGACGAGCGCAGCCCTTCGGAGGCCCTCCAGATCGATCCCGCCGGAGCCACCGAGCCAGCGGGCGCTGGACTCCGGATCGTACACCGCGCCTCGAGGAGAAACGCTGATCGCCCGACCGTCCCAGCGATTCATGAACAAGCTGAGCATGTGCCCAAGGGAGGAGTGCGGCGCCTGACTTGGCGGCGGTGCCAGCGCGACGACGACCCGCTGGCCGCCGAAAGCCGAAGTCAAGGCGCGCCGACCGTACGCTAGAGATAGCTCCTCGTAGGTTTTTAGCGTACGGAAATGGTGCTTTCCGCTGAGCGCTGCGGTGGTGCCGCTGGTGTGGAACGTGGCGACGTCCAGCTCCGGCGGATGCACAGCGACCCGCGTGAGGCGAAAGACATCGGTGGGCACGGCTACGATGCTCTCGTAACGCTCGAGTAATACGCCGCGCGACTCCACCAGTCGCGCGTAGCCGGGGATGTACTTGGCCTGAAAACGCGCAAGCTCCAGGGCGATCCCTTCGAAGGACTCCTGGTCACCGTCGACGCTCAGGCTCGCCTTGGCGAACGCTCGCACCCTGTCGTGGAGTGCGCTGGATTCATCCAGATATGCGGGGGCGGCGGGGCTGGCGCTCGGGTCGTCAGGGCTCACGGGCCGCAAGCTTGGAGCGCGAGGGGCAACTCTGCAACGAATGCTTCCAGCTGATTCTCGCCAATCACCAGAGGCGGAGTGAGCACCAACACCTCGCGAGCGCCGCCACCGGTCGACACGATATAGCCAGCCTCGAGCAAGGCGCGCATCAGCCGCGCCCCAGCGCCGGCGCTGCCTAGCTCCACACCCCACATCAAACCCTGCCCGCGAACGGCGCCGCTGGCAGCGAAGGCACCGCACACCTCGTGGAGCCGCCGTCCGAAGTCCGCTCCGACGTCTCGAGCGCGCTGAACCAGCTTGTCCCGGTGCAGAATATCGAGCGTGGCAATCGCCGTCGCGCACGCAAGGGGGGCACCGGCGAAGGTCGCGGTGTGCACGACTTCCTCTTCCCGTCGCCACGCGGCCATCAGCTCCGCCTTGCCAATGCAAGCGCTAATCGGCAGGCCCCCACCCAAGCCTTTGCCCAGGCAGATGAGGTCGGGCGTGGCGCCTTGGGCGACGCTGACTAGCATCTCTCCTGCTCGCCCGAGGCCAGTCCAAATCTCGTCGGCGATCAACAGCGCCCCGTGCTGGGAGGCCATCGCTTGTAGTTCCTCGAGGAAACCGTCTGGAGGAACGACCACCCCGCCGCGCCCGAGGATGGGTTCAACCAGGATGGCCCCCACGTCACCGCGAACCAACTCGAAGCGCACGCGCTCGAGGGCAAGATCCAAGAGGCCTAGGCTGGAGGGATAGGGAGCGAACCGAACCGCTGGGTTGAGCTGCGCCGCGAAGGGCTCACGATAGCTCGTGCGCAAGCTAGTCGTGGCGAGCGGACCGTAAGACAGGCCGTGGTATCCACCTTCAAACGCGATCACACCGGGCTTCCCAGTGACCAACATCGCGGTCTTCAGCGCAGCGCTGACGGCGTCAGCGCCGCTCTGCCCCAGGATCACCTGAGCCGGCACGGGAGACAATCGCGCCAAGCGCTCGCAGAGCGCGATGCGCGGCTCGGATGTGTAGACGTCTCCCAGAGCCTGCATCAGACGCTCCGCCTGAAGCTCGAGCACCTTCAAGATGCGGGGGTGCGCGTGGCCGACCAACAGCGAGCCGAAGCCGGCGGCGAGGTCGACGTAGCGGTTCCCATCGACATCGAGCACATTCGAGCCTCTGGCCGTCGAATACACGACGCCACCAACGCGCTCTTTTCCTCTCGGATTTTTAGCTGGCGCGGGCCCCATGGGTGCGACGTTCACCGAGTTCCGCAGGAGCCAGGTGCGCGACTGCGGACCAGGCGGTCGAGCCTGAATCGCTGGCAAGTCGCAACCCGGAGTCACTTCCGGGGGCAGGGGGATCTCGCTAAAGCCCATGGCTCACGAGCTCAGAAGCAGACCCGGTTACGTCCGCCGCGCTTGGCTTCGTAGAGCTTCTCGTCGGCACGCTGGATCAGCTCGTTGGCGCTTTGATCGCCAGGCTCGAGCTGGGCGCAGCCGATGCTAATCGTGGTTGGGATGCGTTCTCCCTGAAACACGAAGCGATGCTCGGCGACGCGCGCCCGGATGTTCTCCGCCAGCGAAGACGCCCCATCCAGGGGGGTCTCCGGCAAGACGATCACGAACTCTTCACCACCGTAACGCGCGAACACCTCATCGCGCCGGATCCGGTTTTGGACCAAGCGAGCCAGCTCACGCAGCACGTGGTCACCTGCGAGGTGGCCATACTGGTCGTTGATGCGCTTGAAGTAGTCGATGTCGAAGATCGACAGCGACAGGGCGCGCTCGTGCCGCCGGGCGCGGATCAGCTCGCGCTCCAGCGCCTCGTACAGGTAGCGCTTGTTGTGGATCTGCGTGAGACCATCGATGATGGTCATCTTGTAGATTTCCTCGTGGTATTTTGCTTCGGCGTCCGCGCCGCTCAAATACTTGAGGATGGTTGGCCCGACCTTGATGCGATCGCTGTTCTGGAGCGGCGCTTCACGAACGATCTGCTCTTCGTTCAGGTAGGTGCCATTGGTGGAACCATCGTCGACGACGATCCAGCGCCCACCACGCTTCTCGAAGTGACAGTGCCGTCGCGAAACGGAGTCTCCCTCCAAGACGATGTGGTTGTCTGCGCCGCGGCCAACGCGCATGGGGTTGTGCTCGAGGACAAAGCGTTTCCCCAGCAAAGTCGGTTCCTTGCTGTAGATGACGACCAGACAGTCGTTTCCCGGCCCATCAGCCTCTTCCAGGGGTCGCTGGACGACCTGGGTGACTCGCGTCTTTTCCTCGTAGTCGGTCACTTATGGTGGGCCCTGATTGGACTCGATCGAAGTTAGAGTCTAACCGACCTCGCGGACCTCGCACAGTCCGGCAAGTGCCGGATAACACACACGACGCCGGGGGCGGCGCGCGACGGTGACGATGCGATACTAGCGACTTGGTCGAGGGTTCGAACTTCTTGGTGGGTGTGGGTGGGTCGGTGAAGTAGCGGCCGAGGGCAGCGCCTGATGTTGGGCAACGACGGATGGACGTCCCGGCCTCGCGCCCGGATCAGTCTTTTTCCTAGCGGGACAACAGGCGAACCTGCCGAGACTGCGATCTCAACCCGAAAACGGATTGAGCCCCTTGCCCCCCTATCTGCGCTTTCTAGCAGATGCAGCCCCCAGATGTGCTGTTTCTAGCCGGCTTCGAGCCGCATCGGGCGAGTTCAGTGACACATGCTCCCACTGCGCCCCCGGAGGTAGCCGAAGGCTCCACACCCGCTTTTTCTACGGCGCTGCCGAGGTGGGCATCCCGGCGTCCGCGTCGTCGAGCGGGACGGGGATCCCGACCAGCTGCATCAGCCGCAGTGCGTTGCCGGAAGTCACGGGTCCCTGCCGCAGGCGGTAGTCGAAGGTCATCTTCTGCCCCTCCACGTTTTCTCGCAGATGGACCTGCTTCACGTGCTCCATCAGCTCCGGAGTCAGTTCGCACAGCCCCATGTCGTGGGTGGACACCGCACCCACCGCCCCACGACGCAAGAGTTCAGCTAGCACCCAGCGTGCCCCGACCTGGCGTTCTCGGCTGTTCGTGCCGTGCAACACCTCGTCCAGGAGAAAGAAGACGCAGCCGGAACTCGTCTGCTCCGTGGCGTCCAACACCGACTTGAGCTTGCGCACTTCCGCGTAGAAATGGCTGACGCCGCTCCCCAGAGAATCGCTCACGCGGATGCTGGTGCGGAGGGTGAGTTCCCCAACGCGAAGCGCTGAGGCGCACACCGGACCGCCCGCACGCGCCATGACGATCGCTAGCCCCATCGAGCGCATCAAGGTGCTCTTGCCGGACATGTTCGAGCCCGTCACGAGCAGCGCCGTGCCGCGCTTGTCCAACACGACATCATTGTTCACACGCGTCCCGGGCTCGATCAAAGGATGCCCGAGTTGCTCGGCAACGAAGACGCCTTGAGCGTCGAGATCGGGCCAGGTGCAATGCGGTTCGTCGGCGGCGTACCCGGCGAACGAGGACAGCGCCTCCAGCTCCCCAAGCGCTTCGAACCAGCCCCGAACGGCCTTACCTGCTCGGGCCTGCCACCGCTCGAGGCGCAGCACGCAGTGCAGATCCCAGAGCAACGCGACGTTCAAGACCGGATGAATCAAGCCATTGTGCCGTAAGTCGAACCAGCCGACGCCACGCTGAAACTCCGCCATCGCCACCGATGGACGACGATCCCCGGAGAGGATGCCATCGCGCAGCCGCGCCACCAAACGGGCGTCGAGTTTCATTTCCTCAAGGAGACGCAGCATCGGCGCGTAGCGAAGAAACGCGCCTTCGGTCGCGCTGACGGCAGTGAAGACGCGCCCCGCCTCACCGCCCGTCCGCAGGACGACGGCGAGCGAAGCCAGGAGTCCAGGTAGCAAGGCGTAGCCCGGCAATGGGCCCCAGGTGGACAGGCCCAGGATCGCGAGGTTGATCAGCGGTAGTACCCAAGCCAGCACGCGGATGGCGCCGCTCTTACCTAGCCGAGGTTCTGACTCGGCCCAGCGCAACAGCGGCTCAGGATCTGGAGGTTGCGGCGTCGCCTTGTTGCGTGAGCTGCCGGAGAGGCTAGCTCCCAGCGAACGCTCCGGCACGAGCGCCAGAGAAAGCGCCTCCAACTCTTGGCGAAACTCCTCCAAGCTCGTCAGCTGCCGCACCGCCTCTTGACGCTCCCGAGCGACCTCCAGGGGTGGCATCTCCGCGAGGTACCGCTCGAGGCAATCCTGCCCGAAGCGCGTGTGGGCGACGTTGATGCGCTGGAACAGCGATCCTTCGCCGAAGACGTCCAGGTCCTCAACGTAGGGATGCGGTGGCTTACCAGCGCGCAGCTCCGCACCCGTCTCGATCAGCCGATTCCATTCCCCACGGCAACGGTTGGCGCCACGCTCATTGACCAGCTGCCAACGTGCGGCAGAGTCCCGCGCGTCGATGACGCGGCTATGTGCAACGACGAGCACAACGAAAACAATCAGCGCCACGAGGCTCAGCGGAGCTGCGATCAACGTGTAGCTGCTGAGCAACGCGAACCCCAGACTGAACCCGAACACGCTAAAGCTGAGGCCGCGCAAGTTGCTGACCAGCCCGGAGCGGCTCTCCAATCGCTCAGCTTCCAGCGCGAATTTCTGAGCGCGTTCAGCATAGCGCTGAGCGCGCGCTTCGGACTCCGGATGAATCGCCACGCCGAGAAGCTAGACGAAACCTCCCGAGTTGCCAGCCACGATGTCAGGACGCGACGAGTCGTGTAACCGTCGCGGCTACGCGCTCGAGCGCGACCACTTCATCCACAACACCCAGCTCCGCGGCGGCTTTCGGCATGCCATACACGACGCTGCTCGCCTGATCCTGGGCAAGAGTACGGCCCCCAGCCGCCTTCAGCGACGCAAGCCCCAGGGCTCCATCGCGCCCCATTCCGGTGAGCACGACACCAACCGCGCGCGGACCGAACGCCTCACCGACGCTCTTCAGCGTCACGTCGGCAGCCGGCCGCACGCCGTGCACCGGCGGCCCCGACGTCAAGCGCACGATCCCACCGCGCTCGACTTGCAGGTGAAATCCTCCGGGTGCGACCAGCGCGACGCCTTCCCGCAGCTGCTCGCCGCCCGTGGCCTCTTGGACCTTGAACGGGGACAGCTGACTCAGCTGATCGGCGAGCGCGCGCGTGAACCCTTCTGGCATGTGCTGCACGATGACCAGCGCGGACCCACGTAAATCCAGGCGAGGCACCACCCGGGTGAGCGCCGCGGGGCCACCTGTGGAGCTGGCTATCGCGATCACGCGGAGGCCACTCGGCATGGGGCGGGTCGCGTCGGGGCGCCGTGATCCGCCGGGTGGGAGGCTCCTCGTGGAGACCGGCGGCGCCTCCTCTGTTTCCGCGCGGTTAGAACTCAGAGCACTCAGCGCCTTGAGATTGGCGCCCCCCGCCGCGGCCAACTTGCTGAGCAGCACGTCCTTGATTTCGCTTAGGTTGGTGCTCACTTCGCCGCCGGGTTTGGGCACGAAGTCGACGGCGCCGGCACCCAGTGCGTCGAGGGTCTCTTCGGCGCCTTCTTTGGTGTGCGCGCTGAGCATCACGATGCCTACGGCCCGCTCCGCCAAGATGGCGCGCGTCGCCTGAGCACCGTTCAAGCGCGGCATGTTGAAGTCCATGCTGATGACGTCAGGGGAAAGCTCCCGTGCCATGCGCACGGCTTCTTCTCCGTCCCGCGCCTGACCCACGACTTCAAAGCGCGGATCCGAGTCGATCAACCGCGCCACCGCGCCGCGCATGAACGCCGAATCGTCGACGACCAACACACGGCGAGCGCTCACTTGGTGGCTCGCGTGAAGGAGAGCTCGAGCGTCGCGCCCGTGATCGGCACCGACGGGTGCCCCACACGGCGCCGATCGATCACCTCGGCCACGCACTTTCCAGCCTTCTCGCTCATGCCCTTGCGCCGCTCCACTTCGACCCCCTCCGCAATCCCGCGCTCTCGTACGAGAAAGCGTACTCGAAGTTCCCCTGAGTCGTGGGTGAGACCGCCGTGTTCTTGGACACAGGCTTCCATCTTCTTTTGACCCTTGGCCAAGCTCTTGAGTGCCGCCTCGCTGGGCAGGCTACCCTCGTCGACCTTCAGCTCACCGAACTTCAGCGACACCGCGCCGCTCTTTCCCTGGGGTTTCTCTTCGGGAGGCGGCGCCGGCTTTTCGCTGGGCTTCTCTGGAGGCTTCTCCGCTGCGTCCTTCTTGGCTTGCTCCTTGGCCTCACGCGCGCGCTTGGCAGCCTCCAAGACTTCTCCCGCCTCCCGCTTGGATACGCAGCGCACAATCATGCCCTTGCCGTCGGAGATGCGTCCCCAGGCGCACGCGGGATCGTAAGGGTAGCGGTTCGCCAAGGCCGTATCCGCAAGCGCCGCGCCGCCGCAGAGAGACGCCGTCACCAGCGAGCTAACGAGCGCGATCTTCAGCGTCTTGAGGCCATCTCGTCCACGAAACATACGGGAGGTGAACTACACAAACTCCCAAACGTCCAGCGCGCGACGCAAGTCTTCGCTCGCTGCCGCAGAGCAGGCCAAGCGCGACAGCATCGAACTTCCCGCGGAAGCCGTGAGTAGGTTTGGGGGGGAGGCACGCCTGTCTTAGACAAAGCCCTTCAGGATGTAGCCGCTCACGGGCTCCGTGATGCCCTTCAGCTGAATCCCAGGCATTTCTTCGGTCTCCACCAGCTCACGCACTCGCGCGTAGGTGTCCTGACTCAGGAGCACGCCGCCCAGCGGCGCCTTCGACTCATGACGCTGCGCGCGGTTCACGGCGTCTCCGATGCAGGTGTAGTCGCGACGCACGAAGCGCGAGCCGATGTCGCCCCGTACGATGGGCCCCGAGTTGAGCCCGATGCGCATCACGAGTGGCGGATCCCGATCCGCATTGAATGCGGTGAGCGCCTGCTGCATGCCCCACGCTGCGCGAGTCGCGCGCACTGCGTGGGGCTCGTCAAAGTCGGAGCGATCTTCGAACACGGCCATGATCGCATCGCCGATGAACTTGTCGATGTCGCCGCCTTGATTCTTGATCACGATGCACAGCGCATCGAACGCCTCGTTCAGGATCGCGACGACCTCCGCTGGGGTCATCCGCGAGCTCATCGATGTGAAACCGCTGATGTCGCTGAAGAGGAGCGTCGCGTCGACTTCCTTCGCCCGGATGGCGTACGGCTCCCCGCTCACCGAGAGCTGCTCAGCGGCTTGAACGGCGCCTTCACTGATGTACAGCCGCGAAGCCTCCTTGTAGCGGGCGAGCCGTGCTTCAGCCAGCACACGCTCGACGATGGCAATGCACTTGTCGGTGGTGAACGGCTTGACCAGGTAGCTAGTCAGGCCGGCAGCGCGCATCTGAGCTTGATCCCGCTTCGACTCACGCGCGGTGAGCATGACGAGGGGCACGTCTCGCGTCTCCAGCGTGTGGCGCATCGCGTGCACCAGCTCGAAGCCGGTCATGCGAGGCATGTCGTAGTCGGTGAGGACGAGGTCAGGCACGCTCGCCTTGGCCTTCTCGAGGCCGTCCGCCCCATCCACCGCCGTATCCACACGGAAACCTTGGCGGCGCAGACAATCGGCCACCAAATGGCGTATCGCCGCGGAGTCGTCCACGACGAGCACCTGCTCACGTGCGCTGATCATGCGGGTGGCCAGCAGCGAGTGCAGCCGCGTGACGAGCTCTTCGGGCACGACCGGCTTGACCAAGTAGTCGTCAGCGCCGGCGTCGAAGCCGCGCTCAAGATCCGCAGCTTCGCCAAGTGAAGAGCAGATGACCACAGGGACCTCACGGAAACGCTCGTCTTGCTTGACCTTGCGGCACAAGTCGTAGCCACCGAGCTTTGGCATCTCGACGTCCGTCAGCAGCAGATCGGGTGGATCTTGCTCGAGCATCTGAAACGCTTCCTCGCCATCGAAGGCTTCACGCACCTCGTAGCCGGCGTCAGTCAGGATCGGCACCGTGTGCTTGTGGATCAGCGCGCTGTCATCCGCCAGCAGCACGCACAGCTTTCCGCGCACGCTGCGCTCGATCGCGGCCTTCAGCTCCTGAGCCTGAAATGGCAATTGCAGCCCGCGCGAGAAGCCTTGTTCCCGCGCGGAATCACAATATGTCGCTTCCAGGCCAAGGTAGATGGCATGGGGAATATCGAGGCCGGCCTGACGAGCGCGCTGGAGGACCTCATGCGCCGGCTCGCCATCTACGTGGGGAGCAAACAGCACGACGTCGGGAGTCTCACCGGTCTGTTCGAAGAGCGCGTCCAGGTGAGGAGCGACGAACAATTCGTGCCCCGCCGGTCGCACCACTTGGCCGACGAACTCTCCGAGCAAGCCGGGCGGTGTCACGAGCCCTACGCGCATGGTCGCTGATGTTAGAGGGCAAGCGCGGAATCTGCCACCTGTACCCGCCAAGGCCTCCCTTTGCCAAGCCAGAGGCCCCGAATATCGTGAAGCGCCTCCTTGCGCGCGTACTCCACGCGGAGCACCCGCCCGAGCTTCATCAACCGAATCACACTCGGTGCATACTCGCTCGGCTAGATTCGCTGACGTTCCTCGGCGGTGACCTCCTCACCCGCCGGTCCAAGTATGCGTGGACACCAGACAGTGAACGTCGGTTTCGCGCGGATCATGAATCGCCCTCCCAGTCGGACGTAAGGCGACCGGTCACCTTCCCGATACTCGAACTCGTGTTCGGTGATCCGACGCGCGCTCAGGCAGGCGACACCGGTACCACTCCGCAGCCTGTCGGACAGGTCCTAGGATACGTTGCTCGCGGCTGGGTGAGGAGGTCCTGAAGCGCTCCTCACCCCCAAACCCGACTGCGTTGCGCGCTGACGTTGCATCGCACGCGGAGCCCTACTACAGCGCCAGCGTGACGTCCCTCGAAGCCTCGGAGGTTGTCCTCACGTTCCTGGAGAGCGTCGGCAGACGCAGTGAGGCCGAGCTCTATCTGGAGCTGTTCCGCAAGTTACCCAAGGCGAGCTTTGGTGTGATCGCGGCGGAGGCCACGGTGACGCGTCACGCGCAAGGCAGCCTCGTCGAACAGCTGAGCTTTTTGAACCAGCTCGGCTTGGTTGCGCCCCTGTTGCTGGGGTTGTTCGACCCGAGGGGCGCCGCCGAGTCCAGCGCCAAGTTGAACGAGAGCCTGCGCAGAGCCGGAATCGAGACCAGCGAACACACCGTCTCGAGCATTTCCTCCGGGAATACACTGCGCGAGGAGCTCGAAGCCGGTCGGCTGCCCGTCGTGAGCTTCGCTTGTGATTCGCAGGAGGACGAGCGGTTCGTTGCACTGGAGGCCTTGCTCGGCGGTCTCGACAGTAAGAAGCTCGTGGTCTTGCGCAACCGCGGCGGCCTCGGTCCCCACGGGCAACGTCGCGTGGCGCTCTCCGCGGATCACGTCCTACCAGCTCACGACGGCGGCATCAGCGTGATCAACCTGCAGACGGACCTGATGCCTTTGCTCGAGTCGAGCTTCTTGATCCCTGCAGAGGCTCAGCTGCTGCGCCGCCTGGCGCCGCTCGCGGAAGCACACCCAAAGCTGCAAGTCAGCGTCGCCTCGCCGCTCGGCTTGTTGAAGGAGCTGTTCACCGTTCGCGGAGCGGGCACGCTGGTGAAGCGCGGAGCGCAAATCCAGCGCTTCGATGCCTACCAAGGCCTAGACCTCGAGCGCTTGAGCGAGCTCTTGGAGTCCGCGTTTCACAAGCAGCTGAAGCCAAGCTTCTTCGACCGCCCCCCGCTGGCAGTGTTCTTGGAGGCCAACTGCCGCGGCGCCGCGATCCTCGAACCTGGGGTCGGGGCAGCCTTCCTGACCAAATTCGTCGTCGGTCCTGTAGCGCAGGGTGAGGGCATGGGTCGCGATCTGTGGGAGGCGATCAAGCGCGACCAGCCGAAGTTCTATTGGCGCGCCAAGCCAGGCAATCCCATCGCGGGTTGGTACGCCGACAACTGCGACGGCCTCGTCCGACTTCCTGCATGGACCGTCTACTGGCGAGGCGTCGAGCCGAGTGACGTCCCCGCCGTCGTGGCGGATGCCGTCGCACGTAGCGAGGACTTTGCGCCGGAGAGGCGAGATTAGCGCAGAGTCCCCCAGGAAGGCCTGTGCAACCGGGCGCGCTGGATTGTCGCACATGGGAAGCGCAGACATGACCCACCCTGAGTGTTAGGTATCGGCCTAGCGTGGCTTACGTAATCATCCTTCTCAGCATCGCTGCGGTGGCGGTTGGCGGCTACCTGTTCCTCGTCTTCCGAGAAGTTCCCGGCGCGATCGAAGAGCGCCTCGGCGAATACGAAGACTTGCCCAAGGATTTGGGTGAGTGGGTCCGCGACACCACGAGTGAAGCGGGGAAACGGGCAGCCCAGGAGGGGCTCTACCGCGAGGTGCGCGTGCTCCTGATGGACGGCGGCACCTTCAAGGCTCAACGCCTCGTCAAGCAGTCACGCTTGCGCAACGTAGAGACAAAGAAGATCGAGCACGTGGAGCCTGACGAGGAACTCAAGCGCAAGCGCGTCAAGAAGTAGCTCGTTTCCACAGGGTAATCGGCTCAGAGCGAGGCTTAGCGTTCAGCCCAGCTCGACCTCGAAGAGCAGCGCTGCATCGAGATCGGCGAACTCGTCCTGGGTCCGTATCCCTGAGGCGGGTTCCTCGACGACCTCGACCAACGGCGTGCGCTCTGGCATCTGCAGACCAGTCTGGTCGTAGATCGAAACCAAGGTGATCTCGTCCGGCTCACCCCAGCCGCCGACGTCATTCCCAACCTGAGCTTCCAACAGCGCCTCGGGGGCAGGCTCCGCGCAACGCTGAACACCCGACTCGCACCCACCATCGTTCAGCGTGTCGGGCGCGACGTCCGCCCAGCGCCGGGTGGGGAGGTCAGCTTGTGAGTCACGCGCCACGTTCATGATGCCTTCAAACGCATGAGCCTCGCGGAGGCTTTCAGGAGATTTGGGTTTCTTCGCGAGCGAGCGCACAAAACAGGACAAGCCATTTCCCGGTAGTTCCGCGAGCCGCCCAATACGGCTCACGGCCCTCCTGGAAGGAAGCCTGCCCCCATTGAGGCGTAATACGCCAACCGCGACTCAACGGATCGAGCCCGCTCACGTTTCCATCTCAGGCTCGGCCCGCGAGGTGACTTGGGTCTGTGGGAGAGGGTTCGGCGCAGCACCTAAACGACGCGGGGTGCCCGGCCCCGAACCTCAGTCGTGCAGCTCGAGCTCGACGACGGTCCAGTCTTTATGGCGCCCGGAAAGCTTGGCGCCCACCGTGACGAACCACATCTGCACACCGTATTTGTCCTTGAGCGCCTTGTAGACCCGCGTCGATGCGCTGGGGATCGCTGACGATGTGTCCCTCTCCCTCGTACCACGTCGCCGACTTCCCAACGCCGCCGCGGGCATCGCACGCTGCCACCCGCACCTTGGAGTTTCGGCGCAGGCGCTTGACCTTGTAGCTCTTGCCGTTGGTGAACACGCCGAGCTTGTCACCGACGTTCACGAACCACACTGGAGTCTTCACGCCGTTGCCGTCGCGCTTGAACGTCTCGACGTTGATGTAGCGCTCACGGCGCAGTGTTTCGTTGGGCTGCATGGTGGCGGCCAGAGCATGGGTCGTCGCCCAGCGAACGACAAGCCGCAAACACACGCTTGACCCTCGATGCGCTCGGTTGCATATACAACCCAATGCCCCGCCGAAGCTCGGAAACTGGACGACGCCCGAAACCAGCACAGGAAACGCCCAGCGCACTCGGCGGCCGTATCGCCGCAGAGTGCATCTTGATGCGCAGTCGGCGCGTGAACCGCGTGATCTCCAAGCTGTACGACGACGCCTTGCGCGAGCTCTCGCTGAGCTCAGCCCAGCTCAATCAGCTAGTTGCGATTTCCGTGGGTCAACCCTTAGGGATGCGCGCGATCGACTTGGGACGCGCCCTCGACATCGAAAAGTCGACGCTTTCGCGCAACCTGGCGCGCATGCAAGACGCAGGCTGGATCCGTCAAATTCCACAAGGCAAACACACGCTGCTCGAGCTGACTCCAGCGGGTGAGTCGCTGCTGGCCGAAGCGTACCCCAAGTGGCAAACCGCTCAAGCCAGCGCTGAACGGCTACTCGGTCCCCAGCTCGCCGCCGCACTCCTGAAGCTAGACGCCTAGCTTTTCTTCAGTAGCGATAGTTGTACATACAACCAAAGGATCTCCATGAACTCTCACCACCCCAGTGTGCTTCGGCACCGCTCGCTTCCCATCGTCAAGCCAGCGCCGATCGACCGCGCCGCGCTCCGTGGCATCGCAGAAGAATGCGGCGCGGCTGACGTGGGCGTCGTCTCGATTCACCGTTCAGAGCTGGCGAGCGAACTCGAGGGAGCCCGCTCGCTGCTGCCAACCGCACGCTCGTTCGTCAGCCTGGTGGTTCGCATGAACCGGGACGCCTTGAGGGCCCCGCCGCGCTCGGTGGCAAACCTCGAATTCCACAGCGCCAAGGACGAAGCCCAGGACACCGCGCGCCGCATCATCGAGCGCCTGAACGCGCTCGGGTATCGCGCGGTGTGTCCGGCCGTTGGGTTCCCCATGGAAATGGATAGCTTCCCCGGCCGCACCTGGGTGCTCAGCCACAAGCCGATCGCCGTCGCCGCCGGCTTGGGTCAAATCGGCATCCATCGCAACCTGATCCACCCGCGCTTCGGCAACTTCGTCCTGCTGGAAACCATCGTCACCGACCTCCAGCTCGAGGAGGATCATCCCATCGACTTCAATCCCTGCCTGGAGTGCAAGCTGTGCGTCGCGGCCTGCCCCGTGGGAGCGATCGGCGCAGACGGCCACTTCGACTTCACCGCCTGCTACACCCACAACTACCGCGAGTTCATGAGCGGCTTCGGCGACTGGGTGGAAAACATCGCCGACGCAAAGAGCGCCCATGACTACCGCGCCCGGGTCAGCGACGCCGAGACCGCCTCCATGTGGCAGAGCCTGTCCTTCGGCTCGAACTACAAAGCTGCCTACTGCCTGGCGGTGTGCCCAGCCGGCGACGAGGTGATCGGCGAGTACATCGACGACAAGCGCACCTACAAGCGGCAGGTACTGGATCCGCTGACCCAGCGCGAAGAACCGGTCTACGTCATGCGCCACTCGGACGCCGCAGCCCACGTCGCCAAGCGCTTCCCCCACAAGCCGCAACGCTTCGTCCAAAGCGGCCTCCGCGCGCGCAAAGCCCAGGGCTTCTTCCGTTCGCTCCCCATCGGCTTCCAACGCGGCCTGGCCAAAGACCTCGACCTGCTCCTTCACTTTCGTCTGCGCGAGGGCGACGCGACTCACGAAGCCAGCGTACGCATCCAGGCCGGCAAGCTCAGCGTCGAGAGCGGCCTCCAAGGCGCTCCGAACACCTTGGTCGACGCCACATCCAGCGCCTGGCTCGGCTACCTGGCGGGAGAGAAAGCCCTGTGGTGGCTCCTCGCCACCCGCGCCATCCGCATCCGCGGGGATGTAAAGGCTCTGCGCCAGTTTGCCGCCTGCTTTCCGAAGTGACGGAGGCAATGGGCGAAGCCCAAGCCGAGGCGACTCCAACCCCGCGATCCGGCCCCCCCTCCCAGCCCGCCAGCCTTAGAGCGCCGTGAGTCCCTTCCTAGGCAATGGGCGAAGCCCGAGCCGAGACGTAAAGCACTAAGGCGACGGACGGCTCAGTCGCAAAGCGACGCAGAGTGCCTTTACCCTGGGTAAAAGCGAGGGAGTTGTGGAGGCGGCGGAACGGCCCGCAGGGGGCGGGCGCAGAGGCGGGTGAGCGTAGACCCGATGAGGCCGATCACGCAGCGGGCCCTCACGATGCTCTTCTTGTAGAAGGCGCAGGCCGTCCCGTATCCAAGGTTCGAGGCAAAGGCCGAGACTGGCACATTGCCGCGCGGCAACTCAACTAGCGACCCCCATTCAAGCCCGCCCTTCGCGGGCCGTGGGAGCCGCCGCGCTCTACGACTGAACTAGTCTTCTATCCATCCGTCACTCAGCGCCTCGAACTCACGCTCCACCTTCAGCCGGCGCTCCGACTCGAGCAGGATGCGGTAAGCGTTGGCTTCTTCCTGAGTCACTGCAGCCATGCGCTGAGTGCTCTGAGTCGCCTTCGGAGGGGGATCGCTGCGACGTGCCGCGCGTGGGATCACCACAGCGCGGACGCGTACGGTGGGGTGCCGAGCGTGCGCCATACTGTCATTATTCTGACGGGCCGGACGACCGATCGCAAGCTAGCTCTGGTGTTCAGCGCTTTGGTTGTACGCACGAGCCGGCACGGAGACTGAAGCACGGAAACGACTCGAGTCTCAGACGAGGCAGATGTAGGTTCACTCGTTACACACCGCTCGGTAGACTGACATCCTCGCCACTCGGAACCTTGCGTTTCCATACACAAAACGCCGACGCGCCGCTCGAGCGTTTGCTCTCGCGGCGCGTCAATGCCTCGGAATGTTTCCGCTCAGCGACCCAGCGCTTCCGCGCGGTTTACAATGCGGGGCGTCAGGAAGATGACCAACTCGCCTCGAGTATCGCTGGCTCGGCGGCGCTGGAACAGCAACCCGATGAGCGGGATGTCGCCGAAGAAGGGCACCTGGTCCAGGTTGCGACCGGTGTTGCGGGTGAAGATGCCGCCGATGACCGCGGTGTGACCGTCCATGACCAGCAGGTCGGTCTCGGCCTCACGCTTCAGGATGGTCGGGTCGCCTCGCGGCGACGTCTGGTTGAAGTCTGGCTCGTCGCGGTTGATCTTCACGTGCATGCTGACGCTGCCGTCGGCCGTCACGTGAGGCTTCACCAAGAGCTGGAGCTTCGCTTCTTGGAAGGTCGTCTGCACACCCTGCGCGCTGATCTGTGAGAACGGAATCAACGTGCCCTGGCTGATGCGCGCCTCGCGGTTGTCCAAGGTCAGGATGCGGGGACTCGAGAGGATGCGCAGCATGCCGCTCGACTCTGCTGCGGAGAGACGCACTGCCAAGTTGATGGTGTTGTCGATGGACCCGAAGGTCAGGCCCAGAGCACCACCGGTTCCGGTACCGACCGTAGCGGGCAGGTTGACCGCGAAGTTCGGGTTCTGAACGTTGCGTTGGAAGGGCGACAAACCTGCGGTCGGCGTGTCCGTGTCGCTAGCACCACCCACGACACCCACGCGGTTCGGGAACGCCAGACCCGTCGGGTTACCGGTAGCCGCGGAGAAGGTGCCATCACCACCCCACTGGATACCGACGTCGCGTAGGTAGCGGCTCGTTGCTTCAACGATACGCGCCTCGACCAGCACCTGGGGGGTCTGCGTGTCCAGGGAGCGGGTGAGCTCCTCGATTTGGTTCAGGTTGCCCGCGACGTCGCGCACGATCATCACGTTGGTGCGCTCATCGACAGCGATGCTGCCGCGCTCCGAGAGCAAGTCCTTGGCGCGCGCCTGGAGCTCGCTGGCTTGCGCGTAGCTCACGGGGATGAGGCGAGTCTCGAGCGGCTCCAGCTTCGCCATTTGGATGCGACGCTGGATCTCCATGTCGCGTTCCTTCTCGAGATCGGCAAGCGGCGCGACGCGAATCATGTTGCCCTGGCGCACCATGCCGAGGCTCTTCGCTTGCAAGACCACGCTCATGGCTTGGTCCCAAGGCACGTTGCGCATGCGAATCGTGACCGTGCCGCTGACGTTGTCGGCGACCACGACGTTGACTCGACCGACGTCGGCCAGGAGACGCAAGGCGTCGTGCACGTCTGCGTCCTTCAGGTCCAGGTCGATGCGCCGACCACGGAACGCCGTGCGGCGCTCTTGACCAGCCAGTGCGGGCGTGAACGCGCCTGCTTGATCCGCATCTTCTGCCTGTTCGACAGGCGCGCCGTCGTCGCCGTCAGCCAGCTTGTCGTAGTCCGTGCCGATCTGCGGCAAGCCGTCGGTCAGCGTTTCGACATGCAGGGTGCGCGACTTCCGCGCGGCACCGCCATCGCGAGCCACACCGGTCATGCTCGAGGGCAGCTTGCCCGGCTCGTAGAAGCTCCAAACGATCGAATCGCCGCGGCGAGTGACGTTGCCAGTCGCCTTGGGGTCACTTTCGACCTCGAGGATGACCGTGTGCTTGTCTTTTCCAGAGACGTAGCTCGACACCGACGACACCAGGCCGTTGAACGCAGAAGTGTCCAGCCGGCGCTGCAGGCCATCTGGCAGCTTCGCGCCCTGGATCACCAGGGTGCTCTTGCCCGCCTTGCTGCTCGTCTGACGGAACTCAGCGTCGCCGGTGACTCGGATCACCACTTCGTCCCTGAGCGACTCGTGGTGGAAGCGGATGTCGCGCACGGAGGCCAGCTCGGGTGCTGCTTTGGGCGCCTCACGCTCTTCCGGAGCGCGTTCGAGGACACCGCTCTTGCCCGGAGCGAAGCTCATCACAAGGCGCTTGCCTTCGACGCGGACGGAGTACTTCGCCTCCTCGGTCAAGGTCACGAGGACGCGGACCACCTTGTCTTGGCCCTTGCCGAAGCTCTGGGTGAGCACACCGCCCACGACGCCGTGACGCTGGGTCAGCGCCCCGGGCGCGCCGCGCACGTCAGCGCCGGGAATGTCGACGATCAGTCGTTTCCCCCCTGCCCCAAGCCGCGCGGAGTAGGTGGGTTCGCGATCGAACGCGACCACCACCTGAGCCTCCCCCTTGGCCTTGGAACCCGACACACGCACGCTGGTCGCGTGCTTTAGCCCTGCAGCCGAGGCGTCGGGGCTCGCCAATAGCAAGGTCGCACCAAGAGCGCACAACCCTGAGGCACGCACCAGTTGGTGCATGAACCTCGCGGAAGCGCCCTTTGGGGATTTCGATTGGTGGTTGCTCGCTGAGTTGAGCCTCATCAGATCCGCTCCGGTCGAATCATCCGACTCCAGAGTGAAGCCGGGTTATCGCTGGAAACCGTAACGTGCTGGCGCTCAACCGAACAAATTACCGGGGGAATATTCGTGCCGATTGTCGGTTCGGCGCGCAATGCGGGGGGGATGGACCCCAAATCACACGCCGAACGCGTCGACGACCCGTCGCCATTGGGCAGCGGGTCGCACGCGGGTCGAGGAAGCTCAGTTCGAGGTCTGGATGTTCTCGGGCCGCAACGGGATCACGCGCGTAGCGCTGGGCACATCGGGGTGCGTCGGATCCTCGCGCACGAGCACGATGTCTTCCTCGCGGATCCGGTCGACCCGCCAGTTGATCTCGTATTCCGCACCGGACGTCCCCGCCTGGACACGCTCGGCGCGACCGATGAACTGGCCACGTTGGACGACGTGGCCCTTTCCTGTGGGGTCGACCAACATCGCCTTCGCCGGGTTGATGCGGGTCACGAGACCGATCAACTTCAGCTCATCGACAGAGAACTGGTCGAGGAGCACCTCACGCTGAGAGCGCACGGTGGTCTTTGCCTCTGCGGCGAAAATCCCTGCGAACGAGCGGAATGGATCCCGACTGCGCTCCGTCTCCGAGAAGTCGGCTTCCTGAAATTCGACCTTGGGCGGACCAGCGTCTTCCGCCGCACCCGCGGAAGCCGACGCTACGCTGCCTGGGGGAGGCGGTTGGTACGTGGACTGAGCCACCTTGTCTTCGCAGGCGATCAGAGCCAGCCCCGCGACGAACAAGCCGACCGCCAGCATCGCTCGACGAGCGCGTCGGGGCTCTTGGGCGATTCGAGGTGCCATCACGGGGTGCCTTTCTTCGGCCGACTGCCGGGCTGCCCCGGCGCCGCCGCCGTGGGGTTTTCCGCGGCTTTGAACGCCGTGGCCAGGGCGACCACCTTGATGAAGAAGTCATCGCCGTCTTGCTTCGGTTCAGTCACGGAGATGTTCTCAATATTGATGATCCGGTCGAGCTGGCCAACTTGGTAGAAGAACTTCGCGAGTTGGTGATAGCGGCCGCTGATCTCGATCTTCATCGGCACCCGAGCGTAGAACTGCTCGGGTACCTCAGGCTCGGGACTCCAAGCGGTGAGCGAGATGCCGGAGACGTTCGCGACGCTCTGCAGAGCGCTCAAGAACGACGGGTACTCCGTGGTTTGCGGCAGTACCTTGTTCAGCTCACGCTGACGCTGCTGACGCTCGGTCAGCTCCTGGAGATCCTTCTGGTAGGCGAACTCGTTTTTCCGCGCGGTTTTCAGCTCGTCAAGGAGCTTCGTCTCCTTGTTTCCGGCTGCCTGAATGCGGCTGTTCACCTCGGTGTGGAAGAGCGCGAAGTAGACGGCAGCTACCGCGAGCATCACCACGGTGACGATGATGACCTTGGCGGCCATCGAGAGGCGCGAGAGTGCAGATTCACCGCGGGCCATGTCAGTACCTCACCTTCGCTTCGAGCTGGAACTGCACCAGCTCGAGCTTGGTCGTCGTGTCGATCTGCTTCTTCGCAGGCAGCAACTTCACATCATAGAAGTAGCTCGAGAGGTTCATGCGCTTGGCGAGCTCGGATACGTCTTCACCGTCACGGGCAAAGCCCTCGAGCCGTACGTTTCGCTGCTCCTCGACGAACTTGGTCAGCCACAACCGCCGCGCATCCCAGCTGGGGTTGTAGACCGCGAGCGGGTTCGTGCGGCGCAGCTGGTTCAGCTTGTCCGGATCGACGCTTGGACCACGCCCAGGCGTGAGGATGCGCGCTAGCTCGAGCAACATCGCCGTCGGGCCCGAGCGCGCGCTCTGAAGCTTCGAGATCGCATCTTCACGCGCGCGCAGCGTGGCGAGCTGGGTCTTCACGTTGTTGTGGTTCGCGACCTTCGCCACCGACGCATCGATCTGCGTTTGGAGCTCGCGGTTTTGCCGCTCCTTCGCCTCCAGCTCTTGAACCTTGAAGCTGTGGAAGACGAACAAGCTCACGGCTTCGATCACCACCAGGAGCAAGCCAGCAACCAACCAGAGCTGACTTCCCTCGCGCTGCTCCGCACGGCGCTTCTGGGGTAGTAGGTTGATCCGAATCATGACGGACGGCTCTCCTTCTCCTTGCGAAGGGTCAGGCCCAAGGCCACGGAAAGCTGCGCCGCACGGGCCTGCAGCATATTCCCGTTGATGGAGCGATCTTCGATCGAAACGCGCTCGAGCGGAGACCAAACCTCCACCGGCACGCGCGACCGATTCTCAATCGCCTGGCCCAGCGCTGCGAGGTTCGCCGTGCCACCGGTGACGAAGATGCGGCCGATTTCTCCCTCACCGCTTGTCGCCATGAAGAAGTCCAAGGAGCGCTGAATTTCCGCTGCGATCGTGTCGCTGACGGCCTCGATCACTTGAACGACCTGTTGGGGCAGGATGCCGCCGTCGGGGGTCGCCGTGCCGTCGACGCCACCACATTTGTAGGCTTCGGCTTGGTCGAAGGGCACGCCCATTTGCTTCTGGATTTCCTCGGTGATCACGTTGCCACCGTTGGCGATCTCGCGAGTGAAGGCTGAGACACCGCCAGCGATGATGTTGAGTGAAGACAGGCTGGCACCGACGTTGATCAGCGCGATGGTCTGATCTCCCGGCAGCCCGCGCGAGACCTCGAACAGGTTCTGCACGCTGAAGGCATCGATGTCGCAGACGACCGGCTTGAGCTTCGCGTCCCGAGCAAGCTGCGCATAATCAAGGATTTGCTCACGCTTGGCGGCGACCAGGAGCAAGTCCATCTGACTCGCCTCCGGACGGCGCCGCAGCACCTGATAGTCGACCTGCACGTCCTTGATGTCGAACGGAATATGCTGCTCGGCCTCCCAGTGGATCTGCTCCTCGAGCTCCGCGGCTGTCATCATCGGCACCGTGATCTTGCGAATGATCACGTTTTGCCCAGACACGCTCAGGGCGCACTCCTTCTGCCGGATCTTGTTGTCGGTGAAGATGCGTTGCAGGGCTTCGATCACGTTGCCTGCATCCATCACCTGACCGTCGACGATGGTCTGGGGAGGCAGCGGGGTGTACCCCAGGCGTACCAGCCCGTAACCCTTTCGACTCTCCTTGATCTGGCAGACCTTGATCGAACTCGTTCCGATATCGACCCCGACCAGGTTCTTTCCTTCAGCCATCTTTCCTCACTCGCAGCACACCGCGGGAAGCTGCTGTGAAAGTGTGGCATTGCCGTGGATCGACCGCCAAGAAAGCGCCGTTCGCTGAGCGCATGAAAGTGCTGTTGCTTCGCGCTTCTTCAACTCAGAGGCGAACTTCACTAAGCATCAGCCGGCTGCCGTCGCCAAGCTTCGCTAAGCGCAGCAGCACACTGTGAGTTCGGGGGTGAGGAGTTTGGGGGTAAGGTGCGCTGTTCTTCTGCTCGTACTCGGTGTTGGTCGAGCCGTTTCAGCACGCGCCGTGTGACATCGCCGCCCGTCGCTCTCCTCAAATTGGTCCAACACAGCGGATGGACGCTAAGGCCCAAAGGGTCGCATGCGCGTCTCGAGTTCAAAGCCCTTTCTAGCTGTTTTCGCCTGGTTCCTCAGCGCCTGCCTGCTCTGCTTGAGCGCTCGGGCTGCGCACGCAGCCAGCAACTCGAAACACCCCATCGTCCACAAAGTCCAACGCGGACAGACGCTGGGAATGATCAGTCATCGCTGGAACGTCCCCCTCGGCGGGCTGTGCACGGCGAACGGGATCAACCGCAAGAAGCCAATCCATCCAGGACAAGAGCTGATCATTCCGGCGCTAGATGATCCCGACGGCAAAGCCGCAGCGAAGCTCCGCCAGCGTGGTTTCCTTGACGAAAAGCAGCGACCAAAGCTGCTCGAGGAGATCGAGAAGGCCGAGCGCGCAGAGCGCGAGAAGGTGGAGGCCGCCGAGAAGGCTGAACGCGAGAAGGCAGAACGGGCGAAGCGCGCGGAGCGAGAAAAGGCAGAGCGAGCCAAGAAGGCAGAGCGAGCGAAGGCTGAACGAGCCAAGAAAGCCGAGCGAGCGAAGCAGCGCAGCAGTCGCCAGCTGGCTCGCAAAGACCGCGGCCAGCGCAAGTCGCCGCGTTCTTCTCGGGCCAAGTCTTCCAAGAGCAAGCTCGCCAAGAACGCGCCCGCGCGGCGCCGAGGCTACGTCCGCATCAAAGGCTTGATGGGCTCATGGCAGGGCTACGCCATCGATCGGAAAGGCAACGTGACCGAAGCCGCCAAGGCCGGCTTCCGCAAAGTCTTGCGTTCGTGGCGCACCGGCGCCGGAGCAGACATCGAACCTAGGCTGATCCGCATGGTGGCCGAGGTCAGCGACCACTTTGGCGGCAAGCAAATCCTCGTCGTCAGTGGCTATCGTCCGAAACGCAAGACTCAGTTCACGCCTCACTCGCGCCACAACTCCGGTCAGGCGATGGACTTCCACGTCGAAGGAGTCAGCAACGAGGAGCTGCGCGACTACGCCCGGAAGTTCAACAAGGCCGGCGTCGGGTACTACCCAAACTCGAGCTTCATCCACCTCGACGCGCGTGAGTACCGCACCTACTGGATCGACTACTCCGGCCCGGGAGAGCGCCCTCGCTATGCTCATCAAGGCTTCACGGGGCGAGACGGCAAGGCTCCAGAGACTCCGGCAGCGCAGCCGGAGGCACCAGCGCCCGCACCGGAACCCGAAGCTGCCAAGGACGCACCAGACAGCGACTCCAAGCCGACCACCGATAAGGTGGCGCGCGGCGACGGCTGAGCATCCCACCTAGATCGGAGAGAGCGCCCCACAGCGGTCCTCTCCCCCAAAGAAGACGCGCGTCTTTGGCGGGGCCGGTGCGGACCCCTTACGAATCCGTACGGATAGACAAACGGCGCCAAGCGCTTGGCGCTGGCGTCAAGACGTTGACCGACCTGTATCCTCTTGGCTGACGTACGGCAGTAGCCGGGGCGCGATTAACCCCCCAATTCTCGATGCGCTGACGAAATCCGCCAGCCAGAACCCCTGGCACGGGGTGTGCTGAAGGGCTGCTTTGGGAGGTCAGCAACATGCAGCCTAGCGAGACGACTCAGCCGAGAGAAAGCAGCAAGACGAAGGCACGCGCCAGCAGCCGGGACACAGCTCGTGTCCCGCGCGGGGCACCGGTTCGCAGCCAGCGCAAACCCCGCACGGGCGCGCCGTCTAGCTCCGTACGTGAAGCGCAGCCGAGTCTGCGAAACCCCAGCGCATTGACGCCGAGCCGTCAGTCAGATGCCAAGGGGCTCCGGCCGAGCCCCGCGCAGCAGCAGCTCTTCGATCAGCTACTGCCCCTGGCAAGCCAGATCGTGGGCGGCTTTCAGCGCCGCCTGCCCCGCAACGTCCTGCGCGACGACTTGTTGGGCGCGGCTATGGCCGGCCTCTGGGACGCGATCCGTAAGCACGGCGAACAGACCGAGGGCAACTTCGAATGGTACGTTCGAGTTCGTATCCGCGGGGCAATACTGGATGAGCTGCGCGCACAAGATTGGTTGCCCCGCCGCGCCCGGGCAGCCGCCGAACGTCACCCGACCGGCCGAGGCGCGCCGAATGTGCTGCGCTTCGACGAGGTGAGCGACGCGGAGCAGAATCGCTGCCTCGCTACCCCCGAGCGCTTCAGCGCAGAGCTCGCGCTGCTCAAGGCGGACGAGAGCAAGACCCTGCGCCGGGCCATCGAGCAGCTGCCCGAGCGCGAGCAACAAATCATGACGCAGCACTATTTCCGCGGGGTCAAATTCAAGGACCTAGGTGCCCAGCTTGGGGTGAGCGAGCCCCGCATCAGCCAGCTTCACGCGCGCGCCGTGGCGCGCCTGCGGGAGCTACTGCAAGACGCCGCCTGAAGAGCAGCGCCCAACTACTGCATGCCCTTCGGCGGCGGGTAGTCGTAACTGGATGGCTTGGTCGAGGGCGTCGCCCCTTCAGCCTTCCAGCGGAAGGCAAAAGGCCGCATCGGCATGCCCAAAGCATAGAGCGCCGTCGCTTCGTATCCTCCCAGCGGCGGCGTTTCTGTGCCTGCGCGGTGCACGAACGCCGGATGCTGAGTTCCGCGATCGAGCTCCGCGACGCGACGACAGCCCACCCGGAGCAGGACGCTAGCGAGGGGATCGCTACTGTCGTGGCGCGCCATCGCCACCACGACGCGCCCGCGATCCGTGACGCAGATCGCGCCTCGCCTGCGCATTGCTCCGCGCTCCCGCGCGGCAGGCAACAACTCTCCACCCTCCGCGAGCAAGGGTAGCTGAGCGAGGTGCCGCTTGGAGTTCGGCGCGACGTCTTGGGTATCACCCAGCAGCTGGATTGCGCCGTCTTCGACCACCAAAGTCGCGAAGCCTGGCTTTGAGTTGATCGCCGGCTTGCTGTCGAAGGCCAGTCCCAGCGAGCTGGCGCTGGTGGTGTTCCCCAGACTGACTGACGCCACGACGCGATGCTTGTCGTCCCCAGCTAGCTCGAGCAGCTTGGGTCCAGCGCCAGGCGATGCGTATTCGCTCGAGCCAGCGGTCAGTCGCCAAGCCACGCGCCCAGGCTCGAAGCTGAACAGCTCGACCCCGAGCGAGCCGAGCGACATTTCTCCACGGAAAACTCCGGGCCACCAAGTCGGCGACGGCTGGGTGCCTGGGGCCGCTTGCCAACGCACCTGCGAGGGGTCGTTCGGCGTCGGATCCCGCAACATCACGTAGAAGAAGTCCTTGGCAGACCAGCGCACGAACTTGTCTGGAGCGATCCCCATCTCGGGGTGCGCCTTCGACAGCTGAAACTCCTTCTTCTTCAGGTCCACGATGTCCGTGAAGACGAACCCGCAGTGCCCTGGGTTCATGTCCAGATGAATGCCGTACGCGCAGCCAGCTTGGCGCAATGCCTTGCCGAGCGTGGGGCCGTCGATCTCGTTGCTCCAGCCGTAGTAGAGGTGCCCGGCCGGGGTGACGCAGAGCGCCGTGCGCTCGGTCATCACGCTGGTCCCTGCGAGCTGCCAGCCCCAAATGTAGCGACCCGTGGGGTTCGCGACGCCGTCTTCCACCAGCGGATCGAGGTTCTGGCGAAAGCTCTCCAAATCCGGGGGGATATCCGTCGTCTGTGGCCAGCTCCCGAGCCCGACGCGGTGATCATCCGTAACGACGACCGTTGCACCCCCGGGGATGGGTGGGAGCAGGACGCGCTTGCGCACCATCATCCCGTACTTGCCGTGGGTGGTCTTGAATGCGCCGTTGAACGTACCCACGACGCGCTTGAGCACCTCCGGTTCTCGCGGCAAGCGACCGGAACCCGGTGGGCCGGTGAGTGGCTTCGGATCTTCGAAGCCGGCCTCCATGTTGATCTCGAGCCGACGCATGTCCATCGCGATCAGCTGAAGCTCGGCGTAAGGCCGCTTCGGGTCGGGGCGCACGAACGTCTTGTAGAAGTAGGCGGGAGGCTTCTCGCCATCTGCTGCTGGTATCCCTGGGGATTTGGCCAGCCACGGCACGTCCACCGGCACCCACTCGCCTTCGCCTGGCTTCGTCTCCTTCCACAAGGACGGCACGCTCGGCGGTGGCCAGCTGCTCTTGTCTCCGTCGAGCTTCGAATCGTCGAGCATGGTGGCCACCGGTTGTTCGTCGGGGCTCTCGTTTTCGACTTTCAGCTCCGACTGGCCACCCTGCTTGTCGAAGAGGTTGTAGGTCGTGCGCTTGAACGTGTCTTTCGCGCCGAAGACCTTGTCTTCGAGCCAGGCGATAGGCCCCGGCCCGACCTCAGCACGTACCGTGTCGACCGCCCAGAGCACGAAAGGCTTCTCGAAGTGACGCTGAGTAACCGCCTTGGCGGCGTAGGCCTGACCTCCCTCGGCCCCGACCAGCTTGTGCTTGTCGAGATCGTAAGTGAGGTTCCTCCCCCCAACCCCCAAATCGATCGAGAGCAGCGATGAGTCCATGTTCAGACGCGCGCGCTGCGCGGGGATTTCGAACAAAATGTCGCTGCGTCCCACGCCCGCGAAGCTGCCGGTATCTTGATAAGACGTCAGGCTGAGCAAGAAGCGATCGAACGCCTTCGCTGGCTTATCTTCCGCACGGATACCGTTCGTGTCCAACACCGAGACACCCTGGATCTGCCCAAAGGCGACGGTGGCGAATACCGCTTTGTTGCCGCGTAGCTCGAGGCCCACGTCATCACCCACCTCGGTGTCCGTGATATTGCGCAGACGAGTGACGCTGATCGGTTGCCCCTCGCGGGTGACGCGCACGAACGCGCGGTACACGTCGTGGGGCGCCCCGGCTTCCTTCGAACCCAAGAAGAGCAACGGACGCCCGAACAGCAAGTCGCCGAACATGCCGCGACTCGGCTCCCAGTGGATGTCCTTGGGCTCAACCACCGCGCCCGCGCGCTGACCCAGCATGTCGGCGACACCGGGGAGCGTCCGCGGAGGAGGTGCACTGCCCCGCGCCTGATTCACGATTGCCCCGAGCGCGATCAAGCCTGCTATGGGGCCGCGAGAAATCGCCCAGCGCTTGAGCTTCAGCCCGGGGCCAGCGACCGGCTGCTTGGCGCTAGAAAACGGGACGACGGGCGAGGACACCACCGCCGGGGTCTACCCATCCGCAGGCGGGCGGGCAAGTCCGTGAAGCTTGTACACGCTGCGCCGCGCTGGTACGTCGGCGCTCCATGGCCGCGCTCAGGGCGCGCCAAGTTGGAAAACATCGAGTGTTTGCGCCTTCATGGGCGCGAAGTCCCAGGAGTGAGCGTGGGCGATAGCGCAGCCAACAAGAACCTACTGGTCCGCATTCTGACCTCGGTCGTGGTGGTTCCTCTGCTGCTGGCTGCGATGTTCATCGCTCCCGCTTGGGTTTGGTATTGCGTCGTGGGTTTTGCGTGCGCCGTCGGCGGCCAAGAACTGTTCGGGATGACTCACCCCGGCGACAAGATCGCTCAGGCGATTGGCATCCTTGCCACTGCGGCAGTCAGCGTGACGCTCTACTTCTGGGGCACGGACGCCCGCGTGCTGGTCACGTTGGTGTTCGTGATCGTGCTGCAAGGGGCACTGGTTCCGCTCTGGCGTCTGGGAGAGATCCCGACCGCTGGCTTGCGTATCATGGCCGGCATGGGAGGCCCGCTGTACGTCGGTGGGTTGCTCACCACCATCGCGTTGATCCAAAGAGACTACTACTCCCACGGTGGCCCGGGCCTGGTGGTGATCATCCTGGCCATCGCCTGGTTGGGAGACACGGGCGGATACTTCGCCGGGCGGTTCCTCGGGAAAACCAAACTCTACCCCGCGGTGAGTCCGAAGAAGACCCGCGAAGGCTTCGTTGGTTCGCTGTGCGGTTCGGTGATCGGCGGAGTCGTGTTTCAGCTGCTCTTGGTTCCGGGACTTCCCACTTGGCAGATCGCGATCGTGGCGTTGGTCGCGGGCGCGCTAGGCCAGATGGGTGATCTCGTGGAGTCGCTGCTCAAGCGCTCGACGGGCATCAAGGACAGCGGCTGGATCGTCCCAGGTCACGGTGGGATCCTGGATCGCCTCGATGCGGTGCTGGTGGTGAGTCCGCTGATGTACCTCTACCTGCTTTGGGCCCAGCCGTTTCCGTCGCCATGAAGCAACGGGCTCGACCGCACGTTCGTTGTGGGCACCGAGCCGATCGCCTCGCGCAGAGACACACTTCGCGAAGCGCAGGGGCGCAAGGAGCGGCACTACCCTGCATGCCGCAGCGCGCTGTGCCTAAACATGCGAATCGCAGAAGAAGTGCGCACGAAACAACGCAGATCGCCTTCAGCGCGGAAAAGCAGGCACGCCGTTGAACAGCCTGACTACGCAGCTCGAGCTAACGCATCGCGTTGCCTAAAAATCGACTTCACACCGAGCGAAACTCATCGAAAAGTCTGGATACGCGCGCTATTCGCCGCGCGAAACATTGCGGACACATTCACTCCTCACCGGGATGAATGATCACATCAAACGCACGCCGCACAAGGCGACAAGCAACCACCGCAATGCGCTCAGGAGTAATCCAACATGACCCAAAGTGCAGTGACGGAAGCCCCTTCTTCCACGCAATCGTCCTCCACCAAACCCTCCCGCCGTCCCAGCGCGCCACCCGGTGAAAAGCACCAGTTCTTCCGCGTCATCCAGGGTTACCTGGACGACGCCGCCAAGCTGATCGCGATGCCGGACTACATCCGCACGATCCTGCGGCA
>JBFXBK010000027.1:0-43483 GCA_050183255.1 Polyangiaceae bacterium | reverse complement strand
GGCGCTGCAGCCGGCCGAGCTACCGCCAAGCCGCCGCCGACTACCAATCCGGCCACCACGGCACATGCCTTGGCCACCGTTTGACGCTGCATGGCGGGAACTTCGCACAACCGGTCTCGTCGGTAGTAAAAACCAACGCAAGTAATTCGGCAGCCCGCGAGGGCCGGGGCTGGGTCTCCCGCTGTAGGTCGCTGGGTCGACCAAACCACTTCGCGCGATCCAGCCCAAAAACCGCAGAAGTCAGCTGGCAAGCAAGCGCGGTAACGAGTGCAGCGGGTCCGGGGCACTTGCTAGCCGTTGCGGAAGCGCCCTGATAGACTCCGAGTCGTGTCAGCCGGCTATGGCGTGCGCGTCACCAACACCAAGACTGGCTCGAGTTTGGAGCGCACGTTCGCCAAGCTGCCGATCCGCATCGGCCGCAATGCGTTGAACGACCTACGCCTGGACCTGCCGTTCGTCTCTGACTTCCATGCGGTGATCGAGTCGCAGAACGGCGAGATCATGCTGCGCGATCTGGGCAGCACGAACGGCACCATGCTGCGCTCCACAGGGAAGCTGCAGCCGAACCAGGTGATCAGCCTCCAGTCGCACAACTACGAGTTCGCGATCGTGAGCGTGGTGATCACGATCTACTCCACCCAGGTCGAACCGGAGCCGACCAGCGCGCGACGCTTTGGGGTCGCGAGTTATGCGTCGCCTCAGGTACTGGAGTCAGCGCGCCCGGCTCCCCCCGCGGCGGCCACGGCGCACCTGCAGACCTACGCCGCTTATAGAAGGAGCTGGACCGAGTTGATGGCCAACATCAACGAGCACATCGGTCGCTTTCCCCCGGAGCAACGGGTCGCGGCGCTCCAAGCAATGGCTCGCGAGATGCCCGCGTTGCTCCAGGAGCCTGATTTTCAGCGACTTGCAGCGTCGCTGGGCTCGCCGATTCCACATGCGCCGCGCACCACGACGCGGGAAGAGGCCGTCGCGCTCCAGGGCCTCAAGGAGCTCGCAAGCGACCTCGTGCCGAGCCGCGGCACTCCAGAGAGCGTGGACGATCTGGTGCTCTTCCTCACCAAGCTGCGTGAGGTGATGACGATCTTCCTACAGACGTTCGTCCCGCTGCGCGATGGCTACCGCCAGTTCCGCTCGGACATGGAAATCACGGGAGCCGTGGACGTCACCGGCGCCTCTCAAATCGTGAGCCGCGCCAAGGACCCGCAAGAACTCGCCACGGGCCTGCTCGATTGGAAGTCGCCGGTCAACGATGCGCCCCGCGCCATCGAGGGTACCCTCGCGGATCTGATGACTCATCACGTCGCGATGATCAACGGTGTCATGCAGGGCGTGAAGTCGCTGCTCAACGAGCTCAGCCCGCAGACGATTGAGCAGATGCTCGACGACCCGAACGCGCGCAAACCAGAAGGCACCACCTTCGGTCCATTCCGCTTCAAATCACTGTGGAAACTCTACGAGCAGCGCTACGGCGACCTCACCAGCGAAGAAAAGCACGTGTTTTCACTGCTGTTTGGTGACGCATTCGCCCAGGCCTACGGTCGCTACCAGACCGCGGGGGGCAACCGCATGACCACGCGACACGTGAGCGCGGTGAACCCCACCGGCGGCCCCTTCGGCACGCCTCGCTGAACACCAGTCGGGTCCGGCGTCGCGACTTATCGCTCACGCGCTTCACTTTCTTGGCCACGGCGCCCAGGAATTCGGATCATGCGGGGGATGCGAAAGCGCCTTGCACTCGGTCTCGCCGCCGCGGTCAGCTTGACGGCGGGCTCGGCGTCAGCTCAAACGCCCACGCCCAACCGCGACGACACGTGGGGCACCGTCTCCACCATCACCGCCGTGGGTTCACTCGCCACGGAAGCGGTGATGCCCCGGATCTTCTACTCCGATCCGGAGGTCACCGTCGGTTGGAAGGCCCGCTGGCACGTCTCGACCCTCGCGCCGGTGCTCACGCTCACCTCGCTGACGCTCTTCAACGAGTTCGTGCTCAAGGATGCGTTCGAGGCCTATCGTCCCGGGTGCGATGAATCGAACCAAGGGGGACCGAACTGTCAGTCTTTTGGTTCACCCTCGAGTCACTCCTTCGCCGCGTTCTCCGGCCTGGGCCACGGCACAGCGGTGTTCTTGTTCGACACCACCAAGTGGAGCAACGGGCAGTTCAACGGGGGCAGCTTCGCGGGTCACGTCGCGGTACCCGCAGTGTTCAGCTTGATCACCGCCATCGGGCGCGGTGCGGGTGACTACAACTCCGCCGACCAGATCCTGATCGGCGGTGGCATGGGCCTCGGCTTCGGATTCCTGACGGGAATGACTTACGCGCTGATGGCTCGACCCGAGTGCGGTTACTCGGGCTCGATGGTCTGCTGGTAGCCCGCCCGGAGCACGGAGCTGCGGACTAGTGCTAGGCTTAGGAGAGTCATGGGCTTGAGGAAACTTAGCGGAGCGCTCGCGGGGACTGTGTTGGTTGGTTTGCTCGCGTCAGCGGGCGGCTGTGAACAGACCTGCTCCGAGCAAGCATCCACCTGTCCAGGCAACTGTCCGCCGATCTACGGCATGCTGCACGCGGGCGCGGGGACGTGTCTGCAGTCCAACGTCGTGATCTCGTGCAAGGGCCGAGAGGCAACCAAGAGCAGCGAGCCCGGTTGCGTGCGGGTGAAAGACCCGAAAGATCTCACCGTCTACAAGCTGAGTTCCACCACGGAAGAGTACTGGATCACCCTCAACGGCAGCGTCTACGAGAGCTGCCCCGACAATATCCGCGCGGCAGCATTCGCGGCGGACACGTGTGACGACTGGGCGATCTCCGACGCGGGAGCGGACGCGACCACGGACGCCGCAGCAGACGCGAGCACCGGTGGCGCCGCGGGGAGTGGCGGAGCGGGAGGCACCGGCGGGACTGCCGGGTCTGGTGGCAGCGCTGGAACCAGCTCAACCGGAGGCACGTCTGCTAGCGGCGGCACCAGCTCGACTGGTGGTTCCGCGGGGACAAGCTCCAGCGGCGGCAGCGCTGGGACGACTGGCGGCAGCGCTGGGACGACTGGCGGCAGCGCTGGGACGACTGGCGGAACTGGCGGGACCACGGGCGGAACTGCGGGCGGCAACTAAGCCCTCTCCCAATAAAAAACGCCAGTCGCTGGGAGCGCGCTCTTCGCGGACGAAGGAGCCTCGCGCCAAACGCGAGTAGGAAGTCAAACGTTTCACCTCTCGCTTTGGCCGAACTTCTGATAGCCAGCGGAAGCATGAAGAGCTGGCTTCTCTGGGCGTGGGTGCTCGCGTTGGTTGGCCTTATCGGCTGTGGGGAAGCCGAAGATCGTGCTGCGCCTGGCGCCGGTGGCAGCGCCGCGGGTCAGGCCGCTGAAGGCGGATCCGCGGGGAATACCAGCAGCGGAGGAGCGGTTGCGGGTGGCGCTGGGGGAGACACGTTCGTCGAGACCACCGAGTGCCCACGCTTCTGCGACTACTGGGACAACCAATGCGGGCGCGCCTTCGCGCAGTGCAGCTGCGCCTCCAAGGACGCCTTCTGCTCGACCCGAGGCATGGCATGTGGATGCGATGGCAAGCTCTACGTGAACCAGTGCGAGGCTCAGCGATCCGGAGTTGACATCGACGCAAGCAGCGCCTGTGCGGCGCCTCCCGACAGCTTCGCCTGCGCTGGCTATTTCTGTGCTCTTACCGACGCGTGCGTCACCCGGGCGTTGTACGCAGACGCTCCTCCGCAGATCCTCTGTGAGGCGCTGCCCGCGGACTGTACGGGCTGCGGCTGCTTCGACAGCGAGCGCTGCGAGTGTTCGGAACGCCCTGACGGTGGCCTCGTCGTAACGTGTAGCTGATCAGCGCGAATTCGCGGCGCTCTCGCAACGCGGGCTGTCGAGCACCACGTGCACACCGCGGTTGGTGGGCAGCTGCTTCTCGAGGTGCAGACGCATCTCGGCGGTACCAGCGAACACGTCGATGTGCGCGCCTTTGACCCAAATTCCGCGGTCCTGGGCCACGAAGCAGCCGTCGTGCTTCACGCCACCCGGCAGACTCAGACCGTCGAACTCCGGCACGTACACCAGGCTCCCCATGGGCACGACGCCAGGATCGACGGCCAAGCTCCGCAGCGCCACGATGGGGCGCCCCGTTGATCCTCTTCCCCACGGAAATTTATCTGCGTCCAGACGGTCGAAACACAGCCGCTGCCCGGTGCGGCTGCAGGTCGCTGCGCAGCTGCAGTCGCGCTTGGCGAAGCTCAGCGTGTCTCCGCTCGAGAGCATGCCGCTCCCCTGCACGCAGAGCCGCTCGAAGAACTGCTGCGGAACGGACGCGACTTGTTGGCAGGTCGCGTTGAACAGCGACACCGGTCGACCCTCGCGCAGCTCAGACTCTGCCGGGAAATCGTAGTAGGTGTTCTTGAAGGTGCCGATCACGCGGCCGCCCGCGCTGCCCGTGGGCAAGCGCCGTGAGCCAGAGTTCGCAGCGCCCGGATTCTTGGGGGTGAGGTCCTCCGGTCCTACGGAGCGCTGCCCTTCCCCGCGGCCTGGCCCAATCGAGCTCGCTGGCAGCGGCGCCTGCACGGGCTTCGGCCCAGCCTCGGGGGCGCTCTTCGCTTGCTTCGGGGCAGCGCCGGTCTGCTGGTGGGTCGCGAGGTAAGCAGGGGTGTTCCGCCATTCCTCGTGAGGCGCGACCAACGGCTCCGCCATCCAGTCCGAAGCGCCGGGACTACACGCCGATGCCAGGCCCACGCACAGTGACCCCGAGTACAAGATCGCAGAACTCAGCGTCCTGAACCGCTTTCGCGCACGCATTGCCATGGATCGGCCGTGCCAGAAAGTGCTGCGCTGGGCCAACATTGTGCCGCGACGCTTGGCCGCGGAACAGGCGGTGAGTCCATGGAATCCCACGGCCAGCTTCGCTATGACGTTGGGCCCATGAGCGACGAAAAGACAGGCGGGGGCATCGCGGGCTTTGGCATCCAGTTCGGCAGCGGGAGCAGCGCGAAGACTGTGGAGAGCGATCCGCTCGGAGAAGAGAGCGGCCTGGGTGGCCCCTTTCGCATCGTCGTGGTGAGCCAAGTCACCGCCGGCGCCAACTACTCGACGGGGGCCGATCCGGTCCCCAACGTGATGCGCCTGAGTCGCGCGGACTTCGATCGCACCATGGCGCAGCTCGCGCCGAGCTTCAGCATCGAGGTACAGACTGAATTGTCGGACAAACCTCTCCGCGTGGACTTGCGCTGGGAGCGCATGAAGTCGCTCAAGCCCCAGAGCATCATCGACCAGGTGCCCGCTCTGAGATCGTTGATCGACGCGCGCCGCGTGCTGCAAAACCTGGTGGAGCGCCGTATCCAGCGAGATGCCGCACGGATTCAGCTCTCTCGCATGCTGCCTGAGGGGCGCTTCAACGACGAGCTGTGTCGAGATCTGGCTGCAAACGACGGCGCTAGCGGTCCTGGCCCAGCAGCGACACCTGCAGCGGCCGCGGCCGCACCTCTTCCGAAGTCGTCCGGGAGTGGCGGGGCGCTCGATGCGCTGCTGGATCAGGTGGACATCGCTACACCCCAGCAAACGCTCGAAGACGTGGCGCCCGGCGCCGCTTCCTCATTGATCGCAGCGGTAGTCAAGGGCGCGAGCGGCACCAAGGGCGCCGTGTTTGGCAATAGCCTAGATCGCGCGATTTCCCGTGTAGAAACGACGTTCGCCGACCTGCTGGACGCCATTCTGTGTCACCCGGAGACCCAGCGTCTGGAGGCGACCTGGCGCGGCTTGTGGCTGTTGCTCGAGAACGCGAACACCGGCGCCGGCGTTGAGATCGACTTGATACCGGTTTGCGAGGGCCACGACAAGATCACCCAAGCGCTCACCATCCTCGCGCGCCGCGAGGGTATTCACGAGGCGGAGCGCGCCCCCGTCGACCTGGTCATCGTCGACGCGACGGTGACCAGCTCCCAGGCGGACCTCAAGGCGCTGGAAGCCTGGAGCGTGGTCGCCGAAGTGCTGCGTGCGCCGCTGGTCACCGGCGCGAGCCACGAGCTCGTCGGCGTCGACCAGCTGGAAGATCTCGCCTACTCAGAGCGTCGCCACACCGGCACCACGGATGCCCGCGCCGTCGCCGCGCGCGCCGTGGCTGGCCGCGACTCGGCGCGCTGGGCCTGCCTCGCGCTGAATCGCGTCCTGGTGCGGGCTGCTTACACCACGGAAACGTCGCGCTCGAAGGAGATCCCCTTTGGTCAGGATCCCAAGGGCAAAGCCCACGTGTTCGCCGGCGCCTACTGGGTGATCGCCAGTCGCTGCGCGGATAGTTACGTGCGCACGGGCCTGGGCACCGCCATGACGGGTGGCCAGGACGGGCTGATGAGCGGGCTGCCGGTGCACGAAATCGAGGACCGTGGCGAGCACGCCGCCATCCCCGTGGAAACATTCATTTCGAGTGAGTCGCAAGCGGAGCTCGCCCGGGCCGGTCTGACCAGCCTTGGTTGCGCGCGGAACCGCGACATGGCGATCTTGAGCCACGCCGTGATGTTCTACCGCGAGCCGAGCCAAACCGGAGGCGACGCCGCGCCAGCGAATGCGTCCCTGGCGGATCAGCTGTTCGTGGGCCGCTTCTCCCACGCGGTCGAGATGGTCGCCTCAGCCATCCCGGCGCACGCATCGCCCAACGCGGCCGCGGACGTCGCACGCATCGCCCTGGCCGACTTCTTCAGGAACCCGCCCCCGGTGGGCCCGGAGATCGACGCCAAGGCCCGCGACGGCGTGCTCGAAGTCACGGTGCGGCCCCGCCGCTTCGCCGGCATCGGTCTCTCGGAAGTGACGCTAGCTGCGCCGCTGGCGCGCTAGTTGCCGCACGGTAATAGCCGGCCACGGCAGCTACTGTTCCTCACTGCCTGGGCGGACTCCACAGGACCTTTGCTCGAGCGGGTCCTTCCCTGGGTCAACGACCCATAGGTCCACACGGGGACGCCCAAAGGCGGCGCCGTGCACGATCATCAGCGGCTGCCCACGTTCACATTCGAGCCTGAATATCACGTGGTCGGGGGAGCGGACCTCGGCGATCTGAGTGGCGTCCAGAGGTTGGCAGACCCCGAACTTGGCTCGCTTGCGTGCGAGAGCGGCTGCCATGGCCTCTGGCGGTAGGAGCTTGCGAAACGCTTCGCTGAAGACCTCTATGTAGCGCGCGGCGTCCCAGTGATTGAATAGCCCAACGGCGTCCTTTGCCGCTGCCACGATCGCGGGTCCGGCTCGCTCCATTTCCGCACGGACTAGTCCGCGGTCCGCGAGAAACGCCAGCGCAGTGCGCGAGATCTGATCGACTTTCGCATCTCGCAGATTGGCGAGCACGACGACGCCCACTCCACTTTCGACGGCTAGATAGACCGCCGCGGCAAACCCGTTGGTTACCCCGTTGTGCCAGACGACTCTGCCCTGATCACAGCGCTCATAGACTTGCCACCCGAGACCAACGGCGCGGGCCTCGGAGTAGTTCAGTCCATGGTGCTCCCTCAGGCGAGCAGGCAGCGGCCACGCCGCGGTGTGCGCAAGCCGACGAGTGGCCCGCGAAAGTGGGCCGAACTCCGGATCCGAACTTGGTGGCCAGGCCTGGAGCTGCCAGCTGGCGAAACGCGCGACGTCCTCGAGGCTTCCCCATAGCCCGCCGGAGCCGCCTGCTGCGCCACGCCGCTTTGACTTCTCCAGGCGAGGCCCGCTCGCGCCGCGTGAGTAACCGCTCGCCGCAGCGGGGCCCGGGGAGAAGCTCGCGTCGCTGCCGAGTGGTTTGAGTACTTGCTCTTCGACGAACTCTTCGTACGCCTCACCCGTTACCGCACGGATGACCTGAGCGAGCACGATGTAGCCCAGGTTGGAGTAGTCTGACAGCGTGCCCGGCGCACGCACCAGGGCCAAACCATCCAAGCTCTGCAGCACCTCGGCTTCGCCCGGGTCGTGCGTGGTATCGAGAGGTCCAACGCGGGGTAGCCCCGACGTGTGCGTGAGCAGGTGGCGAAGCGTGATGCGGGGAGAATCGAGACTGGGGTAGCGCACGCCAGCCAGCGCTGGCAGGTATTGGTCCGCCGGGCCGTCCAACTTGAGCTTTCCTTGCTGCACCAGGGCGAGCACGGCGCTCGCGGTGAAGGACTTGGTGACAGAGCCAACCTCGAAGCGTGTCTTCAGGGAGATTGGAGTACCGCCTGCCGCCTGCGTGCTGCCCTTGAGAATGGAGACGACAAGCCCGTTGCGATCGATCAGCCCGATGGCGGCGCCTGGAGCGTCGCTGATCAGCGGAGCAAGCTCGGCCTCGAGGTCGGAAGCGGCGCTTCTGAGCTTCTCCCGATCGACGCTAGACCCAACGACAAGCGCGTCATCCGAGAAGCGCTGATCTGGCAAGCCTGATTGGAGTGGGGACTCAACACTTGCATGAGCAGGACTGCTCGCGTTCAGCGTAGGCGATCTCTGGGGCGCTCGGGGCGCGCACGCGGTGCTGCATGCGAACAGACAGGCTGCGAGAGTGGCTGGGAGGCGCATGGGCTTCAGAAACAGCCCGAGCGTGGAGCTTGGGTGGAACACGAGTCGAGACGGACGCTCGGATCACCTGCCATTTGGAGGCGCGCTGACGCGTGCCTGGGCCGGAGGCGCGAGCCTCCTGGCAATTATTCCTCACGGAAAATGAAAAAGAGTCCGTGAGTTGAGAGTCTTGTTGATGCACCGACAGCTCGCCCCCTCGGGGTCGCCATACCCCGCGGTGGCGAAGGAAGGTCCGAGCAACCACCGCGTATCAGGCTGCTGGCCCCGGATGCATCCCCGCTTCACCGTGCTCTGTTCGCTGATACTGCTAACCGCAGCGGTCCTGGCTTGCAAGAGCAAGGGGCCGAACCGGCAGACCTACGACGCAACGGCGCTGGCAGTAAACGGCACGCACACCTGCTTGCTCCAGCTGGACGGCACGCCGCGCTGCTTTGGTGGCGACAACTCGGTGAGCCCGCCCATGGTGCCGGCACCGAAGGTCGCGCTGACGCGCATCGAAAGCGCCATCCGCTTCGCGTGTGGACTCCGCGCCTCGGACGGCGCACTCACCTGTTGGGGCGCGTGCAACTCGAAGGCCGCCTGCACGCCGCCAGCAGGTCGCTTCGACGACTTCGCCCTGCATGACGAAGCCGGCGGCTGCGCCTGGCGTCACTCACCAAGACCCGAAGTCGTCTGCTGGGGCGCCGGTTGGAGCGGTCTCACGTCGCCCCCCGGTGGCATCAACGCTTTAGATCTAAAACAAGTCGTCTTTGGCCCAGACTGGGCCGTGGCGCTCAAGTCCGACGGCACCTTGATCAGCTGGGGCAGCTCCGCGCTGCTCGCAGATCCGATACTGACCCGCGCCATCTCGAGCGGTAAGCGCGTCGATTCGATCGGGGGGAGAGGTGCACTGTTGTGCCTGATCGCTGCCGGCCACCCGGAGTGCATCAGCTACTGGAGCAACCAGGTGCCGCCACACGTCAGCGGCAAAGCCCTGCAGATCGACGCTGCTTCCCCACGCGGTGCGATCCCCGCCTGCGTACTGAGTGAAGGCGGAGGCACACGCGAGCTGCGCTGCTCGAAGTCCAACAAGGGCAAGACTCTGGGCACACTGCGAGGAGACATCGACGACATCGGGATCGGCAACGATCACGTGTGCGTGCTGAAGCGCGGCAACCGCGTCGAGTGCGTCGGAGACGACCTGTACGGGCGCGTGAGCGGCCGTTCCCTTGGGCGCAGCACGGACTGGCCCTAGTGTCCTGTCTCCGTAGTTCGCTGCAAAACTAGCGCAGGCCGGGCGCGCCTCACCCCCAAACCCAGAGCTTGATCGAGCGCCCGAACTGCATAAATCAGCGCTGAAATCGCCCCAGTGCATTCAGCGCCCCACCGCTGGCGACTCCGCGTTAACCTCGCGACCATGGGCGAGTGGGCATACGTAAAGCTGGAAGAAAAGGTCGCTAAACGCAACGGCATGCCGATGCAGATCCCGGTTCCGAAAGAGGAGTTTGAAGGCCTCGCGGACACGGGACTCGACGGCGCGAAGGTGCGAACCTGGATCGGCAAGTTCATGCAAGAGGTGTCCGGCTCGTGGCGCCAGCAGAACAACGAGCTGGCCTCGCGCTACGACGCGTTCCTCGCCAAGGGCATGCACTGGGACAAGGCACAGAAGGCCTTCCAAAAAGGTGACAGCGAGGCCGCGATCAAGGCGCTCAAGATGATCACCCGCGTCGACAAAGAAGACGGCGCGGCGAAGCTGAACCTCGCGATGGCGCTCGCTGCCTCAGGGCAATACCCAGAAGCGCTCGAGGCTTTCAAGAGCATCGAAGAAGTCGGTAAGGGCGACCCCGACTACCACGTGGCGCGCGCCAACGTGCACATGGCGCTGCAAGAGACCGACGACGCGATCAACCACTTCGCGGATGCGTTGGAGGCCAAGCCCGACTGCAAGCCGGCGATGGACGGCCTCGTGACCGCAGGGGTGCTGACCCGCGTCTACGAAGATCCGAAGGACGCCGCGAGCCTCACCTACGTGCGTCGCGACTCGGTGCTCGACTACTTCGAAGATCTGTGGGGCTCGACCGACCGCAGCGTCGAGTACTACCTGGAGCAGATCGCGTACCACGAGATGGATCGACGCTATGACGTGGTGATCGGCGCAGCGGACCGCGCGCTGAAGCTCGATGACGGTCAGGACCGCGCCGCCGCCGCGCGCGTCGCTGCCTTGCGCGCGCTGAAGCGGGACGACGCAGCAGACGAAGCCAAGAAGTACCTCGAGTCTCACCCGGACTCGGTCGCCATGTTGGTCGAGCTCGCCCAATGCGTCGGTGCCTACAGCGATGAGGGCAAAGGGCTCTTGGATCGAGCCCTGGAGAAGGATCCCGGCGATCAAATCGCGCTGACGCTGCGCTACTGGCCCTCCACCGGCGAGGAGCTGCAACCACTGCTCGCCGCGTTGCCTGATCTGAAGGCCTTCGCGGAGAGCCACGCGGAGTGCGCGGGTGCCTGGCGAAGTGTGGGTCGGGCGATGCTGCGCCTGGGCAAGGATGACGAGGCGCTGGAAATTTTCCGCAAGGCAATTGCCTTGGCACCACAGGACGACGACTTGCGCAGCGAGTTCTGGTCTGAGCTGGGGCGCTTGCAGAAGTGGGACGAGATCCTCAAAGACGCCGAAAGCGTCGAGGACATCACCAAGCGCTCCTGGCAGCTACGCTGGGGAGAAGCCGAAGCCTACGCTGGCAGCGGAAAGAAGATGGAAGCGCGCACCGCCTTTGGCGCTATCGCGGGTGACGAGTCGCTGCTGATCGACCTCCGCCGTCGCGCGAAGCGCGCCGCAGAACGCGCCATGGGCGGCGAATAGCGCGTCGACTCAGAGCTCTTGATATCCGCCGGGAATGACGAACAGGTCATCCCGGCCGGCGATCATCAGCTCACCCCAGCACGCGAGCTTCGAGCGCACCGCGAAGTACACGACCTTTTCGGTGTTGCCGATGGGGCCTAGCACCGCGAGGTTCGAGCGGTGCACGCCCCAGGTGCCCGGGCCATGCTCCAGGATGGCTTGATGCAGATCGCGCCCCGCCTCCTGGGCATCGCCCAGGGTCGCCACGCGTAGCCTCACGACGGTGTCGCCCTTGCCGGTGAGATCGAGATACACCAGGTCGGCGCGGCGCTGGGTGACCTTCACCTTGAAGCCGCGCTGCTGCAGGAACTGCACGAGCTCCTGGTAGGAGAGCGATTTGTAATCGGGTTCGAGATCGTAGCCCTCACAGGCCTTGGGGTTCAGCCGAACGCCGCCAGGCTTCATGCTGCCCGACTCTTCGTCGAAGCCCTCGGTGTTTTCCCGCGCGTAGTCGCGGTTGGTCTCGGTGAGATAAACCGCCTGGCTCGGACCACCACAGCCATACAGCACGGAGCCGAGGCCGGAGAGCAGCACCAAACGTGCCCAGACACGCACTGAGAAACGCACGTAGTAAGGCTACCAAGAGGCGCAGCCTCAACAGAAGAAAGCGGCGAATCTCTTCGTCGAGCCGCCTCCCGGTCCCGGGCTTGCTGGGGGGGAGAGCAACAATTTGGCCTGACTTTGCTCGACTGATTACGCTTCAGTCATGAGCGTGCGTCGGCAGCTGACCCGTTGGGCACTCGCCTCTTCAAGCCTCCTGTTGGTTGGGGCAGGCACTGGCTGCGCCTCGGGTCCGGAACCTCTCGCGTTCCAGAACGAGGTCTTCTACGCCTACGACCAGCTCTCGGACTCGGACCTGAGCCGCTTCGAGGTGCCGTATCCGCCCCTCGACTTGGCCTCCAAGCAGCCGGGATTCATCGGCGTTGGCGTGCTCGGCTCCAAGGTACGTTTCTCGCGCCCCAAGAACTGGCAAATCCGCTCGGCAAGCAACAAGCCTCAGGGCCGCTTCATCGAGTACATGAGCCCCGACCAGTACATGTTCGCGATCTACGAACGCCTGGAGTCCCCGTGGGACCCATGGCGTGTGATCATGGGTCACTACGAAGAAGACGTGAAGAAGAAGGGCGGGAAGATCCTCGGGGAAGGCGTGGGTATGTCGACCTACAACGCCCAGGGCCGCGCCTACAACGTGCAACGCCCCGTCGATGCGCCCAAAGAGCCGCTGATGAGCAACACCCGGGAATACCTGGTGCGGAGCGATCATCGCATCCTGTTGGTGCAGGTCGTCTACCAGGGCAAGTCCCTCAAGTCGATCGACGACGAGATGATGCGCGTGGTTCAGACCCTCCGCGTGTACTGAGTCCGACTCCGCGAGGATTCAGAACACAGTAGTGCGGCGAGGCCGGCACCGCACCGTCGCAAAGAACGCGCCCAGCGCAGCCCCGCGATGGACGGCGTGATTTCCACGCCGCTCGCGAGGTCGAATTCGGCGCCGGTGACACATCCCGGCCCTGAGCGCCCGGGCAGAGCACTGCTCGCCGGCCTTCAGCTGAGGTCGGCCTTCGACGCTGTTGGTCGATGGGTGCGCCGGTCGGCCGCCGCGCGTTCCTGCTGCGGCGTACAGCCCACTCCACCGCCGGAGCCATAACCCGCTGAAATCACGCGATTTTCCCCAACTTTTCTGGCGCGACCAATCCGCTATCCTAGCCGCGCTCTCGCGTGGCCCCATGCCCGCACTAGCTTTGTCTCCCCCAGCGCGCGCATCCGTGCGAAGACCCCCAACCAAGCCGTCAGAAACAGGCCTCGCCTCATGCTGGCGGAAACGAATGCGGACCCCTCCGCCCAACACAGTAAGTGAGTCCAAGTGCCTAGCTTCAAGTGGGACCACGATCCCATCGCCATCAGCATCCACCTGCCCTTCGACCTGAAGTACGTGCTCTTCGTCGTGGTCGCGCTGGGCTTGATCTCGGCCGTCATCTCGATCCGCGAGAAGATGTCCCCCATCTTCGGTCTCGTGGTGGCCGGCGTCGCTGGTTACGCGGCGCTGGTTTGGGGCGACATGCAGCCCGACATCCCCATCCGCTGGTACAGCTTGCTGTTCGTGGGCGTGTTTCTCGGCGGATACGCGCTCCTCAAGTGGCAGATCGTGCGAGGCGGTGGCGACCCAGACGACGCCGGTGACTTCATCGTCTACGGCGTACTGGGCGTGCTCGTCGGCTCCCGCCTGGGCCACGTGCTGTTCTACGATTTGGACAAAGCGATGCAGAACCCCATGTGGGTTCTGGAAATCTGGACCGGTGGCCTGGCGAGCCACGGCGCCGTCGCGGGGTTGATCGTCGCCATGTTCATCTTCACCAAGCGGCGCGGCATCGCGTTCTTGGAGGGTGCGGATCGCTTTGCCTTCAGCGCTGCGCTGGGCGCGACGTTGGTGCGCGTCGGCAACTTCCTGAACTCGGAAATCGTGGGTCGCGTGGTGCCAGGACAAACCTGGGGTGTGCAGTTCCCGCGCTACGACGCCCAACTCGTCGCCGACGGCAAGGAAGTTCCCTTCCGCTACCCGACGCAGCTGTTCGAGATCGCCCTCGGCCTAGTGATCCTGTTGGTCCTGTACCTGGCGGACCGCAAGACGGGCAAAGAGAAGCGCCCGCGTGGCCTCCTGATCGCGATCTTCTTCGCGATGTACTTCCCGGGTCGTTTCCTCGTGGAATTCTGGAAGGAATACCAGACGTCCGAGATGGGCCACATGCGCAGCGCCGGGCTCACGATGGGTCAGTACCTGAGCATCCCCGGGATGCTGCTCGGCTTCTACGGGATCTACTGGGCGCTCAACCGCCGCCTGCCGGTCGGCTGGAAGGCTCGGGAAGAGTATCTGGACGAGGAATTCGACGACGAGGATCTCGACGACGAAGAACTGGACGATCTGGATGACGAGGACGACGACGCTCGCCCGAAGAAGAAGACCGCCAAGAAGGCCAGCGGCAAGAAGAAGACCGGCAAGAAGAAGCTGAAAAAGAAGACCGGCAAGAAGAAGATCAAGAAGAAGCCGGCACCGAAAATCGAAGACGAGGACGACGAGGAAGAAGACGAGAAGTCAGCCCCGGAGACCGCGACCTCGAAGCCCTCGAGGGACGAAGACGAGGACGAGGACAAGTCTGACGACGAGGACGAAGACAAGTCTGACGACGAGGACGAAGACAAGTCTGACGATGAAGAGTCCGACGACGAAGACGAAGACGAAGCCAAAGAAAGCAAGTAGCGCGCACAGCGAGCAACCTGCCAAGCATCATGAACTCCAACCTCACGGACATCGTCTTCGAGACGCAGCGACTCATCGCTCGCCCCTGGCGCCTCGAAGACGCCCCCGCTGGCCTTTCGCTATACAGCGATCCAGAGGTGGTGCGCTTCATCGGCATGGAGCCGGTGCTTGGCCTCGACGGCATGCGCGACATGCTCGAGCGCATCCAGCAGCGCAACGAGATGTTTCCGCGCGGCATGGGTGGCTTCGCAACCTTCGAGCGCGAGACGGGCGAGCTGGTGGGCAACCTGCTGCTCAAGCCGCTGCCCGGCGTCAGCGGCAGCCTGACCTTCGACATCGAGATTGGCTGGCACCTGCGTCGCACCCATTGGGGTCGTGGCTTCGCGAGCGAAGGGGGCCGCGGCCTCCTCCGCTACGGCTTCGAGACGTTAGGGCTCGATCGCCTCCACGCCGTGGTCGAGCCACCGAACGAGCGCTCCCTCAACGTCGCGCGCGCGATTGGACTGATCCACGATGGGCGCACCCAGCGCTACTACAGCGGGATTGAGCTGGAGCACTTCCAGGTGGACAGGGCGGACTGGACGACTGGCTCGTTGACCGCCGGGCGCTTGCGGTAGCGCTACAGCACCGCCGGCACCAAGCGCCGCTTCAAGAACGCGCGTAGCTCCGCCTTGCTGCGCCGCCTCGGACCGCTGACCATCAGCATCGAGAGCAGCAGGCGTACGCTGACTTCGATGATCTCGGGCAGCTCGGGCAGCAAGTCCTCCCGCTGCTCGAGGATCACCTGGAAAATTTCCAGGCAGATTTTCTGCCCTTCGAGCGACGTCAAGGCTTGCCTCTTGACGATCTCACCCAGGCTCGCGTCGGTGATCAGCGTCAGGTAGGGCTCCTTGGGTAACTTGTCCAGCGCGTAGACAACGGCCTCTATCAGGCGCTCTTCCGCGCCGCCAAAGCCGCGTAAGTGGGCCTTCATGCGCTCACCGAATTCGTAGCCACGTTGCAGCAGCGCCGCAGCGACCACCGCATCCCGACTGTCGTAGTAGCTGTACACGGTGGGGCGAGTGACCCCCGCTTCCTTCGCGATGTCTCCCAGGCTCACCTTTTCTATGCCCCAGCGCTCCACGCAGCGCACCGCTGCTTCCAGCACGCGGGCCTGAGTGTCCCGGGGCTCCGGTGCTTTCGCGCGACTTCCCATGCTCACGGTATGTTGCACGCTGGACCAAACCTTACAAGTTGATCCGATCTGTAAAGTCGTATAGCGTCCTCCCATGCCGGGCGCGATGAGGGATCCGCCGCAGGTTCCGGGGGCGCTTCCACTGATCGGGCACATGGTGCCCTTCGGCAAGAACCCCTTCGAGTTCATGCGGCGCGTGCGAGCTGACTTCGGGGACATCGCGGAGTTCCGCATGTTCCACCAACGCATGGTGCTGCTCACGGGCGACGAAGCCAGCGAGCTGTTCTTTCGAGGCACCGACGCAGAGCTCGATCAGTCAGCAGCCTACAAGCTCATGACGCCGATCTTCGGCAAGGGCGTGGTGTTCGACGCGCCCCAAGAGCGCAAAGACCAGCAGCTCCGCATGCTGATGCCCGCACTGCGTGACAAATCCATGCGGAGTTACGCGGGAAAGATCGTGGGTGAGGTCGAAGGCCTGCTCGAGCCGCTCAAAGACGCAGCGGTCGTCGATCTGACCGAGTTCACCAAAGAGCTCACGATCTACACCTCGAGCCACTGCTTGCTCGGTCCCGAGTTCCGCTACGAACTCACCAAGGAGTTCGCACAGATCTATCACGACCTCGAAGCCGGCGTTCAGCCCATCGCCTACATCCACCCGTTCCTCCCCTTGCCCGCGTTCAAGCGTCGGGACCGCGCGCGCAAGCGCCTCGAAGATCAGGTCACGCGCATCATCGCCAAGCGAGAGAAGCAGGCGACCAAGAGCACCGACATGTTCCAGTCGTTGATCGACAGTCGCTACAAAGACGGCTCTCGCCCTACGCCGTACGAAATCACCGGCATGCTGGTTGGCGCGATGTTCGCCGGACACCACACGAGCTCCGGCACCACCGCCTGGGTCGTGCTCGAGCTGCTCAAGCGCCCAGAGCTCTTGAAGCGTGTGCGGACGGAGGTCGACGCCGCCTATGCGAGCGATGGGGAAATCAGCTTCGAGTCCCTGCGTCACCTGCCGCTACTCGACAGCGTGCTCCGCGAGGTGCTCCGACTTCACCCGCCGCTCATCATCTTGATACGCAAGGTGCTCGAAGATCTGACCTTCCGCGACTATCACATTCCTGCAGGGAAATACGTGTGCGTGGCACCACCGGTAACCCACCGCATCCCAGAGCTCTTCCCAAACCCCGAAGCGTTCGATCCAGATCGCTACTCCGCCGAGCGCGGCGAGGACAAGAACCTCAACGCCTACCAGCCCTTCGGCGGCGGCAAGCACAAGTGCTCGGGGAATGCCTTTGCTCAGTTCCAGATCAAGACCATCATCGCTGCCCTGATCCGCCGCATGGATCTCGAGCTGGTCGATCCAGAGAGCTACTACTACGACGACTACACGCAGATGATCGTGCAGCCCAAGTCGCCTTGCCGCGTTCGCTTCCGGCGCCGCCCCGAGGCGTCAATCCCGGCTGCTGCCACACGGATACGCGCCGAACAGGCTGATAAGGGCTGTCCCTTCTCTCCCCCCCAGACCGAGAAGCCGCGCTGGCGCCTGGAAATCGACGGGCAGCTCTGTCAGGGGCACGCCGTGTGTATGGGGGAAGCGCCCGAGCTGTTCTTCGTCGGTGACGGCAACGACGCCCTGGGCGAAGTGAAGGTGGCGCACCCAACGGAGGCGCAGCTGACCGCCGCCCGGAAGGCGGCACGGCTGTGCCCCAACTCCGCTATTCGCATCATCGACAATCGCGACGACGCGGCCGCGGCCGCAGCAGAACCAGTGAGAGCAAAAACATGACCGCGTACCCCCGTGAAGAGCTCGAAGAGATGGTCCGGCGCTGGCTGGAGGCAAATGACTGCGCGGAAAAGGAGCGCGATTGGGGCAAACACCTCGGCCCGTTCTACACCGAGGACTGCGAGTACACCTGGAACATCGGACCCAACGAGGAGTTCGTGGCAAGCGGCCGCAAGGAGGTCGTCGACCTGGCGCTCGGCTACCAGATGGAAGGCCTCGACGGCTGGACCTATCCCTACCACGCCACGCTGATCGACGACCGCCGCGGTGAGGTGCTCGGCTTCTGGACCCAAGTCGCGCCACACAACCGCCCCGATGGCTCGCCGTACAAGGTCGAGGGGATCGGAGGCTCCTGGTTTCGCTACGCAGGGAACTACCAGTGGAGCTGGCAACGCGACTTCTTCGACTTGGGCAACGTGAAGGCGCTGTTCTTCGAGATGGCCGGCGCTGGGCTCCTCAGCCAAACCATGCGGAAAAAGATCCACACGCAAGCCCGTGGCGGTCTCTTGCCCGGCCACCGTCAGCTGCGCACGGGAGCTTCTCGCCTCACGCAGCTGCGTGACGGCCTCGCCATGGTGCGCATTGCCCTCATTGGCTGACGCCGCTCCCAGCGCCACCAAAGCGCGCTGGTTCTCCGCCAACCCCGACAAGGCGCGGGCGGAGAAGTTCTTCTTGCTCTATTCGCCGGTCTGGATGGCGCTGATGGCGCTCATGATGCTCACCGGCTGGGCAAAAACCGCAGGGAATTTAGCGCTGCTGGGGCACGGCAGCTTGGTCGCTGGGCCATTGCTCCTGAGCCCGCTGTGGCTGCGCGACCGCGCCGCGCCTTGGCACGCTTCCTACGCGCTCAAGGCAAACCTCTACATCCTCGTCTTCGGCTTCTACGGGAACTACTTCGGCTCCGAGTACTTCTTCGATGTGCTCGGCATGGTGTATCGCTTCCCTAACGCCACCACGACCCTCGACTCGGCGTTGGTTGGCAGCGGCAAGCAACAGGTGCCAGTCATCATGTACCTGTACACCCACGCCTACTTCATGACCTATCACACGAGCGCCGTCGTGATCTTGCGGCGCATCCGCACTTCAGCGCTGCCCCTCGCGACGCTCAGCTTCCCCTTGGCGATCTTCGGCGTCGGCTACTTCTGGGCCTGGCTCGAGACGAAGGCCATGGCGAACCCGACGCTCGCGGGTGCGTTCTACTACGAGAAGATGGACGCGATGCTGAGCTACGGCTCGATCATCTACTCCACCTATTTCCTAGCGAGCTTCCCCTTCTTTTACTTCATCGACGAAGGGGAAAGGCGCTGGAGCGCGAAGTACACGCTGCTGGTGGCACTGGCCGTGAGCATGCTGGGCTTCTACCTGCTCGACTTCTGCGCCGCTGCCGTAGGGAAACTTTAGCCGTCTGAACTTTTGGGGGTGAGGGCGCGCTGGCAGAGCACCTCACTCAACTCCCACAGCTGTCTAGCGAGCGCGGTGTCGTGCGCCAGGGGACACGGATTGGCGACGCGAAGCCGCGAAAAATAGCGCCCGGTGGTATCCCTCAGGCTGGGATGGGTCGCAACGTGGAGGCTCGTGCGAGCGCCTTCCTCCGGCGTGAGCAGCCAGCGCTTGCCAACCCAGTTGATGCCCCAGTCGAGGAAGCCATTGTCTCGAGTGACCGCCGTCGCCACATCACCCGGATGTAGCGAGTTGCTGGTCACGTTGGTCGCCCACAGGCGCCGAGCGAGTTCGTTGGAGAACAGCACATTGGCGAGCTTCGACTGACCGTAGACTTCAATCCCCCAGTAGCGGCGCTCCGTCACCTGCCAGTCTTCAAGCTTGAAGCGCTCCACCTTCTCATTGAGCCGCGAGGAAACGTTGACGACCCGTGCGCGCGGCGCCGCCTTCAGGCACTCGAGGAGCCGTGTGGTGAGCAGAAACGGGGCCAGGTGGTTGACGGCGAAGGTCTGTTCGTAGCCATCTTGGGTCAGCTCCCGGCGCTGCAGCCAGAGCCCCGCGTTGTTCACCAGCAGGTCAATCTGAGAGTAGCGCCGCGCGAGACGCTCAGCCAACTCGGCGACCTCCCGGAGGGACGCAAAGTCCGCGATGAACTCGCTGACGTTTGGGTTGCTGGTGTACTGGCGGATGGCCTTGCACACCTCGGGAGTGCGCTTCGGATGGCGCCCGATCACGGCGACCTCCGCGCCCCACTCCGCGAGGCGAAGCGCCGTCTGAAGCCCGATCCCCGAGGAAGCACCTGTGACGACGCACACCTTCCCTCGCATGTCGACGCGCTGAAGCTGTGGGTATGGCAGCCAGGGGATCCGCCACTTCGGCGGCTCATCCAGGACGATCATGACGCTACGCTAACCGATTGCTCCTCGAGCAGGTAGCGCGCCGCGCGGTATCCGATCAGCATGCTCGGCGCATTGAGCGCCGATACCGGCGTCCACGGGATAACGGAAGCATCCGCGATGCGCAGCCCTTTCAAGCCACGGAAGCGAAGCCGCGTGTCGACGACCGAGGAGCCGTTGCTCCCCATGTGACACGTCCCGGCGAAGTGGTAGGTCGTGATCATGTTGCGCTTCACGTACCAACGCAGCGCCGCTTCGCTCTTGCACCACGCCCCCGGCATCACCTCCTTGGCGCCCCAGGTCGCGAGCGGGCCACTCGCAGCAATCGCCCGCGCCTTGCGCACCCCCTGGACCAACACTTCGAGGTCATCCGCGTGCTCGAGGTAGTGCGGGTCGTAGGCGGCAGGTTCCTCCGCGCGGCTCGAGCGAATCCGCACTTCGCCACGGCTCTTCGGCTTGCCCAAGATCACGATGATGCCGAACAGGCGATCCACGAAGCGATCGACGCTGTCGAGGTCGAACAGGCTCCCGATCCCGCTGCGAACCCAGTGCTTCACGCGCGTCTGATACAGGGCGGGCGGCAGCACCATCGGAGGCAACATGCGCTGCACCATGTACTTCATGGCTGACGGCGCGGGCCAGTACACATAGCAGGTGTCGCTCTGGCCTTGGGGTAGGTCGCTCCCACGATGCGTGCGGTAGAAGCTGTAGAGCTGCGGGTAGCGGCTGTCCACGTCTCTTGCCGCACGGAAGAATACTGGCACGTTGGGGTGGTCGTGCAGGTTCCGTCCCACCTGGGGCTGATCGTGCACCACAGGCACACCCGCCTCGCGCAGCCACTCGGCGGGCCCAACGCCGCTCAGCTGCAACAGGCGTGGCGTCTCGAGCGCCCCGGCGCACAACACCACCTCGGCGCGCGCGCGTGCTTGATGGTTGCCGTCCCGATCGCTGTAGTAGACGCCCGTGGCGTGGCCTTCGCGCACCTCGAGGCGCTTCACCGCGGCGCCCGTGCGCAGGCTCAAGAGTGGTCCGCTCGCTAAGTCGTCCTCCTTGATGAAGGCGGCGTAGGAACTCCGGCGCGCCTCCCCTTCGTAGCTCATGGCCTCGTAGCCGATGACATCGGTGAAGTTGCCATCCAAGAAGTCAGGTGAGCGCTTGAAGCCATTCGCCTCCGCCGAGCCGATGCAGGCTTCGGTCCACTGCGTGGCTGGGCGAGGCCGCACACGCAGCCGCGCTTCCACCGCACGGAAATCGGAGTCCACGTCTTGCCAGCGCCAGCCCTCGGGCCACTCCTCGAAATCCTGGCGCGAGCCCCGGGTGTAAACCATGCCATTGACCGAGCCGCTCCCACCCACGACCTTGCCAGTGCCCATGAAGACACGCGCCTGTCCGGTGTGAGGCTGGCGTTCACTGAAGCGGTCGTAGAACACCTCGTCGTTGACGAACGTGAGCTTGTATCCGTCTGCCTCGAGTGTCTGCGGGTGTTCTTCGGCGCTCGGCCCCGCCTCGAGGAGCAACACCGACTTTCCCGCGCGCACGAGCTCCGCCGCGACGATGCTCCCCGAGGAGCCTGCCCCCACCACGATGTAGTCGTAGCTCTCCACGTTTCAGCTCCTCAGCGCCCGTGTCAGCTCGCGGAGCCCAGCCCAGCGCTGCCGGATCCCGTTTCCGTAGAGCAACTTGACGGTCGCCTTCGCAGCCGCGTAGTCACCGGGCTTCACCGGGAACACCTTGGCCGGCACACTGAAGGGGAAGCGATCTTCGATCACGGATTTGACGTTGCAGCACGCGCGCAAGCCGTCACGGCCGTTCATACGCCCAAAGCCGGACTCTTTGACGCCGCCGAAGGTCAGCCCCTGAGCCATGTACGTGAGCCCGCCAAAGTCGTTGATACCGACCATGCCGGAGTCAATCTTCGAGGCGATGCTGCGCGCACGCCGCGCGTCGCGACTGAAGACACTGGCTCCAAGACCAAACGGCGTCGAGTTGGCGAGCTCCACGGCGTGAGCGTCATCTGCAGCCTTGACCACTAGGAGCACCGGGCCGAACACCTCCTCCTGCATGATCTCCATGTCCGAAGTCAGATCGGCGAGCACCGTAGGCTTGTAGAAGTCGCCGCGGGAGCCCAGCGCTCTCTCACCCCCACAAACCAAGCGTGCACCTTGTGCGAGGGCGCGTTGAACGAGGCCGTCGACGAGGTCGAGCTGCAAGGGCGTGATCATCGCGCCCACATCGACCACGGTGTCGAGGCTGGAAGGACCCTGAGTGAGCCGACCTACTTCCCTACGGATTCGTTCAAGCAGGTCGTCATACACCGCCTCATGGGCGATGATGCGCTCTGCGGCCACGCAGTTTTGCCCGGCATTGATCAGCGCACCACCGAGCATGCCGGGGACAGCGCAGTCGAGATCGGCGTCATCACACACCACGACCGGGTCCTTGCCTCCCAGCTCGAGCACCACCGGCACCACGTGCTTGGCAGCTTCCGCGAGCACTCGTCGGCCGTTCTTGCCCGAGCCGATGAAGGTCAGCCCTTGAATTCCCGCCCCGATCAGCGCTTGCCCTGTTTCGGCGTAGCCATGCACCAACTGCACTAGATCTGGATCATGGCCACGCTCGCTCAGCGCGTCGCGGAAGATCCCGATCAGCTGGTCGCTGGACCATGCGACCCACTCACTCGGCTTGACCACGATGGCGTTGCCAGCGAAGAGCGCGGGAATGATCGGGTTCGCGAGGTTCTGGAATGGATAGTTCCAGGGAACGATGGCCGCGAGCACGCCCAAAGGGTGAAACTCCAGCCGCGCGCGCTTGTGGGCTAAAAACCCTGTGGAAACTGCCTCAGGCTTCAGGTGGCGCTCACCCTGATCGAGCGTCCAGCGGAGCTTCGCAGCCACGGTCCAAACTTCGCCGGTGAGCGCGTTTTCCCGCGTCTTCCCGGTATCGCGCATCACGCACTCACAGATGCGATCGCTCTCGGCGAGCACTCGGGAGAGTACGCTCGCCAGTACTGCGCGCCGCTCTTTGCACGACGTCTCTCGCCAGCGAGCTTGCGCACGTCGCGCGCGCCGCACAGCGTCGCGCACCGCCTTGGCGTCGCTGATCGGCACGCTCCCCAGGTGCTCGCGGGTGCTCGGCGAGTGGCACTCGATGCGCCCTTCAGAAACTGTCGCTTCCTCAACTAGAATTGACATTCTGCTCAAGAGCATTACGATTCTGCTCTCTCGTGTCAACCATCACCGACCCCCGAGCCAGGCTAAGAGATGCCCAGAAGGCGCTGATCCAGGAGGCCATCCTGGACGGCGCCGAAGCGGCCTTCGCCAGCGACGGCTACGACAACGCCAAGGTGCAAGCCATCGCCGCCGAAGCGGGCGTTAGCCTCGCCAAGCTCTACACCACGTTCCCAGGCAAGTGGGATCTGTACCGCGCGGTTCACAAGCGGCGCCTCGACGTGTTGATGCGCGAGATCACCCAGGCGCTCCGCCAGGCCGGCGACATCGCCCCCCTCGACCAGCTGCTGCTCGCCCATGGCCTGCACACACGTTTCCACATGGAACATGTCGAGTACCTCAGGATGCACCTCCAAGATCGCATCGTCTGGTCCAGCGCCGAGGGGCTGCGCTGCGAAGAGCAGCAAGCGGCCTGGGAGGCCGGCCTGCGCATGATGGTTCGCTCCCTCAAGCGAGGTCGCAAGGACGGCAGCATCGTCGATGAGGATCCGGAGCTCTTGGCGCGTAACGCGCTCGCGATGCAGCAAGTCCAGCTCGCGATGTGGATGGACCGCGGCATGAAGGAGGACATCGAGGGCGTGGTAGGCACCTTACAGCGCCAGCTGCTGCGGCTCTTGTGTCCCGCGCAGCACTTCAACGCGGAGCTCGCGCGCCTAGAAGCGGCGCCGGGTGGTGCCCTCTACCTACACGCCAGCGAAGGCGCGAGCGCATGAAGACGGTCGCAGTCACCGGCGGGCTCGGCTTCATCGGGCGCCACATCGTGCGCGGCTTCGTCGAGCGCGGCGATTCCGTGCGGGTACTGGACATCGCTGACGACCCCGGGCTCGACGGCGTGGAGTACCGCAAGGTCGACATCACGAAGCCTGCTCAGGTGCTGGCAGCGCTCGAAGGAGTGGACACGGTGGTGCACAACGCATCCGTCGTGCACACCAAGCAAAACCTCGAGAGCCTGGTGTGGTCTGTGAACCTCGACGGCACGCGCCACGTACTCCAGGCGTGTCAGAAGCTCGGGATCCCGAAGCTCATCTACATCAGCTCGGGCTCGGTGGTCTACGAAGGCCGCGACATCGAGAACGGCGATGAAGCGCTGCCTTATTCGTCGATTTCGCAAGCCCCCTACGCAGACGCGAAGATCGCCGCTGAAAAGCTCGTATTGAAGGCGAACGGCAAGGCTGGCGTCGCCACCTGCGCGCTCAGGCCCCATGTGGTGTTCGGGCCTGGGGACACGCGTTTCCTCCCGGCACTGCTCGCACACTCCAAGGCGGGGCGCCTGCGGGTGCAAGTCGGTCGCGGCACGTGGCTATCGGACTACACCTACGTCACTAACCTGGTGGACGCAGTGCTACTCGCCGAAGAAAAGCTTGGGGTGGACTCGCCCGTCGCGGGCGGCGCCTACTTCATCACCAACGGCGAGCCGATGCCCTTCTGGGGCTTCGTGCACCAGGTGATCGCTCGCCTCCATCTGCCGCCGGTGCGCTTCAAGGTGCCGCACCAGCTGGTCTACGGCATCGCAGCCATCCGGGAGGGGATCGAGACGCTGCGTGGCGGCAAGCTCAACGCCGAAGACGGTTTGTCCCGCTTCGCCATCCGCTACATGTGCACGCACCACTATTTCAGCATCGAAAAAGCCCGGCGCGAGCTGGGCTACGAGCCGCGGGTCAGCGTCGCTGAAGGTATCGAGCTAACCTGCAAGCATCTGGAAGCCACGGGGCAAGTAGCAACAACCTAGTCGGCGGAGTCAGGATCGATGGGGGTGAGGGGAAAGAGCCGCGCGTCAACGCACGCCGTGGCAGTCGCTTGTGCGCTGGCGCTGTTCGTCCCCGCTTGCGCTGAAGACACCATCTTGCCCGCACCGAACGCCGCTGAGTGCGGAGACGGCGAAGTCAGCGGCGACGAGACCTGCGACACCACCAGCGAGGGTTGCGTAGACTGCCAAATCCAACCCGGCTGGGAGTGCCCCGACAACGCGTGTGCCTCGGTGTGCGGCGATGGCTTGGTCGTCGGAGAGGAAGAGTGTGACTCAGACACCGACCCAAACTGCGACAGCGCCTGCCACACCGGGAGCCGCCCAGCACAGGACTGTGATCTGACTGGCTGGTGGGCGATTCAACAGTTTGATTTCCCCATAGATAATGTCGTCAATGCCCTGCAGACGTCATCAACCTACTATGTCGAGGAGTACACCCAGAGCGGCGACGCCTTCACGGTGACTCGCGGCCTATTCTGTGGTGTCATCATCAGCGGCAGTGCCGACGTGAACCTCACCGAAGCCGGGATCCGCTCGCTCCTGTATCAGAACCCACGCGCCGATCACCCCACCCAAGGCGCGCGCGGTGGAACCAGCCGGCAAGTGGGCGATCAGTGCGAAATCAGCGCCGAGCGCTGGTACAGCGTGCGCGGCGTGGGGATGACCTATCTGCCGACGGATTTCCGCGCGAGACCAGACCTGCAGACGTTGCCTCCGCTCCCCAGTGAGCCAGACCCGGAGCATCCCGGTCCCACACCCACGGGAGCCGAAGACTGGGATCGCGACGGCGTGCCGGGCTTGATGTGGGTGCTCACGGGGAACGCCAACGGCAAGCGCAGCACGCTTCAGCGCGACTGGACGGAGCTCTTCCCCGATCCGGAGTTTCCGGTTCAGGCGGGCGCGTTGGAGTTCGTCACCCGCGGTGCATTCGGCACTCAGGAGAACATCCTAGCGCTCTTGAACTGTCCCCCCATCGGCTGCGGCGTGGTGGGCGCATCGGGCACGCCGTCACAGACGGTCAAGAGCCGCACCCGCATGCGCTACCTGGGTCAAGAGCTCAGCGACCCGCGAGTCAGCGCGATCGTCGTCGCTCCTCCAGGCGAAGACGAGGACAACGACTTCGAGACGTGCTTGCGCCTGCGCACGTCAATGCCTCACCAGGACTCGCGGGAGCTCGGTCTGAAGAAGTAGCGGCTATCTAGCCATGGTACCGAAGAGCAGATCAGGCAGCGGCGTGATGGATGCGTAGTTGCCCTCGCGCATGCTCTTGTGGTGCCGATCGTGCTTCACGGACATGTACGTGATGAGGTTCAGGGGGAAGGTCCTGAGCTTGAGCCCCCAGTGCACGATGATGTTCAGCTGGGTGTAGAGCAGGAACACGACAGCGTAGGACCACACGCTGATCCCGCCGATGAGCGCGAACGCCAGCACGCTCAAGTTGAACACCACGACGCCGAGGATCGACTCGACGGGGTGCAAATACAGGCTATCGAGCGCCGTCGGATACTTCCCTCGGTGGTGAATCGCGTGCACCTTCTTCAGCACCTTCCATTCGTGAAACGGGTAGCGATGCAGGAAGTAGTACAAGAAGTCGTAAAACAGCAGCACCGCGACGGCTTCGAGCGCGATGCGCCAGATTGGGGCTGGTGTTTTGTAAAGTAGCGTATCCTCGAGGAGATACACCCAGCCCCAGAGCAGCGCGGTGGAGAGGGCTGAGTTGAAGACGACGCTGAGCATCAAGCCTTCGCGTTGCGCGACGGAGTTCTCCTTCTCATGGATCTTCATTGAAGCAGGGAACCACCTGTATCCGAGCACCCCGAAGGTCATCACCAGCCCGGAGATCCCCATCACAATGCCCATCAAGACAAATACGGACATGTCATCGCTCCTCAGCTAATCGCGACATCAGAAGTTTCGCTCCGTGATCTGGCTGCCCGCTGAGCCAGCGCGCGTCGACCGTGCAACAGCCGGCGTTCCTGACCCTCAAACTGATCCGCAGGGCAAAGCAGGCGCAGCACCTGTCGCTGCACCGCCTCGCTCACCTGCTCCACGGACTGCTTCATGCCGCGATCGACCCATAGCCCGAGGGCGACCTGGTGCAAGCTCATCGCGCTGCGCGCCAGTAGCTCCGCGTCTTCATCCACGATGGTCCCCTCCCCCACTCCCAGGTCGATGGCAGTCACCATCATGCGCAACCCGCGCTCCCAGGCCTTCACCTGCTCCTCGCAGCGCAGGCCCTCAGGGCTCGACCAGGCGATGCGATCCCTGAGGTGCATGCGCAGGTAGTTCTTGTTTTCCATGTGAAAAATAATGTGCGCGGTGTGGGCGCGGAGGATCTGCAAGAGCGGCTCCTCATCGCAGCCATGCACCGCGGCAGCGATGTCGCGCATGAGCACCTCGAGTCGCCGCCGATGCAGTGCCCGATACAGATCAGCCTTGCTCGGGAAGACCTCGTACAGCTTCGCCAGCGAGGTGCGCCCCTGCTTGGCCACCGCCTGCATCTTCGCGTCGTCGTACCCAACGTCCGCGAACACCGCCTCGGCGACGTCCAGGATCACCTCGGCATACAGCGCCTTTTTGGCGTCTTTCAGCCGCGCACGCGGGTCCCCTGCCATGTGCAGTAATCTGCATTACTGCCTTTGCAATGTCAAATCTGGAAGCCGTACGGACGGTTTCTGTTGCGGGTTTGGGGGTGAGGAGCGCCGAAACGCAGCCGCGCTCACATCACGGTGGCGCTCAGCGCGTGGGAGTATCGGGAAACAGCTTGGCGGTGCCCTCCACCACCTCAAACCGCGCGAACGCGGCGCGATGACGCCTCAAGGTCGCCGCGTCGGCGAAGAGCACATCCGCGCCGCGGTCATCCCAGAAGCGCACAGGACGTGTCGCCAGCGAGCCCAGAGGAAGACTTGGCAGGCGACGCCGTTCCAGGTTCCAAAGTCGCCGAGCAACACAATTTCGGCCAGTGAGGCCGCGCACTCTGCGGTCAGCTCGACGCGCTGACTGAAGGTCCAGCATCGTCCCTCGTGTTCAGGGTCCTCCGGCTCGACGCGTTTCAGCCACGCCGTAGCTACGCCCACACCGAACCGTTCAAGCAGCTCCAACGCTTCCTCGGGGGAACGGCAATTGGGGTGCGTCGGGGTCCAAGAAACCAACCCGACTTCAACCTCTCCAAGGTCCCGCATCGCTTCGAAGACAGTCAGCAGCTCCTGCCGACGGACATCCTGAGCCTCGCCAGGAAACTCGAGATACAACCCCAGGCGGATCCCATCCCGAGGACACTGCACATCAAAGCGCCCAAACGCCGCGTCGACTTGGTCAAACAGGTGCACTTGGCTCATCGGTCTCTCACAAACTTAGTTGCCCTGAGGAAATGAAGTCCAGAGTGGCAACCACGCCATTCGCGCGCCGTGATGCGGCAGTCGCGCCACCCAGTGATCCAAACGTCTGTGTCGGCCGCTCGCCTCCAAAGACTCCAAAGTTGCGTAACGATTCTTTGCGGAAATAAATCCGACATACGCCTCCGGATTTGGATGGACTTCGTGGAAGCGCTCCCTTAGAAGATGGGGAGTCGGGAGAGCCTTCTGAGACTGGTGCTCGGTTGGTTTGCCCACAACGAGAGGGGGGACATGGGGCTGCGCGATGACGCAGCTCGATGGTCGCCTTTGTCCTGTAACGACAGACCACGGGCGCGCGACCGGCTCGCGCTCTTGCGAGGCGGAGCTGCGTCCACTGGAGGGGAGACATGGGAACAAAGCTATTTTGCAACAACACGGGCAAGGACCTTTCTGTGGAGCTCGAGGTACGCCGCGGCGATAGTCCTTCAGAGACGCTAGACATGAAGAGCTTCTCGCTGAGTCGCGGGCAGTCCATGAGCTACACCTACAGCACGCCGCAGAACCCCTATTTGAACGGGATGAGCGTGAATGCTGCGGATGGAAGCTCAGTGATCGCGGAGCAACAGTTCATCTTCAAGCGAGGCTCAGAGCTCGACAATGAGTTCAACATGAACGACACGGTGACGTTCGGACTCATCGAGCAGAGCATCACCGTCAAGTTTACCAATAGCTAGCTCGGGCCAGTAAACCAGCGTTACCTCGCGGTTAATTGGAGGTAACGCGCGTCACGCCTGACGCTCCTTGCGTTGGGCTGATTGGGGTGCTTGCTACCGCACACGTGTCGGTGCGGTCAGGCCGAGGTGCGCCTCCCCCCCAAGAACAACCAGCGACCGAAACGAGCGCGCACAACCTTTGATGCGCGAACGGCCGAGGAGCGCCATGGCGCCTCCTAGGCGAACACAGTCAGAAAGCAGGGGAATACTATGGGACTATTACCGTGGGACGATTGGTTCTATCACTTGGGTGCGCGTCGTGACGAGGTGAACAACCTCCACACGGAAGCGGTGAGCCTCCAGGATCAAATCCAGGCTGAGGTGGACGTGTTCAACACACACCTCGGAGGCTACAAGTCGCTGGTTGCGGGCAACGGCGCACTGGTGATCGTCACCAACATCATCACCATGAGTGACGCGAAGTACTCCGACTTCCAGACTCAGGTAGATGCCATCGAGCCACCAGTCCGCGGGGCCGTTCCGCTGAGCGTGGCCGAAGTGATCGATGAAGCGGTGGGCGGCTTGGTCGCGCTGCGCGGCCTGGTCAAGCTAGGCAAATTCGCCAAGGAGTTCTTCTCGGGGGGAGGAGAAGCAGCGGGCGAGACGGCGGGCGAGTCCATTGGTGAAGCGGCCACCGAAGCGGGTGTCGACGCGACGGCGGAGATCACTGGCGAGATCACCGGCGAGACGGTGGGTGAGGCGGTCGCTGAAGGCGTCGCCGAGACGGTGATCGAAGGCGCTTCGCTAGGTGCACTTGGAGAAACCGGCATCGGCATCTTCGCTGCCGTGGGGATTGACGCCATCTTCGGGGCGATCAACGGCGCCAAGGAGAAGGAGCAGCTCGACAAGCAGATCGACGCGTTGAACACGGCCGTCGGCAAGTCGCGCACCTTCTGGAACACGCTGATGTCGAAGCAGGCGATCATCGACAATGGCGTGGTCACGGAGGAAAAGCGCCTCGCGGGCATCATCAACCAGCTGGCGCACACCACCGACAACGCGCCGAGCTTCAACTACGCGTTCACCCCCACGGTGGCGAACATGAACCAGTACATCAACGCGCAGACGGCTGCGCTGAATCAGTACGGCCTGCTGGTGCGAATCCGCAACGGCTGGGAGTCTGCGGTGACACGCAATCCCGCAGTCACGAAGGACACGTTCCTCAACTCCGTTCTGCTCACGGCTCCGCCCAATGTCACGCTCAAGCAGCTTCAGGCGTACTGGGCCGTGTTGGCGCAGTACTCCGACACTCTCAAGGCAGTGAAGAACTAGATGGCGCTATGGGCGCGACGGCTCTCAGAGGTGAGTCGTCGCGCCGGCGCGACGCGCAGTCGCCTGGACCGCGCGGGACGCTAGCCATTCACAACGTCAGAAACCGTATACGTGCCCGCGGGCTTACCCGCGAGGAAACGCGCGGCGCGCACGGCGCCGTGGGCGAACAGACCGCGATCCGTCGCGCGGTGGGTGAGCTCGATGCGCTCGCTGGGGCCGAGCAGGTAGACGGTGTGATCTCCGATCACGTCGCCGCCGCGCACCCCGAAGATCGCCATCTCCTCGTTGGTGCGCGCGCCCACGTCGCCGTCACGGCCCCGCAGCTCGCGAGTCTCCGGGCGCACCTTGCGCACCACATCGCCGAGGCGGGTCGCGGTGCCACTCGGGGAGTCGACCTTGCGGCGGTGATGGATCTCGACGATCTCCGCGTCGAAGGCCGGCCCAAGGCGCTTCAGCGCTTGCTCGAGGAGCTCCGCCAGCACCTGCACGCCGAGGCTCATGTTCGGCGCCCAGATCACCGGCACCGTCTTCGCCGCGGCGTCCAGCGCCTGCTTCGCGCGGTCATCCAAATTCGTAGTGCCACACACCACCGCAACCTTTTGCCGCGCGGCAAGGTTCACGAGCGGCGCTACCGCGCCAGCCACCGAGAAGTCGATGACGACGTCCGCACCCAGCAGTGAAGACGCGGTGTCTGCGCTGCACTCAACGCCCAGCGTGCCGACGCCCGCCAGCTCCCCGATGTCTTTGCCGAGCGCCTTGTCCTCGGCGCCGCACACCGCGCCCACCAGCTGGATGTCATCGGCCTCGGCTACGATCTTGGTGATCGTGAGCCCCATGCGCCCGGAAGCGCCATGCAGTGCGAGCTTCATGGCGCTTCCATAGCCAAGACAGGGCCGGGCGTCATCCGTGGTTGTGACCGGGAGCGCGGCAGCGACTGCGGCCGGGACCGCGGGAGCGACTGCGACTGCGACTGCGGCGGGGACTGCGACTGACTGCGACTGCGACTGCGACTGCGGCGGGGACTGCGACTGCGGCGGGGACTGCGACTGCGGCAGGTCAGCGGCCGCGTCCGACCACCGAAAGTCCAAGGTCACTCAGCACCCCAACCAGCTGCTCCCTCACCGCCAATCCAGCAGGCAGCATGGGCGAGCGCGTCATCGCGCTGCCGAGTCCGAGCAACTCCATGGCGAGCTTCACGGGCGCTGGATTGGGCTCCTCGAACATCAGGCCGTGGAAATCGAGCAAGCGATGGTGCTCCGCTCGCGCTTGGTCGAAGCGCCCGGCGAGGGCGTGCTCCACTGCGGAAACGACCAGCTCAGGGATAGCGTTGGAGCTGACGCTGATGAGGCCCTTCGCCCCCACGCTGATGCACGGGATGCTGAGCGCGTCGTCTCCGCACAGCACGCTCAGCCGGTCGCCAGCCTTGGAGAGCACGCTCTGGCACCACAGCACATTCCCGGTCGCGTCCTTCATGCCGACCACGTTCGGGCACCGATCGAGAATTGCCAACATGCTCGCGACGCTGAGCTCGACGCCCGTGCGCGCAGGCACGTTGTAGAGCACGATCGGGCACGGCAGCTGACGCGCGAGCTCTTCGATGTGATGCACCATGCCCGCTTGAGAGGGCTTGTTGTAGTAGGGCATCACGATCATCACCGCGTCAGCGCCAGCATCGACCGCCGCGAGGGAGTCCTTCAGCGTCTTCGTCGTGGAGTTCGAGCCAGTGCCAGCCAGCACCGGAAGTTTCCCTGCGGCAATCTTGACGGTGCACCGAATGACCTCGACCTGCTCCTCGTCCGTCAGCGTCGGCGTCTCACTCGTGGTCGCGCACGGTACTAGCCCCCTCACCCCCGACCGGACTTGATGCTCGACCTGGCGCTTGTACGCCTCGAAGTCGACGTGTTCGCCGTCCGCCGTGAACGGCGTGGTCAATGCGGTGAACGTGCCCTCCAGCTTCAGCTGTGCCATGAGCATCGTTTCCCCCGTTCAGCGCCACAAGGCAAGAAAGCCTCACGCTCTCTTGCGCAAACATGCGAGGAAGTAGCCGTCGGTGCCGTGCTCCCCCGGGAGCAGCCGCAGTTGACTGCAGTCCGCGCCGAGCCACGGGAGCTCCGGCGCGACGAAGGGCGCCGGCTCGAGCACGTCACTCACGCGCTCGAGCACACCTTCGCACTCCTCGGGCAATACACTGCACACCGCGAAGATCAGGCGACCTTCCGGCGCCAACAACTCGGCCGCGTGGCGCACGATGCTGGCTTGCAGTTCGGCCATGCGAGTCGGGTCCTCAAGGGTCAGGCGCAGCGCGATCTCCGGACGCCGGCGCAGCGTCCCAGTGCCGGTGCACGGAGCGTCGACCAAGATGCGATCGAAGCCCGGCGTGAGATCCCCAGTGCCTAGACTGAAGTCCACGGCGTGAGTCTGCACGTCTGGCAGCTTCAGGCGCTTGAGCTCCTGCTTGAGCGCCTTGAGCTTGCTGCCGTGTAGGTCACAAGCGACGAGCTCTGAGTTCGCTCCGCTGAATAGCTGATCCGCGAGCAGCGTCGTCTTCTGACCGCGGCCTGCGCAAGCATCGAGCACCCGCATCCCGGGCACTGCACCCACCGCCAACGCGATGACCTGTGCGCCCTCTTCTTGCACCACGAAGACGCCGTCGCCATAGCCTTCGAGGCGCCGGGGGTCGCCCACACTTCCCGGGCGCCGCGCCAGCGGCGACCAATTTCCTCGCGGAACTTCGCGCAGCCACTCCGGCAGTCGCGCTTGATCGACGCCGACGCGTACGCGGATCCCAAGCGGCCCCGCGTGATCCCCGGTCGCCGGAGAAACCAGGGCGCGCACCTCTTCACTCGGCAGCGCCTGCTCGAGCGCGGTCTTCAGCCATTCAGGCAACGACGCGAGCGCCGCATCACCGGCGTCAAGCTTGCTCTCCGAGCTCAGGCGCCGCAGCACGGCGTTCACGAATCCCGCAACCCGTGGCCCACGCGCGCGCTTGATCGCCTCCACGGCGTGATCGACGACGGCGTGCGCCGGCACTCGGTCCAAGAGCAACAGCTGATAGCCAGCTAGGAGCAGCTGGCTCTTGAGCACGTAGTCCTTGGGATCCAGCTTCTTTGCGAGGCGGGCGATGCGCGCTTCGAGCGCAGCTCGTGTGCGCAGCGAGCCGTACACCAGCTCCGTCGCCAGCGCTCGGTCACGCGCCCCAAGCTCTTCGGAGCGAGCCAGCTCAGCGTCGAGCGCGGCCGACGCGAACGCGGAGTCCTTCAGCACGCGCTCGAGCACCCGCGCTGCCACATCGCGTGCGCTGGGCAGCCTGCGCCCACCGTGAGGCGCAGCCGCGGCACGTGGAGAAGACGACGCGCGGGGAGAAGACGCAGAACGGGGAGAAGACGCAGCCGCCCTGTTGCCGCGCGGCAACCTATCTCCAGACGCAGGTTTGCCTGACTTGCTCACGCTAACCTGCCAGCTCTTTCACGTGTCCAGCAATCACGTCCCAGCGCTTTTCTACGTCGTTCTTGAACGCGACTGCAAGCAAGAGCAGGAGCACGGCCATCCCGAAAATGTGAGCGACCTCGCGCACCCGGAGTGGCACGGGCCGCCGCATGATGCCTTCCAAGGTGAAAAAGAACAGATGGCCGCCATCGAGCACCGGAATGGGCAACAGATTGATCAAGCCCAAATTGATGCTCAGGAACGCCATCACCCAGATGAAGTAGTCGGTGCCTTTGCGGCGCTCTTGCCCAGCGACTTCGTAGATCGTGATCGGACCGGACAGGCTCTTGAAGCTGATGCGCCCCTGCACCAGACGCACCATCGCCACCACCGTGAAGCGAGCGACCTTGACCGTTTCGTCGACCGCCTTGCTGAAGGCGTACTGGATCGGTCGCGGATGCTCCACACGATCCTCCGGAGAGTACGGCGTCCAGTGCTTCACCCGGAGTACGTAGCGCGCAAACGTCTGCCCGTGCTCGTCAGTGAAATCCTCACGGCGCATCTGGAAGGTGCCCGACGCAGCGCGTCCATCGCGAGCCGATAGGTACTCGATGCGGTGAGGCTGGTTCGGCTGCGCTAGCACGCGCTCTCGAAAGCTGGACCAAGCGGGGACCGGCTCACCATCCAGGCGCACGATCTTGTCTCCGGGCCTCAGCCCTGCCTTGTGCAGGTAGCTGTCTTCCGGGACGTAGGCGGCGTACAGGTCGGCGGTCTCGATGCCGGTCTTGCTCAACACGTCGGTTCCGTTCGGATCCGGCGTGAGCGCAACGACTCCCGCTTCGAACACTGCCATGTCTGCCAAGCCACCGAGCGCGTTCGGCACGCTCACCGGGCGCATGTACGTGATTGGGACCGTCTGCTCGCTCGTCTCGCTGAGTGCCTGCTCCAGGTCCATGTAGCGCCGCACGGGCTTGCCTGCGACGTGCGTCACGAGGTCGAAGGTGCGAAGTCCGGCGCGATGTGCCGGTGAGCCCGGCTCAGGTACGCCAATGACCGCAGCCGGCGCGCTAGGTCCTATCCCCACGGTACCGTAGCGCTCGACCATATCGAGCTCGCGACGCTCGAGCGTCTCTTCTGCGGTTACCTCGACCTCGGTATGTTTGTTGTCGCGGAAAATCTTGAAGCGCAGCGGCTTGCCCGGGCTGTCATGGATGATGCGCTTGATCTCGTCGAAGGTCCCCACCTCTTCGCCGTTGATCGCCATGATGCGATCTCCGGGCAGCAGCTTGCCCTCGGCCGCGTGCCCCGGCAGCACCACACCCACCGTCGGCGGCAGGAACGGTCCACTGCTCACATAGACCGAGAAGTAGAGCAGCACCGGAAACACCAGGTTCATCACCGGCCCGGCGAGCACGACCAGGATCCGCTTGTACAGCGCCAGGGACTCGAAGGTGCGCTTGCGATCCTCGGGCAAGACGATGTCGTTCTTCGTCGCTTCGAGCATGCGGACGTATCCGCCCAGCGGAATCAATCCGATGCAGTATTCGGTCTCGCGCCCGCGAATTCGAATGATCTTCGGCCCGAAACCGAGGCTGAAGGTGATCACCTTCACGCCAAAGGCCTTCGCAAACAGGAAGTGCCCCAGTTCGTGCACGAAGATCAGCGGGCTGACCAGGACGATGAGATAAACGAGATCCATGCCTCGCGCGCGGCACGCGTAGCACAGGGCGGCTGGTGGCAAACCCAAATCCCGCATAGGTTCCCGGGCCAATGAGCGACAAACCTGGAAAAAGCCCCCGAGTTTCACAGGTCAGCGTCCACCAGCTGATGCTCCCAGAGCACGCCAACGCCTGGGGGAAGGTGCATGGCGGGCTGATCATGAAGCTGGTCGACGAGTCCGGTGGGATCTGCGCCATGCGCCACGCGCAGCGGCCATGCGTTACGGTAGCCATCGACTCGATGACTTTTCAGAGCGCCGTCGAGGTTGGCGAGGTGCTGTGCTGCGAGGCGTACATCAACTTCATCAGCCGCTCAGCGATCGAAGTCACCGTGCACGTCAACGCAGAGGATCCTATCCGTGGGGAGGTAACACACACCAACACGGCGCACCTGGTCTACGTCGCGATCGGCGACGACGGCAGGCCCACGGAAGTGCCTCCTCTACTGCTCGAGACGGACGAAGATCATCAGCGCTGGGCGGCTGGTAAGCGCCGCCAGCAAGAGCGACTGGAACGTCGCAAGCAGCGCGACGCGTGAATCGCAGCGGCGCGGTCTATTCTCCTCACGCAGCCGTCGGGTTTGGGGGAGAGGGCCCGCAGCTTATTGCCCCGCGGTAATACAGCTCACTGTTCACACTTGGATGAACAGAGCGAGGTTGCAAAGCACTCGGAGTCAGCGAGGCACGCCGCAAGGACATCACAGCACGTATCCTTCACGCAGGCGTTGCAGGTTGGCCTCGGGTCGACGACACCAAGTGTGGAGCAGCTCGGCGTCGTGTTACCGGTCGCACCATCCACACAAGCCTCGGCGCATTGCCCCAGTCGAGTCAACCCAACACAGGCCCCGAGAGCCTGGAACTTATCACGTGCGGCCGGGTGCAGCTCCATGCACCCGTTGGCACACGCACCCGCGTCGTAGTCCGATGCATCTCCCGCCAGCCCGCCGTCGCTTGATTGCCCTGCGGAACCGCCAGAAGCATCGACTTGCGCATCGGGCACGCGCTCGATCTGGAGACAGCCTGAGGCGAGCACGGCGCAGAATACGAAAGACAGTACCGGGAAGGCTCTCATCGCGTCACCACGGCAGGTTGTAGTCGAGCCCCACGCCAGTCCGGAACGTCTCCAGTGGCAACACGACAGGGTCAGGGTTGGCAGCGGTACGCGAATTAACTGGGCTCACGGAGATGGGCGCTTCATCACCCACCGCGCTTTGCACGTACGCGCGATAGCTGAGCCCGCTCACACCAGGCATGGCTCCGCTGAGCGTCAGACGCCCCACCAAGCGCGCGGGCCCTTTGGGGCGCTCTGGGTAGCTCTCTTCCGCCACACCGAACACCGGGGACGAGGCCACGTAGTGTCCTGCGAGGCCGAGCGTTGGGAGCTTGTCGCCAAACGCGTAGCTCACGTTGGCGTTGCCAAAGATCTCCGGCGATGCGGGGAGCGCGTTCCCGTCGCTAGAGGCGCTGGTGAGTTGCCGCGTGTGAGAGATCGTGGCGCTAGCTCCGTAGCGCAACGCTCCCGCAACGACGGAACCATCAAACGCCGCAACCAGCCCATAGCCGTCGATCTCCGCGTCATTGCGATACTGGAAAGCCTGAGGAGCAAACGGGAGCAGCCGCCCGTCTGCCTTCGCGGCGGCTTCTTCGGCTGCGCTCAGTCGGCTCAGACGCACGAAGTTCTCCCACTGGGAGCGGAACACGTTGAGCAGGAGGCGCTGAGTTCCGAAGCGCTGTTCATAGCTCGCCTCGATCGAGGTCACCGTCTCGGCCTCGAGGTCACCCGCGCGAATGGCATAGAGAGGATGCTCGAACGCGCGCTCCGAGGCGTTCGGCGCACGGAAGGCGCGACTGTAGACGGCCTTCAACGTGGCGCCTGGCCAGCTCGCGAAAGCTACTGCGAAGCGCGGCGAAACAGCTGGGTCGAAATTCGGCGCGGTGTCAAAGCGCGCACCGCCGTTGACGGACCAGGCCTCCCCCAGCTCGACTTCATGCTGGGCGTACACGCCCAGCGTCTGCTCCAGCTCGTCGTAGTAGGCCAAGGTGCCCGAGTTGAACTGGCTGTCGTGATCGACGGTGTCGACGCTGAAGCCCACCTGACGCGCCCGCATGTCGGCACCCACTAGGGTCTTCAAGCTGCCATCCCCCAGCCAGTCGAAGCGGGCCTGAAGCTCTGTCCCTGCGGAAATGGCACGCCCCTTGATGGCCGTATCGCAACCCGTCGTTTGACCCGGCAAGCAGTACTGAGGGAAGCTGCTCCGCTGATCGAGCTGTTCGTCGCTCGAGTCACCATAGAGACGCGCACCAAGCTCGACTCTGCTGCTCACGGTGTGTCGGTAGCTCGCGTCGAGGGACAGCCAGCGATCTCGGTCGCCTTGATCCGGGTTGTCGAAGTCCGTAATGACCAGCGGGTTGTTGCGGTCGACCATCCCGCTCCGCAACGTGAAGCGGAAGCGCCCGATGTCGAGCTTTCCGTAGGCGCTGCCTCCGGTGTACTCGTTGTGCTCCCATGTCCCGCCCCAGAGGATCGGTTGCCCATTGACCGCATCGAGCCCCGCATTCACCCGCGGCAAGTCGATGGGGTCGTGGAAGCGGTAGCCTTCTAGCTGAAGCGTGAAGGACGCCTCGTCCCCGAACAGCTTCAGCTTGCGCCCGACTCCAACGGTTCCGCGGTAGAACGAGAACGGCTCACTCTCGGCTCCAACGAAAAAACCGTCATGGTCTTCCGCGCGCTTGGTCACGACGTTGATCACCGCGAGCATCGCGCTGCTGCCGTACAGCACCGAGCCGGGGCCGAGGATCACCTCGACGTGGTCCACGAGCTCAATCGGCACGCCAATCGCTCGGTCTAACTGACCTGAGCCCGACACTTGCTCGTTCGTCGTGTGCCCATCTACCAGGATCAACACGTGGTTGTTGCGGTCCGAGTGGATCAGTACACCTCGAGCTCCGAAGTCAGGTTGGCGGGCCGTTTCGTTGGTCGTAGCCCCAACCGCGAGGAAACGGATCGCCTCGTCGATGGTCCGGATGCCGTAGCGCTGGAGCTGCTCCGCGGTGATGGTGATGCTCGTCGCTGGCGCAGCGCGCGCCGTCTGGGAGGACTGAGACGCGCTGGTGACGACCTTTTCCTCCAGCAAGCCTTCCAGGTCGCTCAGTTCCTCAGCTCGCACGGCGCCGGAACCCACCAACGCGCCGAGGCCTAGCAGGCCACCAACGAAGCGTGCCCTGTGCCTCATCGGTACACCTTCATGAGCTTGAGCACTTTGGTTCTGAAGGCAACGTTCTGGCGCTTGGCCTGCTGGAGGTCGAGCAGCATCTTGGGCTTGCTCGACACGAGGTCGAAGCCCAACACGAGACCGGGAACGTCAGATGCCACACTCGCAACTGATAGTACGTCGCTCCCATCCAACTCCGAAGCGATGTCCTTCAACGCCCCCTGAAACCCCGGGGTGAAGTAGATGATCGCGACGCGCTCATCGACGATCATCCGACGCAGATCACTGGCCTTCTCGAAATCGTAGACGCGGACGCGGACCGACCGACCTCCGATGTCGTCGAGCTTCCCAAGCTCCCGCGCCATCTCACCGCTGCTTCGCTTGGAGAGCGCGTCCCCAGGACGCCGCACGATCAGCACCTCTACTCTATCGTCAGTGCGCGCCTTGAAGTGACGATCGTAGGGGGCGACTTTGGCGAGCAGCTTCACCTGCAGGTCAATCGGGACGCGAATCGAGTCAGCGAACGCCAAACGAGGAGCGCACAAAACGAGACCGGCAAAGATGCCTTGGCTCAGCAGTCGCCGCCTAGAGATCCCCACAACGCTCACTTCACCCCAAGAAGTCGTGGCTCGCAACGCAGATCATTCAAACCGGCAGTACGACGTAGTGGGGTCGAGCTTTAGTCTACGTCGACACACGGGTTGGCGCGCGCGAGTGCGTACCGCTGTGTGCGCCAAGAGTTTGACGCACACATGCGTTGTCGGCCGCGACGCGCGCCTCACGCAGCGCGCAGCTGGGCCTCGCCGAGCAACGCGGCGATGCAGGGCAGCACCGCGCGCTCGAGCGCCGCGCGACGCAGGGCAATCTGTTGCGTTGGGGAAACGCGACCGTAGGCGGTGAGATCCTCCGTCAGGGAACCAGCCTGCTCGCCGCTCGCCTGCGAATCCAGCAGACGACGCAACTGATGGCGTGTCTCATCTTGCATCCGGTGTAGTAGCCCAGAGCGCGCCTGGGGTTCGAGCTCCTGGAGCACCCACGCCAGCACTCTCCACGCAAGCTCTGCGTGGCGCGACTCGTCTGCCGCGATCCCGCTCAGCGCACGCTTCGTCTCGACATCTTGGGCAAGCTCGGCTCCAGCCTCTGCGATGAGCGCGGCCATGCTCTCACCCAAGCATCCTTCAACGAAGGTGCACCAGGCGAAGTCCACTAGCCCACGCTTCGAGAGTGCCCCGTCGAGCTCGAGCGGCCCCGGACCGAGCTTAACGCCCGCGAACCTCGATGCCATACGGAAACAAACTTCTGCGTGACGCTGTTCATCCAGGCCAGCGACCTGGGAGTCGCGCACCAGGTCGCTAGGAGCCCCGAACGCCATCAGCTCCAAAGTGAGCCGAGCGAACGCAGCCACCGAGGCGTGCTCCATCTGGGCGTCGTCGATCCATTGCTGAACCAAGCGAGCCGCCATGCTCAACGGAACGCCGGCGGAACTGGGCTCACCTTCGCCAACCCAATCTCCGCGCGGCACAACCGGGGCCACACGCGCCTCGTCACTCACGACGAAGGGCCGTCCGCCACCGCACGCGTACATCGACTGGTAGCAGCAGCTCCCATTGAACGGCGCGGGGTCGTGCCAGTAGTCGATCCAGTTATCCTGGCAGAAATTCGGGGTGCGCGTCGTGTCCAGCCAGTCGGGGCAACCATTCTCGTCCAACGTGGCACCCTCACCCCCAGGAACCACAGAAGGGTCCCAGCAGGTGACCCAAGTGCCGCAGAAATCGCACACCACTTCGCCTTGGACGCTGTACGCCGGAATGCCCCCGGCACCGGCAGCTCCACCGAAGCTTGCGCCAGCTTGACCTCCTTGAGAGCTGCCGGCTTGGCCGCCCTGCGCCGTTCCGGCCTGACCGCCCTGGGTGGTTCCGGCTTGCCCGCCTTGAGCCGTCCCAGCCTGACCACCCTGCGCGGTTCCGGCTTGCCCGCCCTGGGTCGAGCCGCCTTGAGCACTGCCGCCCTGAGCACTGCCGCCCTGACTGCTCCCCGCCTGGCCACCGAACGAACCGCCGCCAGAGCCGCCAGCTCCACCCACGCCACCAGTACCCAGATCGCCCATCGCTTCGCCGCCGCAGCCGACTAGCCCGGCAGCGACTAGCAGCGCCAAGCAACGCCCCTGTAGCCGCGCGCTGCGCGCAAAAGCCCAGTCATTCAACGCCTGATCCCGTTTCAAGTCCGCCATAAGCACCCTCCGATGCTCCCACTTTGACGGGATCTCTGCCTCATGACCATCTGAATGATCCGAACGAATCATGCAAACGATTCGCATGATGCTCCGGCGCACGGTGGTGCGGCGCACGCTTCGCGATTAGCCTGCCCCGATGCGCCCGGACTTGAAGGTCATCCTCGAACGGCTGCTCAGCGAGAGCGAAGGCAAAGCCCTCGTGCCCCTCGACGCGATTGGTGAAGCCGTTGGCGCTACGCAGATCACCCATGCGGAAATCGAAGCGTTGATCGACGCGCTCGAAGGCGCGGGGCGCCGGGTGGACACGCGTGAATCCGGAAGCGCGGTCGTTCACTTACGAGCCGTGCTGGTGGCCGCCCGGGAACTGAAAGCAAGCGGCCACGAGAAGCCGACGGTCGAACGTATCGCTGAACACAGCGGCTTGAGCCGTCAAGCCGTCGGCCAGGCCCTGGCGCTCGCCCGCGTCATGCAGCGCTAGGAGCTCTCGGACTCGTTCGCGCGGAAACACCCGCGGGCGACCTCAACGCGAGTACGGATTCGCGACCTCTTCCATGCGCTTGGCCGCTGCTTTTTCCCCGGAGCCGGGCTTGGAAGAGCACCTCATGGTGCACATCAAGTCCCCCGGAGCGCACCCGCAAGACTGCGCCCGAGCGTTGCGCAGGCCAGTCTTGGTTTGCTTCAGGTCTTGTGCCTGCTTCTGCAGGCGACTCTTGGCCTCGGGGTCGGCGTTCGGAGCGGCCGCGGCGGAAGCTACGGCGGCCAAGGCCGTGTCGAGCTTCTTCTCCGCTTCACCGAGGTTGCCATCCTTGTATGCCTCGCCCGCTTGGCGCAGAGCCCCGAGCGTGTGCGTGCGCTGCAGGCGTTCGTTGACGATAGGGTCCATGGCGCTCACCTGTGCATCCTGGTCGGTAAACTTGACCCCGACGTCCAGATGCGAGCTGAGCGGCACCCTAGATTTGCCCTGGGGAATTTTCGCAGTCAAGTCGATGCCGATCTGAGACATCTGACCAGAGTCTGCGCCGTCCAGCGCCACATCGAGCAGCAAGGTCTTCTTGTCCCCTGCGGTGAAGGTCCCGAGGGGCACCCGCAAGGTCTTTCCCTGTTGCTGCACGGCGCGATCGTACACCTGGGTTACCCTCACCCCCTCCGGCAAGTTGAGCACCAGCTCACTCTCGAGCGCCCGAGCAGTCACCAGCTCTGAAAATTCCTTCTGGAAAACAGAGGCCAGCTCCGTGGCATCGCGCACGAAATGATGCCTGCCATCCGAAGCCGCCGCGAGCTCGGAGAGCACCCGTTCGTCGTAGTCGACGTCCACGCCGATGCTGCTGATCGAGACGTTGTCGAGCTTCGCACGCACGCCGAGCTGCCGAAGATCCTCGAGTTTGGTCAAACCGCGATTCGCTTCACCGTCGCTGAGGAGCAAGACGTGGGGCACACTGCCCACGCTCGACTTGAGCAAGCTGAGCGCGCTCTCCAGACCACAGGAGATGCAGGTATCGCCGCGGGTCTGGATGCTGCCGAGCGCCGCCTCCGCAAGGCGCCGGCCATCCGCGTCAATGCGAGTCGGCGCCAACAACTGTTCGGCGGAGACATCGTAGGCGATGACCGTCAGCCGATCGCCGTCACGTAGCTCGCTCACCAGGCGGCGGGCGGCGCGCAATGCCTGAGAAATTCTCGTCCCCTTCATCGACCCCGAACGGTCGATGACCAAAGCGACATCCAGGGGGAGCGAGGTATCCGCCCCGGGGCGGTCTTCAGGGCTAACCTCGATCAGGAGCTGGGTCGTGGAGGACTGACCCGCGGGGAGCACCCGCTGCCCAAAGCGCGCCTGAACCTGAAGCGGCCCTTTGAGCTCGACCACTTCAGGGGGGGCAACGAATGCATCCTGCGTTGGCGAGACTCGATGGGCAGCGCTCGCCGTGGCGTCCACGGGAGCCCAAAGCCACGTACAAACGCTGGTAGCCGCCGCACCTACCAGGGACCACCCCGCCAATCCTGCCAATCGCATCGTCGGACCCTCCCGCAACCTTCGTTATACGAACACGGGAGCGAGAGGATCCATGGGACTGGTGAGAACTACTTGATCACCGGCGCATCCGAGCAGGTCTGAATCTCCATGATGAGGTACATCATGATCTTCTCCTGCAGAGCCAGCTGATAGCTGCCGCTGCTGCTGGACGTGTGGGTGTGGTACACGGTGAACAGCACTTTTCCGCAGTGGTAGTCCCAGGACACAGTCGCGGGGTTCTGGCTATCCGGAGCGGGTGTGTCACCGCTCATCCACACCTTGGGCTTCGCCTTCACCGGCGCACCGGTCTCATCGACGCCGATTTGCCCCTCTCCGAGCGCGTAGATGCTGTTCCACGCCCCCTCGAGCTGGATGGTACCGCTTGGGTTTACGCTGGGGAGCGCGAGCCAGCCCGCGAAGTCCGGATCCCCAGGGATACCCACGAAGTCGTACGCGCTGTCCCAGTCGTTGCAAGAGCCGATCGACGTGTTGCTGCCATCTCCGCAGATGTAGTTGGTCTGGCTGCCGAAATCGTCAGCGCGCACGAAGTAGGAGAGAAAGTCTGGCCAGACTTGCTCCGCGTAGTCGTAGCTGAAGTCGTCGATGTAGAGCTTCCC